>JAMOVV010000076.1 GCA_027067385.1 Desulfarculaceae bacterium
GAAGTCCACCTGCTCGAAGTAGCCGTGTACCACCTCCAGCCCGTGCTGGTGGCGCGCCCGCACCGCGAAGCTCTGGTCGTGGTCGATGCCCAGCACCCGCCAGCCGGCGTCGGCCAGCTCGCGCAGGTCGTGGCCAAAGGCGCAGCCCACGCTCAGGGCGCTGGGCGGCGAGGAGAGCCGGGCGTCGGCCAGGTAGTCCAGCAACCAGCGGGCGTGGCTGCGGCCATAGGTCCACAGCTTGTTGGAGCGCAGGTCCGCGGCAAAACCACCTCTCTGGCGGGCGCTGTCCAGGGCGTCCACCGGGTAGGGGGCCACCGCCACCGTGTTGTCGATGAACACGCAGCCGCAGCCGCCGCAGCGGTAGTAGGTGTTGCCCAGGGGGTTGCGGTAATACTCCCGGCCTTCGGCGCGGTCGCACACCGGGCACTGGTTGGGAGCCGGGCGAGACTCCTCAGCCTGGTTGGGCTTGGGCATCGCGGTCCTCCTTTTGCTGGAGCTCACCGGGGCTCATTGCCGCAGGCCTGGCCGGCGGCTCTCGAAGCTCGGCGGAGTAACCACCCGGATATCACCAGCGGCTCGGCTGGAGCCGAAGCATTGCCGGATGATCGCCAGGCGGGTGCGAATTTCCTGTTCGGTGGCGTTCTGCTCATAGGGGTCCCAGTTGGTGCGCCGCCCGGGGACAAACCTATCGCCGGGCATCCTGAACGGCCGGGTCACCCGGCCGCGCAGTAGGGCATCGACGTGCTCCGCCGCTCGCTTGGTGGCCTTACCGTCGATGGGTCCGTAAAATTCCTTCTCCAAGACCGCGATCATCTCCCGGTCGGCGTTGCTCCGGCCCAATTGAATCCCGGCTATGGCCTGCGCCAACTGCTCCGTAGTGTCCACGGCCGGGGCTACCCGGGCGATGGGGGTCCACGCCGGATCGGGGTTCAAATAGCTCACCGAGGGTATCCCCAGAGAATGAGCCTCCAGGGCGGTATTGGAGCCGGCGTGGACGAGCAGATCAATTTGCGGCAATATCTCGACCATGTAGCCATCGAGTATCACCGGAATGTTCAGGCCGTTTTTCGCGAAGAACTCAAGATAGGCTTCGGCCTTTTCGCCGGGGTGCACCTTGACGATAAAATTCCACTGGTCGCCTATACCTTGATATAGTTCGTGGATCGCCCTCAACCAGCCCAAACGACATTTGATGTCCTGCTCCACGCGGCGTTTGATCTCTGGGATAGCCTGGCCCGACTTGTTTTTGCCAAACAAAGCCTCGGGCACCGCACCTTCGGGATCGCGGTCCGCCTTGGTCCAACGGGTGGCCCATAGCATGTTCTTTTTGGCCGGATCAATCCCATGGTTTCCGCAGAACTCCTCCCGGCGGGGTAGTTTCTCCCGCAGGTTGGGGATGAAATAAGGGTCCATGAGCATGCAGCCCACCGCCCGGGCCCGGGACTTTGGCAGATGACCCCGCTCCAAGGTGAAAGACAAACACTCCTGGTTGGAGAAAAACTCCAGGTCCACCACCGGGCTATAGTCCCATCCGCCTATCCACCAACGTTTCTCGGTCTCGGAGCGCATCTCCCATTTCTCACGGGAATAGCCGGTCTCCTCTCGCCGGGCGACAGATATAATGTTCCTCTCCTTGGCGAACCTGGCCAGCCCCATGGCGTACTCGGTGGTGCGCGATCCCCAGATCACGACATCGGGCAGCAACTCCAAGATAGAATTTTCCGGCGAATCCAAAAGAGGACGGAAAAATACCTCGTACCCTTTTTCCTCCAGCCAATATCCCAGCAGCAAGTCGATATACAGATCGCGCTGCTTACGGGGGATGAAGACCAGGATGCGTTTGCCTTGGCCCGAGGTGGCATGGGGTGGCAGACAGTGTCGGCGCAGTTGTTTAAGTTGGACCCGCAGGGGATGGTCGTCCCCCAGGTGCTTCTCCAGGATCAGGAGGGAAGCGAACCATAAGCGGTCCTGGGACAGGTAGTGGTTTAACTGCTCGGGAAATTGGCCTCCCCGGACCAGGGCCGGCAGATGACGTCTCAGTACGGCCGGGCCGAAGAAAGGGTCAATCTCCAACAGCCGCTCGGCCAACAACCGGCTTGGGCGGTCTTCCGGGGGGGGCCAGGCCAGTTGTTCAAAGTATTGGCTCGGTGGCTGATCCGTCACCTCCCCGCCCAACCTCTTGTGAATCAGCCAGAGAATGTCGGCGACCGCATGGCTGGACAGGGAGTCCCCGGCCATGTAATCACCGCAGACCAGGACCTCTCCCGGATAAACGCTGTCTTCACCGCCAGGCAATTGCCGCTCTTCACGCACCACGGTCCATAGACCCCATCCGGCCGCCAGGGACCGGGCGGTGCGCTCGCTCTGGTCCCGGAGCACCAAGGAGCCACGGGCCAAGTCCAGGATACCCTTGGCGCTGTAGGGCGCCAGGTCAAATCCTTTAAAGCAATCCAGCTCCGCCAGGCTGTCGACAACCACATAAACCAGATCGCATTCGTCCATGGTCGCGGGGGAAACGTCCACTCCCCCGCTGAAGTGCTTCAGTTGCTCCTGGCGCCAATCCTGACCCGGCATGCGGCCTAAGAGACAGCTATGTCCCCGTTCGGCCAATTGAACCGCCAGAGAACACAGGGGATGGTCCAAGGTGTTGGTTACGATTAATATCTTCACGGTGTTTACTCCAGTGTTTTCCCTCGCGCTAGAAACACTCTCCGGCCGGCTCGGTATCAGCCGGACATATCCATTCGTTGCACACGCCGCCGGTAACCCCATTCCCCCCTGTTGCGTTTAGCCGACCACCGCCCGGTTATTCCGGTGATCCGGCCCAGTAGCCGGTGTCGGTCACGGGCAGAAAGTTTTGTCCGTCGCGCACCAGCAGCGCGGTGTCGGAGAACCCGGCCGGGTCGTTGGCCCCGATGCCGATGAACTTGATCATGCCCGGGTGGCGCAGGTGGTAGGCCCAGCGGGTCTGGCCCAGGCGCACGAAGTTCTGGTGGAAGAAGCGGTAGTCGTCGGTCATCAGGGCCAGGAAAGGCTCGCTGCCAAAGACCGGCCGTGAGCTCTCGGCCTTCACCTGGCCGTCCTGGTACCACAGCCTGAGCTGCAAGCCGCCATCTGGTTGGCGCCCCAACACCGCCCGGGCCGCCGCCACCGCGGTGGCGTTTTGCCAGCGCACCCCGGGGAACTCGGCGGCCACCTTTTTTACCAGGCGGTGGTAGCCCTCGGCCTCCGGGGCCAGGCGACGGAAGTCGTGGCTAAAGGCCGAGAGCACGGTGGGCCGGCCGGAGTCGGCCCGGACAAAGGCCTGGCGCACGTCTTCCTCGGTGAGGGTGTAGAGCCGGGTCTTGTAGCACAGGCTGCGGAACATGGTGCGGCGCAGGTTGCCCGGCCGCTCCAGGTCGTGGCCGTCGGGATGGTAGTGCGACCAGTCGTTGGGGGCCCGCAGCCAGAAGTCCACCTCGTCGCGCACCCGCTGGTCTTGGTCATAGTCGAACGACGGGGCGTGGTTGCTGAAGTCAAAGGGCAGCCAATTCTCCAGCCACAGGTTGGCGTCCCAGCGCTCCAGGCAATAGCCGGCCCGGTAGGCGGCCGGGAAGTGGCGATGCTCGATGATGTAGCGGCACAGTATCTGGTTGTACTCGTCGCAGGCGTGGAAGTTGGTCTCCTTGATGAAGGGATGGTCGTCCTTGCGGATCTGGTGGTAGTGCCAGTAGAAGCCGTCGAGCTCGAGGCTGTCGCGGTTGGTGAAGGCCTCGCGCAGGTTCACGTAGACCTGGCCGTAGCCAAAGAGACGCCGCCGCGGGTTGATCAGGGTGCCCACGTTGTCGAGCACGAACCAGCTCCAGCGGTAGGGCCCGCCCTGGGGATCGGCGTGCTGGTGGCGGAAGTCCTGGCTGGTGGCCTCCTGCACCGCCGCGGCGTAGGCCGCCTTGTCCGAGAGAAACTCGGTGGTGCTGAGGAAGTGGGCGATCTCGTCCTCGCGGCCGCCGGCCGGGGTCTGGCCGCGGGCGTAGGCCGCGATGACCCGCCCCAGGGCGCGGTAGTCGGCCGAGGTGTCGATGCCCAGGTCGTAGAGTTCATTGAGCCGCAGGGCGGTGGCCTTGGGCGATTGGTACAGGGGCCCCTCGGTGTCCACCGCGTGCACCACGTATAGCTGCTTGTCGTTATCGCTCACGTCGATCACCTTCTCGGGTTGGGGTGGCGCCGGGGCCGCGGCCCTCGGCGGTTTCCAGCAAAGCCTTAAATACCTCCCGGGTCAAAAAGGCCCGCTCGATCAGCGGTCCCAGCCGGTCAAGCTCCAGACCCCGGCCGCGGTCCAGCAGGTCGTAGCGCAGCCGCTCCCGGGCCAGGGCCTCGGCGGTGTAGGCGGCCGAACAATCCATGGTGCGGGTTATCCAGCCGGCCAGTTCGTCGGCGGGCACCGCCGGCGGGTCCAGGATCAAATCCGCACCGGCCGCCGGCGGCCAGTCGCCGGTCAACTCGTAGTCCCACAGGAGCATCTCCGGGGC
Source organism: Desulfarculaceae bacterium (assembly GCA_027067385.1). Lineage (GTDB taxonomy): Bacteria > Desulfobacterota > Desulfarculia > Desulfarculales > Desulfarculaceae > JAMOVV01. The sequence goes on from JAMOVV010000076.1 coordinate 4,509, forward strand.
GCAGAGGAACTCGATGAGCTCGATCTCGCGCCGGGCCAGGGCCCCGCGCCAGCGCCGGCAGGTGGCCGGGTCAAAGCCGGCCGCGCCGCGTGCCTGGTAGGCGGTGTTCTGGCGCCAGGGCCGGCCCCGGCCATTGACAAAGCCGGCCGGGTCCACCATGGCCGGGTGCCAGTCCAGCTCCAGGAAGCGGCAGATGTCCTCGGTGGCGCCCACCGGGTCGGTGATGAGGTCTTCAAAGCGCAGGGCCAGGGTGCGCGCCCGCGCCGGCGAGGCCCCCCGGCCGTAGAGCCAGCCCAGGGCGGCCAGCTTGCGCCACTGGCGGCCCATGAACAGCCAGGGGTATTTTTCGGCCCGGTGCTTCTTGGAGGCGGCCACCCCGCGGGGGTCGCGGGTGAGGTAGATCACCTTGAGCTGGTCGTCGCTACGCAGCAGAGCCGGCACGAACTCGCCGGTCCAGACCTCCTTGATCCCGGCCACCGCGGTGTCCGGGCCGCCGTAGGCCCGGACCACCAGGGGCCACAGGCCGGCCAGCACCTGGCCGTAGGTCTCGCCGCCGAGCTGGTCCAGGTGGGGGGCCAGCCAGGGCGCGTACTGGTCGTTGTCCGTGCACCAGCGCTGCATCAGGGCGCGCAGGCGCGCCAGTTCCTCGGCGTCGATGGCCACCTCCAGGTCGGCTTCCTGGATGCCGGTGAAGAGACGGCGGCGATCAAAATAATAGTCGTGCAGGGGCTCGTCAAAGTCGAAGCTGTGGCCCAGGCCCAGCTTGGCGGCCAGGGCGTTGCGCAGGAACTTGAAGAAGGGGAAGGCCCCGTCGCCGGCCAGGGCCACGGCCGGGTGGGCGTGCAGCATCCGCCCCAAAAGGGTAGTGCCCGACCTGAACATGCCTGTTACCAATACTCGTTTCACCGGTCTTGACGCCTCCCGCTCGCCAACGCCCACCCTACATGTTGGCGCAGGCCCACTCGTAATTGTCCATGGTGCCCACGTCCAGCCAGAATTCGGTTATGGGAAAACAGGCCACCGCGCCGGGGTGGGCCTGGTTGATGCGGTCCAGGAAGTCGGGCATGTCGCAGTATCGCCCGCGCTCCATCAACTCCAGGGCGCCGGGGTCGAAGACATAGATGCCGCAGTTGACCAGGAACTTCATCTCCGGCTTTTCCTCGATGGTCTCGTAGGCCGCCTTGTTCACCTTCACCACGCCGTAGGGAATCTTCACCACCTGGTTGCGCACGCACACGGTGGCCAGGTTGTTGCCGGTGGTGTGGTAGTTCATCAGGTGGTTGAAGTTGAGCTTGGTGAGCAGGTCTCCGTTGGTGACCATGAAGGGCCGGTCCAGGTCGCCGGGCAGCAGGGACAAGGGACCGGCGGTGCCCAAGGGCTGGTCCTCTTCCAGGTAATGTATCTCCACCCCCAGCTGGCTGCCGTCGCCGAAGTATTCCTTGATCACCGAGGCCAGGTAGTTGACCGAGAGGAACAGCCGCCGGAAGTTGTGGTCGATGAGCTTCTTGACGATTATCTCCAGCATGGGGATGCCGCCCACCGGCAGCATGGGCTTGGGCTTCTCCAGGGTGAGGGGGCGCAGGCGGGTGCCCATGCCCCCGGCCAGGATGACCACCGAATCGGTGTAGCGCTGGGCCTGGCCCACGATGTCCTTGGTGTAATACAGGGCGGTAACCACCCCGTTTTCATCCAGCACCGGCATCCAGGAATGGAAGCGCCGCTTGGCCTTGTCCAGGATGTCCTGGAAGACGCAGTCCTCGCTGACAAAGGTGGGACAGGGGTTCATGACCTTTTGCAGGGGCTGGTCCACCCCCGCCCCCATGATGATGGCCTTGCGGATGTCGGAGTCCACCACGGTGCCCAACAGCCGCCTCTGGCCGTCCACCACCAACACCAGGCTGTTGCTCTTGTCGATGATCTTCATCGCCTCCAGCATGCTGGCGGTGGGCGGTTGCAGCAGCTCGGGATATTTACGCAGGTAGTTGAGCATTTGATTCCTTGTCCCTGGCTGGGCTCTCGCCGGCCGCTATCCGCCGGGCGGGCGAGGCCGTTTCCCTAGTCGTCAAAGGGCTGGTGCAGGTGCCGATTGGCCCGGCAGAGCCCCTGTTGGTCGCAAAAGTCGATGACCTCACGGTTGTCGAAGCGGTACCCCTTGATGGGCAAAAAGTGTTCGATCACCCGGCGCACCACCGCGAAGTCCTCAGGGTAGTCCACCGTTAAGAAGATATCGTCACGCGCCTGGCCCGGCGGGGGAGTGATCTTGGCGGTGGCGAAGCGCTCCGGCTCCATGGGCACGAAGCCGGCGGTGAGCCGGGACGGATCGGCCGTGGCCCAGTGGTCGTGGGCCGCTTGCAGGGCCTCGCGCTCGATCACCACCACCGAGGTGCCCATCACCCAGCCGCGGCGGTGGGCCCCGGTGGTCACCTGCCACCGGCCGTCGCGGTGCACCTGCATGGCCAAGGCGACGCCGGCCGGGTCCACCAGGGGATCGTCGCCCTGCAGGCGGATGATGGTATCGACCCCGTAGTGCCGGGCCGCGCCCAAGAAGCGGGCCGCGATATCCTCGACCTCCCCGCGGTAGCAAGCCACCCCGGCGGCCTCGGCCAGGTCGGCGATGGGCTGGTCGTCCTCCCGGGTGGTGGTGGCGATGATCAGCCGGTAGCGCTCCAGCAGCCCGTGGGCCCGCAGCCGCTCTACCTGGTGGCGCAGCATGGGCCGGCCGGCCATGGGCGCGCAGACCTTGCCCGGCAGGCGGGTGGAGCCCATGCGGGCCTGGATGATCATGGCGGCGGTCTCCGACGGCATCACGGTCGTCTCCCCATGGCTCAAACCACCTCCCAGGTCACCGGCTGGTGCTTGGCCACCGGCCGGCGCAGGCGCCGGCCCAGCACCAGGTCCAGGTGCACCACCGAAATCCCCCGGTTGGGCTTGGCCAGGATCACCGCGTCGCTGTCGAGAACCTCGCCGGCGGCCAGGTCCCGGGCGGCGTAGACGCCCCGGCGCCCGATGAAGCGCGGCAGGCTCATCTCCTCCACCTCGGTGCGGCGGCCCGAACCCAGGGAGCGCTCCAGGGCCCGCACCCGGGTCATGAACTCGCCCAGTTCGCCCTCGAGCAGCGAAAAGACGTGCTCCGGCCCGGCGATGGTGCGGTCGCGGGTCACCGGCTTTTCGATCACCTCGGCCCCCAGGGCCAGGGCGGCCATGATCACGTCGCAGCCCGGGGTGTGGCACGACAGCCCCACCGGCGCGTCGAAGACCTGGCGCAGGGTGGTGATCATGCGCAGGTCGGTCTTCTCCGGCGGGGCGGGATAGCCGCTGGGGTTGTGCATGATGATCACCTGGTCCAGGCCGGCCTGGTTCAGGTTTATCACCGCCTGCTCCACCTCGTGGATGAAGCTGCCGCCGGTGTCCAGGAACACCGGCCGGCCCAGGGAGGCCAGGTGGCGCTGCAGGGGATAGTTGGTCACGTCCGGGCTGGCCAGCTTGAAGGCGCAGACATCCAGCCGGTCGAAGAAGTCCGCCGCCCGGTTGGTGGCCACGGTGGGAAAAAACAAAATGCCGCAACGGTCGGCCTTGCGCTTGAGCCGGGCGTGGTCCTCCAGGCTCAGCTCCAGGCGCTTGAGCAGGTCGTAGTAGTTCTCCCGCACTTGGCCGGCGGCGGTGCCGTAGGTGTGCATCACCGTGCGGTCCACCACCAACTCGTCGGCCTGGAAAGACTCCACCTTCACCGCGTCGGCCTCGGCTTCGGCCGCCCGTTCGATGAAACGCTCGGCCAGCTCTACGTTTTGCTCGTGGCACACCCCCAGCTCCACCACCACGAAGGCCTGGTGGCCACCGCCGATGGGCCGGCCGCCCACTGTCACCGTCTTGCTCATAGACCTACCCGCCAAAATACTCGATGGTCCGGGCCAGGGCCTCCACCTTGGGCTGGGCCTCCCGGGCGTCGCGGTAGTTGTTTACAAACTGCATCAGCTTGCCTTGCAGCTCCTCGGCCGTGGGGCAGAGCCCCGGCTTATACTGAACCGGCGGCCCCTGGTAGAGGGGGCAGCGGTGGGGGCAGCCCTTGCCGTAGAAGCGGTAGTTGCGCATCACGTCTTCCAGGTAGACCACCTGCCAGGCGGCGTAGATGCCGTCGCCGCCAAACTCCACGTACTTTTTCCGGAAGTCGCGCCAGGCGATACCGCGGGCCTCTCCCTCGAAGCGCACTCCAAAGGTGTAGTAGGTGTTGACGCAATCATCGGGCGTCTTCTGGGGCACCAGGTAGGAACAGCCGCTGTCCTGGATCACCCGGCGGTACATCCGCGCGATCTCGATGCGGGTGGCCACGTAGCGGTCCAGCTTGGCCAACTGGCCCATGCCCACCGCGGCGGCCACCTCGGGCATGCGGTAGTTCCAGCCAAAGGAGTCGTGGCGGATGTAGTCCGGGTCCTGCAGCTCGTCCTTGGCGATCTTGCGCACCCGGCCGTCGCCGGCCTGCAGGGCGGCGTAGCCCAGGCTGGCGAACTTGCGCACCGCCACCGCGTACTCCCGGCGGTTGGTGGTAACGATGCCGCCGTCGCCGGTGGTCATGTGCTTGGAGTTTTCAAAGCTGAAGCTGGCCATGTGCCCGATGGTCCCCACCGTGCGCCCCCGGTACCGGGCCAGGTGGGCCTGGGCGTCGTCCTCGATCACCACCAGGTCGTGCTCGGCGGCCATCTCCATCAGGGGATCGAAGTCCGCCGGCAGGCCGTAGAGCGAGACCGGTATGATGGCCTTGGTGCGTTCGGTGATCTTGCGGCGCACGTCCTCGGGATCGATATTGAAAGTCTCGGGGTCCACGTCGGCGAATATGGGCACCGCGTTTTGATGCAGCACCACGCTGGCGGTGCTGATCACCGTGAGCGCCGGCACGATCACCTCGTCGCCGGGGCCCACCCCGGCGGCGGCCAGGCAGGCGTGCATGGTGGAGGTGCCCGAGTTGAAGGTCACCGCGAACTCGGCCCCCACCTTGGCGGCAAAGGCCTGCTCGAAGCGCTGGTTCATGTTGCCGGAGGTGGAGGAGATGAAGTCCGAGGCCAGCACTTCCTTGATGAACTCCAGCTCCGTGTCGTCGAATCGCCAGGTGTTTTTCATCGCTTTTCTCGCAAGGCTGCGGCGCCCGCTCACACGGCGGTGAGCCCGCCGTCGATGGGCAAAACCGCGCCGGTGATATAGGAGGCCGCGTCCGAGGCCAAGAACACCACGGGGTGGCCGATCTCCTCGGCTCCGGCCATGCGCCCCAGCAGGGTCCGGCGGTTGTACTGGGACAAAAAGGGTTCCTGCTGGCCCGAGGCCACCGCCCCGGGACAGACCACGTTTACCCGCACTCCGCGGGGACCGAAGTAGCTGGCCAGCCAGCGGGAGTAGGCCACGATGCCGCCCTTGACCGCGGCGTAGGCCCCGGGCATGGATTTATCGGTGCCCTGGTACACCCCGAAGTCCGGGGCCACCAGGCCGTAGATGGATGCCAAGTTGACGATGGACCCCGACCCGCGCCGGGCCATGCGCCGGGCCACCGCCCGCGAGCTGAGGCAGTAGGAGTTTAGCTGCATATCCAGGTTGGCCCGCCAGTCGGCCGGGGTCTCCCGCTCCAGAGGCAGCCCCCAGCGGTTGGTGCGGGGATAGGCGCTGTTGATCCAGATATCGATGGGCCCCAGCTCCCGCTCCAGCTCGCTGATGTTTTGCTCCAGGCGCTCCAGGTCGGTGAGGTCCAGGCGGCGGCAGTGCACCGCGGCCGGGTCCACCAGGCCGGCCACCACCTCGTCGGCCGCCGAGAGGTCCACGTCCAGCAGTACCGTCTCGGCCCCGGCCAGGGCCAGGGCCCGGGCGATGCCCCGGCCCACCCGGCCCATGGCGCCGGTGAGGGCCGCCCGGCGTCCGGCCAGGGAAAAGGGGCTGTGCTCGTCGGCGGGGTTCACGACAGGTCCTCCCAGTGGATCAGCTCGTCGGCGGCGATGTCTTTTTTCAGCCGGCGGTCCAGCACCAGGTCCAAGGCGTCGGGACCGATGCCGGTGCCGGGGCGCTTGAAGTCCACCATCTCCCGGGTCAGCCGCTGGCCCCGGGCCAGGTCGGCCGCGGCCACGACGCTGCGCCGGTAGGCCGGCCGCCGCTGGTAGTCCTGGTCGCTGAGCACCCGGCGGGTGGAGCCCAGGGCGGCGTGGATGCGGCCGATGCCCTCGGCGATCTCGGCCAGCTCGCGCCGGTCGGCGCTCACCTGGTGGTCCCAGCCGAACATCTCCTTGTCCAGGGTGAAGTGCTTCTCCAGCATGGCCGCCCCCTTGGCCGCCGCGGCCAGGGGTATGGCGGTGCCCAGGGAATGGTCGGAAAAACCGATGGGGTAGTCCGGGAACACGGCGCGCAGCATGTCCAGGTTGTTGAGGTGCACGTTGTGGTCCTGGGGGGGATAGTGGGACACGCAGTGCAGGATCACCAGTTGCCGGTTGCCGCGGGACTCGATAACCTGCACCGCCCGCACCACCTCGTCCAAGGTTGACAGCCCGGTGGAGAGCACCAGGGGCACCATCTGGTCGGCCACGTAGGCCAAAAAGGGCAGGTTGGTGATGTCCATGGAGGCGATCTTGACAAAGGGAGCCCCCAGCTCACACACCAGGAAGTCGGTCTCCCGCGGGCTGAAGACCGAGCTGGAGAAGTCGACGCCCAACTGGTCGCAGTAGCGCTTCAGCTCGGCCAACTCGTCCCGTCCCAGGCTGAACTCCTCCACGATCTGTTCCAGGCTGTAGTCCTGGCGCTGGCGGTAGTCGTCGCCCAGGAAATAATTGTCGCGGTAGACCTGGGCCGAGAAGATCGACTCCTTGGTCCAGGACTGGAACTTCACGCAGTGGGCCCCGGCCTCGGCCGATGCCTGCACCAGCTTCTTGGCCAGCTCCAGGTCGCCGTTGTGGTTGGCCCCGATCTCGCTGATGAGATAGGGCTGGCCGAAGTTGTCTATCACCCGGCCGTTTATCTCTACCGGCATGGTTTTAGTTCCTCGCTGGCCACCGCGCACTCCCACCAAAAGCCGTCGGGATCGGCCTGGCGGCGCACTTGGGCCAGGTAGCGTTGTTGAAAGCTATCGTCTTGCCGCAGCCTCTGCCGCAGCCCGCCGAAGCAAGCGGCCAGGTTAACGTAGTCCCGGCCCAGGGTGGCCAGGTAATCGTAGGTGGCCGCCTTCACCTCCACCGCCTTGATCACCGCGGCCGGCTCCAGCCCGGCCCGGCCCACCAGGTTGCCGGGGTGCTGGCGATAGCCGGTGGCGCACTGGTCGGTGAAGACCGCCCGGGCCCCGCCGGCCAGCAGGGCGCTGAACCACGGCCAGTCAAAGGCCGGCAGGTGGGGCGGGATGTCCTCGTGCTCGCCGTCCAGGGCCGCGGCGCGCACCGCGCAGTTACTCAGCCCCAGCATGTTGCCGTGGGTGATGTCGGCCAGGGTTATCTCCCGGCCGTCGCCCAGGCGGGGCCCCAGCCAGGGGCGCGGCGCGCGGTTCCCCGGGCCAAAGACCTGGAGCTCGTTGGCCACGATGTCGTAGCCCCGCCCCAGCCAGCGGCGCGCCACCGCCACCCGGTCGGGGTCGAAGGTGTCGTCGCAGTCACCCAGGATGATGATCTCGAAGCCCTGCTCCAGGCACCAGCCGATGCCCCAGGAGCGCAGGGCCGCCGGGGTGCCCGAGCTCCGGCCCACCCGCACCGAGAGCCCGCGGCCGGCCAGGTGCCGGTCCAGGTCGTCCACCCCGTCGTTGACCAGGCACAGGGTGAAATCGCTCTCGCCCTGGGCGCTCCAGGAGTCCAGGAAGTCGTCCAAAAACTCCATCGCCCCGGGATAGACCACCCCCAGTACGGCCGTGGTCCGGCTCATCGCACCACCTCCAGCCTGGCCGGCATATCGCGGCGCACCAGGCAGCCGCCGGGGACCAGTCGCCCTTCGCCCACCACCACGCCCTGGCACACCGCGGCGTTGGTGCCCACCAGCACGCCGGCGCCGATGCGCGCCCCGCCGTTGACCACCGCGGCGGTGGCCAGGTGGCAGTGGTCGCCGATCACCGCGTCGTGCTCCACCAGGGCCTTGCTGTTGATGATGCAGTTGCGCCCCACCCGGGCCCCGGTGTTCACCAGGCCGTGGTGCATCACCACGGTGCCCGGGCCCAGGCGGGCCCGGGACGAGACCCAGGCCAGGGGCGAGACCACCGTGGCCAGGCGGCCGCCCAGGGCCGTGACCCGCTCAAACAGGCGGCGCCGCGGCTCCGGGGTCTTGACCTGCCCCACGGTGATTAGGAACCAGGGGTACTCCCGCGCCAGGCGCTCCAGGTCGTCGTCGGTGGCGAAGACCTCGCAGCCGTCCACCCGCTGGTGCAGCTTGGCCGGCCGGTCCACGATGCCGGCCACCCGGTAGCGGCCCTGGGCCCGGATCACCTCCAGGCAGGACCGGCAATGGCCGCCGCCGCCTATGAGCACCAGGGGCTCCATCACAGGCTCACTCCGCTGGGGATGTTCACCAGGCGCTCCTCCAGCCAGCGGGAGTCGGCCAGGGAATCGGTGACACAGTCGGCGTACATCGGCGCCCGGTGCAGCAGGCCCCACAGGGGACGGGTGGTCACCCCGCGGGCGTTGCTGTGGGCCAAGAAGGCGTCGCGCTGCTCACGGTCGGCCATCAGCACCGCGCCCAGCCAGTAGTTGGAGCGGCAGCCGTCCGGCTCCTGGACCCAGCCCAGGCCCCGGGCGTCAAAGAAATCCCGGTAGGCCGCCGCCCGGGCGCGCTTCTTGGCCAGCAGTGGCTCCAGCACCTCCATCTGGGCCAGGCCCAGGGCGGCGTTGATGGCCGGCAGGCGGTAGTTGAAGCCCAGGCGGTCGTGGTGGTACTGCCAGCGGTGCTCCCGCTTGGCGGTGGTGGTGAGGTGCCGGGCCTCGGCGGCCAGTTCGGCGTCGTTGGTGAGGATCATGCCCCCGCCGCCGGTGGTAATGGTCTTATTGCCGTTAAACGAAAGCACCCCCAGCCGCCCCACGGTGCCGGCGTGGCGCCGGCCGTAGAAGCTGCCCAGGGCCTCGGCCGCGTCTTCCACCAGCGCGATGCCGTGGGGCTCGCACAGGGTCTGCAGGCCGTGGAGGTCCTGGGGGTGGCCAAAGGTGTGCATGGGCAGGCAGACGGCGACGCGCCGGCCGCTGGCGCGGTGATAAGCGCGGCCGTCGTCGCCCAAGCGGCAGTGCTCGCCCAAAAACTCCTCCAGGGCCGCGGGGCTCAGCCCCAGGCGCCGGCGGTCGCTGTCCAGGAAGATGGGCCGGGCCCCGCAGTAGGCGATGGCGTTGGCCGTGGCCACGAAGCTCACCGCCTGGGTTATCACCGCGTCGCCGGGGCGCACCCCGGCCACCAGCAGGGCCACGTGCAGGGCGGCGGTGCCGTTGACCGTGGCCACGGCGTGGGCCGCGCCGGTGTAGTCGGCCACGGCGCGCTCGAATCTCTCCACCGCCGGCCCCACGCTGGAGACAAAGCCATCGTCGATGCAGGCGGTCAAATATTCCTTTTCGCGGCCGGAAAAGGTGGGCGCGTGCAGGGGTATGCTGCCATTTTTTTGGCGGCAAGTGTCGCGAATAAAGGAAATAATCTCGTCAAACATAGACCTGCGCCCCGTCCTTAGGTGCGGCTCGTCCCATTTCTGCGGTGCTTTGGCCGGCGGGCGGGCCACCGGGTCCGCCGTCAAAGCTATGACGATCCGAGCCGTGATCGCCGGTTACGGCCCCAAGGATTGCAAATTACATACCAAATAGCCGAAAGCCCCGGGACGCCGGGGCCGCGCGCAGGCTGGCGGTGAAACCAGGAGGGTGATCAGATGTTGTAGAGCTGGGGCTTGTAGCGGCCCAGGTTGGCCGGGTCTTGCAACCACTGCACGGTGCGCTCAAGCCCCCGGGTAAGGCCCTCGATGCCGCCGTGGCTCGGCTGCCAACCGGTGAGCTCCCGGGCCAGGCGGTTGTCGGCCCACAGGCGCTCCACCTCGCTGCCGGCCGGCCGCACCCGCTGCTGGTCCTGCTCCAGCTCGACGCTCGTCCCCATCACCGCGGCGATGAGCTCGGCCAGCTCGCCGATGGCTATCTCGAACCCGGAGCCCAGGTTCACCACCCGGCCCACCGTCTGGTCCGAGGCGGCCACCGCGGCAAAGCCGGCGGCCAGGTCGCCCACGTAGGTGAAGTCTCGGGTGGGGTGCAGCGAGCCCAGCCTGACGCGGCGGGCCCCGCCGGCTATCTGGGTAATGATGGTGGGGATCACCGCCCGGGCCGACTGCCGGGGGCCGTAGGCGTTGAAGGGACGGGCCACGCTCACCGGCAGACCGAAGGAACGGTGGAACGACAGGGCCATCTGGTCGGCTCCGATCTTGCTCGCGGCGTAGGGCGACTGGGCCTGCAACGGGTGGTCCTCGCCGATGGGCACCGTCTGGGCCGTGCCGTAGACCTCGCTGGTGGAGGTGTGCACCACCCGGGCCACTCCCGCCCGCCGCGCCGCCTGCAACAGGTTGAGGGTGCCGGTGACGTTGGTCTGCACAAAGCTGTCGGGTGCGTGGTAGGAGTAGGGGATGGCGATGAGCGCCGCCAGGTGAAAGATCACCTGGCAACCCTCCACCACCCGCTCCAGGTGGTGGGGGTCGCGGATGTCCCCGACCATCACCTCAATGCTATCGCGCACCGCCGGCGGGCTCTGCTCCAGCCAGCCCCAGGAACCGCCGGAGTTGTAGCGCACCAGGGCCCGCACCCGGCAGCCCTGGGCCACCAGGTGCTCCACCAGGTGGGACCCGATGAAACCGCCGGCGCCGGTTACCAATACGCTTTGACCGCTTAGTTGGACCACGCTCACTCCCTCGGCGGCCGCCGTCGCGGCCGGTGACAGGCGTTAATCATTCCACCGCGACGCCATTATAGGCCCGACCCGCCGGCGCGGGCAAGGCCGGCGGCCCCGCCGGCGCGGCGCGGCTTCGCGGCGCCCCTTGACCATGCCGTAACCATGGTCCACCTCTTGGTCATAATTTTTGAGCATTGACTTGAGCAGTGCGTCCACGGCATTGCCGGCCATCAGAACCGTGTGCGTCTGCGTCGCCTTAAGCTCGCTCCCGTGCCGGGGTCTTTTGCCCTAGGCGCTGGCGCGCTGCTCCAACGACTCCGGCGGGCCGGGGTGGGCCAGCCGCCCGGGCGCCGCGGCCTGGTCCAGGGCGGCCAGTGTTTGGCCAAAGGGCCGGCTGCGGTGAATCACCGCCCGCGGCGCGGTCGCCGGGGTCGCCGCGGCCCGGGGACTCACCGCCTGGGTCGCGGCCGCCGGGTCGATCACCTGGTAGTAAAACTCCTCCAGGGCCGGCACCTGGCTTTCGTGGGTGAAGACCTGTTGGCCAAAGTCGATCTCGGCGGCCATTTGCCGCAGGCGATCCAGGTTGGCCAGGATATCCTCGGCGCTCTCAAAGGTCATGCCCACCGGGTTGGCGGCAAAGTACTCCACGTAGGATTTGAGCGGCGAGGCCAACACCGGCAGGCCGGCGGCCAGGTATTCGAAGAGCTTGTTGGCGATGGTGGTGTCCAGGAAGCGCCGGTTGCCCAGCTCCAGGTTGAAGGGAATAATGCCAAAGTCGAAACGGGTCATCTCTTCCATGATCCGGCTCGGCGAGAGCGGCTGGTTGTAGAAGATGTTTTCCGTTGACTCAAACACAGCGGCCACCTGCTGGTTGTAGGAGGCGGGATAGATATGCACCCGCACCCCGGCGGCGGCCAACTCATTGAATAGCCGGGTGAAATCACGGTGCCCCCCCAGGCCGACACCCCCTTCGTAAACGATGTGCACCGCCCCGTCGGACCCCGAGTCCTTGGGCAGGCGGCGCTGGGGCAGGTCACCGGCCGACACGTAGTTGTAGTGTACGTGGCAGGGGCCCCGCACCCCGTAGAGCTCCCGGGCCTCGGCCAACTGGTAGGGCGTGGTGTACACCCGGCCGGCCGCGCCGCGGTTGGCCACCCCCTCGAAAAAGGCCAGGCTGGCCTCACCGTCGGCCCGCAGGGAGATGAGGTCGTGGGTGTCGTGCACCACCGGGGCCTGGCCGGCCAGGGCGGCCACGGTGAGCACGTCCGGCTCGTTGTGGCAGTGGACCAGGTCGTAGTCCGCGCTGAGGTCCCAGAGGTGGCGGTGGTCCCGGAGCTGGACGCACTGGTGGTACACCTCGTCGCTGAGCCCCGGGTACATCTGGCTAAGCCTGGCCTGGGTATAGGCCAGGCTCACCCGGTGGCCGCGCCGGCCCAGGGCGGCGGCCAGCTTGTAGTTGCGGATGCAGGGGGCCTCCTGCACAAAGAGGATGTTCAGGGGACGCGCGGTGGGCTCCAGGGGAGCCGGCCGCGGCACCGGCTGGGCATCGGCCGGGGCGGGCGGGTCGGCCGCTTGCGCCGGTTGCGGCGGGGCCAACACCTCCGGCGGCGGAGTGAGCACGTCCTCCGGGGTGAGGTCCCGCGGGAGGATGGGGTTGTCGGTGGCCAGTTGGCGGCACTGGCTCAGGGCCTCCTGGTACTTCCAGCGCTCCTCGGCCGGCGCGGCGTCCAGGGCCCGCTCCAGGTAGGCGGCCGCCAGGTGCCAGCCGGCGTCCATCATGTAGAGCTTGCCGAGATTGGCTAGATACAGCGGATTGTCCGGGGCCAGGTCCACCGCCCGCTTCATCACCCGCAGGGCCTCCTGGCGGCGTCCGGCCATGGTCAGGGCGGTGCCCAGGCCGTTGAGCGCCGAGATATCCTCGGGATGTTCTTGGACCAGCCGGCCATAGGCCTCGGCGGCCGGGTTGTAGTCGCGCCGGATCATGTGCAGCCGGCCCAAGGCCCGCCAGGCCTCGGCGTCGTCCGGGTTTTTTGCCAGCACACGCTTAAGGAGATCGATGGCCTCGGCCCCGCGGCCCTTGGCGGCAAGTTCTTCCACCTGGGTAATTATGTTGGTCTCCGGCCGGGGGAGCGCCGTGGTCTTGGCGCGCGTCCGGGAGCGGCCGTTTTTCTTTTTGCGCTTCTTTTTTTTGGCCATGGGGCTCCTTTCACCTGCAATTCCAACCACCTGAACCAGCCCCCCCACGAGGGACCCGCCAGGACCGGACGGCGGCGCGCTCGGGCTACCGAGTCGCCGGCCAGTTATGGAGCAAGATACATGCCAGGGCCGCGGGGCCAAAAGGAAGCCCCGGCCCATGCGGGCCGGGGCGGTTGTGGTGGTGCAAGGGCGGGGCCCGGGAGGGCCGCCGCCCTAGTGGTTGAGGTTAACCGCCAAGCAGGCTCAGGGCCAGGCTGGGCAGGCTGTTGGCCTGGGCCAGCATGGACACGGCCGCCTGGGCCAAGATGTTGTTGCGGGTGAACTCGGTCATCTCCAGAGCCACGTCCACGTCGCTGATACGACTCTCGGAGGCCTGCAGGTTCTCGGCCTGGATGCTGAGGTTGGTAATGGTGTTTTCCAGGCGGTTCTGCAAGGCGCCGAGAGCGGCACGGGCCTTGTCCTTGGTGGTGATGGCGCTGTCGATGGCTCCCAAGGCCAACTGGGCGGCCGACTGGGTGTTGATGCGCTGACCGTCCCAAGTGGCGGTCACCGTGGTCCAGTCGTCGGACGCGTCGGAACCGGAGAACTGCGAGATCACCGCGGAGCCGGCGGAGTTGGTGACCGCGCCGCTGCCCCAAGGCGCGCTGGGCGAACCGGCGTTGCCGTCCAGGACGGTGCCGCCGCTGGTGGTGGCGGTGAAGACCCGCAGGCGATAGCCGGTCTCGCCGTCGATGCGCAGTTCCCACTCACCGGAGCCGGTGCTCGTCTCGACCGCCGAGGCGTCGAGCACGCCCACCGCGCCGTTGGCAAAGGCGGTCTCGGTGAACAGGCTGGCGCTGCTGTGAGCCAGGGTGGCGCTGTTGCCGGCCACGCCGCCGGTGTAAGACGAGAGCTCCAGGGTGTCGGTGCCGCTGACCGCGCCGTAGAAGCCGGTGGAGGCGGCGTTGTTGTTGAGGAAGGCCGCCACCGAGTTGAGGATGGTGGTCATGGCCTGGCCACTGCCGCCGATACCGATGATCGAGGTGGTGGCGCCCACCGAGAAGCTGTTGGCCGTGGCGGTGGTGAACTGGAAGACCTCGCTGCCGATGGTGAAGGTAGCGCCGGTGGCGTTGGCCGAGGTGAAGGCCACGTCGAACTGCAGGGTGCCGTTGGCGTGACGGCCGGCGTCGATCTCGCTCACCAGGCTGTCGATGCTGTCACCGCTGTTGACGTCCACGAAGCCGTAGAAGGACCAGGTGCTGCCCTGGTCGGAGCTGACCTCGATGCCGAAGTAGCCGGTGGCGCCCAGGTCGACCGAGGAGGAGGTGGCGTCCAAGTTCACGGATTGCCAGTAGTTTTCACCCTCGCCCACCCGCAGGCCATCAGAGGTGCTGGCACGCAGGTCGCCGATGGTCATGAAGTAGTAGTCCTCGGCTGCGTCGTTGCCGGTGCCGAAGTGAATCTTCAGACCGCTGCCGTCGTGGGCGTTGAGCAGGCTGCCGTCGAGCAGCTTGACGCCGTTAAAGTCGGTGGCGTTGGCGATACGGTCGATCTCCGCCGCCATGGCCTGGTACTCCGAGTTCATGATCTCGCGCTGGGCCGTGGTGTAGGTGCCGGTGGCCGCCTGTTCGGCCAGCTCCTTCATACGGATCAGCTTCTCGTCGATGACGCTCATGGCGCCCTCAGCCGTCTGGATCATGCTCACCGCGTCGGCCGCGTTGCGTACGCCCTGGTTAAGCACCGCAATGTCGGCTCGCATCTGCTCGCGAATGGCCAGACCGGCGGCGTCGTCGGCGGCCGAGTTGACGCGCAGGCCCGATGACAAACGCTGCACCGACTTGGACAACCGCCCATAAATCTGGGTCAGGTTCCTGGCCGCGTTCATGGCCATCATGTTGTGGTTGACAATAAGGCTCATCTTGTCCCCTCCTTGGTTGCCTCGCGCCTGTTCCCTCGGGCGCCGGCCGATGAAAAGATAGGTTTGGGTTGTAGGTTTGTGGGTTCCCTGAGCTCCTGCCTAAACATGAGGGTCGTCACCCTCAAGGAGCGCTCAATTACTTGATCGGCGCGCCCCGGCGCTTTCTTAAATGCCGCCGGCAAAAAAAACGGGCGGTGGCAAACCGCCCGGGGCGCCTCGGGCCGGGCGCCGCTAAAAAAAGTAGAGGCCCCCGCCGCCGGCGGGAGCCCCTGTTTGGGGTTTTGGCCTAGGAGCCGCTTGCCTAGCCGCCCAGGAGTGAGAGGGCCAGGGAAGGTAGGCTGTTGGCCTGGGCCAGCATGGCCACGGCGGCCTGGGCCATTATGTTGTTGCGGGTGAACTCGGTCATCTCCAGGGCCACGTCTACGTCGCTGATGCGACTTTCGGCCGCCTGGAGGTTTTCCGCTTGGATTCGCTGGTTGGTTATGGTGTTTTCCAGCCGGTTGGCGAAGGCGCCCAGGTTGGCGCGGGCGATATCCTTGCGCACGATGGCGTCATCCACCGCGGCCAAGGCCAACTGGGCGGCCGACTGGGTATTGATGTTCTGGCCGTCCCAATCGGCGTTGACCTGGGTCCAGTCGTTGACGGCGTCGGAACCGCTGAAGGCGGCCAGCACCGCGCTGCCGGAGGAGTTGGTAACCGGCAGGCCCCAGGGCGAGGTGGGAGCGCCGCCGGTGGCGTCCAGGATGGCCCCGCCGGCGCTGCTTTGGCTAAATACCCGCACCATGTTGTCGCCGTAGGCGCTGATGCGCAGTTCCCACTCACCGTTGAGGTTGGTCTCGGCCTCGGCGCTCACCACCCCGGCGCCGCCGTTGGCAAAGGCGGTCTCGGTGAACAGGCTGGCGCTGCTGTGGGCCAGGGTGGAGGTGTTGGCCGCGCTGCCGCCCTCGTAGGCCATGAGGTTGAGGGTGTCGCCGCCGCTGACCGCGGCGTAGAAGCCGGTGGAGACGGCGTTGTTGTTAAAGAAGGCCGCCACCGAGTTGAGGATGGTGGTCATGGACTGGCCGGCGCCGCCGATGCCGATGAGCGACGTGGTGGCGCCCACCGTGAAGGTATTGGTGGAGCTGGCGCTGGTGAACTGGAAAACCTCGCTGCCGATGGTAAAGGTCGCGCCGTTGGCGTTGGCCGAAGTAAAGGCCACGTCGAACTGCAGGGCGCCGGTGGCGTGACGTCCCGCGTCGATCTCGCTGGCTATCTGGTCGATACTGTCGCCGCTGTTGACGTCGACGTAACCATAGATATCCCAGGTCTGGCCGCCGTCGGTGGAAAACTCGATGCCGAAGTAGCCGGTGGCCCCCAGGTCGGCCTCGCCGCTGGTGGCGTCGAGGTTCTGGCTCTGCCAGTAGTTCTCGCCGGCCCCGATGCGCAGCCCGGTGGCGGTGGAGGCCCGCATGTCGCTCATCTGCACGAAGTAGTAGTCCTCGGCCCGGTCGTTACCGGTGCCGAAGTGAATCTTCATGCCGTTGCCGCCATGCATGTAGTTGAAACTGCCGTCGAGCAGCTTCACCCCGTTGAAGTCGGTGGCGTTGGCGATACGGTCGATCTCCGCCGCCATGGCCTGGTACTCCGAGTTCATGATCTCGCGCTGGGCCGTGGTGTAGGTGCCGGTGGCCGCCTGTTCGGCCAGCTCCTTCATGCGGGTGAGCTTCTCGTCGATGACGCTCATGGCGCCCTCGGCGGTTTGAATCATGCTGATGCCGTCGGCCGCGTTGCGCACGCCTTGGTTGAGCACCGCGATATCAGCCCGCATGAGCTCCCGGATGGCCAGACCGGCGGCGTCGTCGGCGGCCGAGTTGACCCTCAGCCCCGAAGACAACCTCTGAACCGACTTGGACAACCGCCCATAAATCTGGGTCAGGTTCCTGGCCGCGTTCATGGCCATCATGTTGTGGTTGACAACTAGACTCATTTTGTCCCTCCTTGGTCCTTGCGCGCCAACATCCATATTGGCGCCGGTACGGAAGTGCTGTCCTGGTGGTCTGAGGCGCTTCCCCTTTCTTGGCCCCGATAATGCCCGGTGCCAAAGCAGTGAGGTTTCAAGGTTCTTATCGGCACCCCGAAATTTGAGTTTAGGCTTTTTTGATATTTTTTTGGCCCGTCGCCCAACGATCCTGTATTTGACCTCCACCGGCCCGGCCGCTAGGATACCCTTGATCGTGGTGGTCGCGGCCGGCTGGGGCGCTGCCACCAAGCACCCGCCTCCGGGGCCGACCGGCGGCCGCCGGGGCGGGGCCGGCAAGCCTCCGACCAAAGTCACAAACCAGGAAACCCGCCGCGGCCCGGCCCGGGAAAACAATCCATGAACGTGCTATTGGTCAACCCGCCCTTTCCCGAATCGTTCTGGAGCTTGTCCCAGGCGGCCCGGGCCCAGATGCGCCGCTGTTGCTTCCCGCCGTTGGGGCTCGTCACCATGGCCGCCCTGCTGCCCGGGCATTGGCGGCTTCGGCTGGTGGACCAGAACGCCCGGACCATCAAGGAAGCCGACTGGCGGTGGTCCGATCTGGTGCTCAGCGGGGGCATGGCGGCCCAGCGCGACGGCCTGGTGGACCTGGCCGCCCAGGCCCGCCGGCGCCAAGTGCCCATGGCCGCCGGCGGGCCTTCGGCCCACTACTTTACCGGCCAGTTGCTGGACGCCGGCTGCACCTACGTGGTGCGCGGCGAAGGCGAGGCCGTGGTGCCGCGGCTGCTCCAGGCCCTGGACCAGGGCCACGGCGGCGGCCTCATCGAGTCTGCCCAGCGCCCCGACCTGGCCGAATCGCCCCTGCCCCGCTTCGACCTGCTGCGCCTGGGCGACTACACCACCATGAGCGTGCAGACCTCGCGCGGCTGCCCCCACCGCTGCGACTTCTGCGATGTGACCAACCTCTTCGGACGCCGCCAGCGCATCAAGCCGGCCCCACAGGTCATAGGCGAGCTCGAGGCCCTGTTCAACCTGGGATGGCGGGGACCGGTCTTTATCTGCGACGACAACTTCACGGCCAACCGCTCCCGCACCCTGGAGCTGCTCCAGCTGCTCAATCAATGGATGATCGAGCGCGGCAAGCCCTTTTCCTACGGCACCCAGGCCTCGGTGGAGCTGGGCTCGGACCAGGAGCTCATCGACGAGATGACCCAGGCCCAGTTCGTCAACGTGGTGGTGGGGGTGGAGACCCCGGACCCCGAGGTGCTGGCCGCCTGCAACAAGCGCCAAAACCTGCGGCACCCGGTGCTGGAGGCCCTGGTGAACCTGCGCGACAACGGCCTGAGCGTCATCGGCACCTTTATCATCGGCTTTGACGGTGAAAAGCCCGGGGCCGGCGGGCGGATCGTGGATTTCGTGAACCGTACCTCGGTGCCCCTGGTGCAACTGGGGGTGCTCAACGCGCCCCTCGGCACCCCCCTGTACCAGCGCCTGGAAGACCAGGGCCGCATCATCCCCGAGACCAGGAGCAGCGACGCCTTTTACGGCGAGACCAACTTCATCCCCCAGCGACCCTACCAGGAGATCGCCGATGAATTCGTGGAGGCCTGGCGGCGGCTCTACGACCGCAAGGCCTTTATCGAGCGCTGCGAGGCCTTCTACCTGGCCATGCGCCCCACCCGCCAGGCCCTGGCCCTGAGCCAAGGCCGGCAGCCGCCGCCCGAGGTTATCCCGGCCAAGATGCCCCTATCGACCAAGGCGCGCAACCTGGTGAGCATCCTGCACTTCTTGTGGTGGTATACCGTACGGACCAGGCCGGCGGCCCGCCGACGCCTGGTGAAGGCCATCTGGCGGATCAAGAAGCGCAACCCATCGCGCCTGACCAGCTTTGTCAACGCCTTGTTCATGGCCGAAAGCATGTTCATGCACCGCCGGCGGCTGCTGCGGGCCGCCGCCCGCGGCGAGCTGAAAGGCCCCCGGCCCGACCAGGCGCCACAGCGCCACTCCCCCGGCCCGGCCACCCCCACCGGTTGACGGGCGGCGGCGGCCGGGGCTACACTCGATCATGACGGGCGAGCTAACCGCGCCCGCCCCCATGGAGCCGCTATGACCCCCAAGACGTCCCCCGCCGCCGACCAACCACGCCTCTACCAACGAGCGCCGGACGAGCCCACCCTCAGCCTGTGCATGATGGTCAAAAACGAGGAAAAGCTCCTGCCCACCGCCCTGGCCAGCGCCGCCGGCTGGGTGGACGAGATAATCGTGGTGGATACCGGCAGCACCGACCGCACGGTCCAGATCGCCGAGTCCTTTGGGGCCAAGGTCTACCATCACCCGTGGGAAAACGACTTTGCCAAGCACCGCAACCAGACCCTCTCCTACGCCACCGGCGACTGGATACTCATCCTCGACGCCGACGAGGAACTGGACCAAAAAACCGCCCCCATCATCCGCCAGGCCATAAAAGACCCCCGGTTCGACGCCTACCTGGTGGAACTGATCAACCAAGTGGCCAGCGGGGCCACCACCTTTCTCCTGCACGCCCGCATCTTCCGCAACCACAAGGGTTTCCACTACGAAGGCAAGGTGCACAACCGCCCCGTCGTCAACGGCCCCTCCACCCAGATACCGGTGAAGCTCTACCACTACGGCTACGCCCTGGATGAAGCGACCATGGAGGCCAAGCACCAGCGCCGCCTGGAGATGATCCGCCAGTGGGTCCAGAGCGAGCCGGACAACTACCTGTCGCACTCCTACCTGGCCCAGACCCTGGCCGCCAGCAAGGAGACCGAGGTGGAGGCGGTGGACGAGGGGCTCATAGCGGTGGACTTGATTCGCCGGGGTGGCGTGGGCGCCGAACAATTGCCCCGGGCCTACTACCCGGTGCTCATGTGCCTGGCCAACCTGGGCCGCGACGACGAGGTGATCAAGCATGCCCGGGACTGCCTGGAGGCGGTGCCCTACTACCCCGATCCCCACTTCTTCCTCACCTGGGCCTACTACCGCCAAAACCGTTGGCAAGACGTCTTACAAGAGGTGCGGCGGTTTATCGAGGCCCAGGAGTACGCGGCCCAGCACCCGGAAAAATTCATCTACATCGAAAACATGACCCTGGAGCAGACCAAGTGGGTCTACATGCGCTGGGTCATGAGCGCCGTGCACCTGCAAAAGAACGACGAGGCGTCCGAGGCCTTTGAGCGGCTGCTGGCCGAGGACGACTGCGAGGTGGTGGTGAAGATGGTGCTGCAAGACCTGCTGTCCCAGGGCTTCTTGGCCCAGGCCCGGACCATGGCCGAGCTGGCCCGGCGGGACCGGCCGCAGTGGGACTGGCACGAGCGCTACTCCGCCGCCCTGGCGGCGGCCGAGAGCCAAAGCACCTCCGGCGACCTGCGCCGCCAGGCCGGCGAGGCCCTGCAGGCCGGCGACCTGGCCACCGCGGCCGACAAGTTCCGGCAAGGAGTCCAGGCCGCGCCCACCGACGTGGAGACCCTCTTGGGCCTGGCCCGCTCCCTGGACGGCCAGGGCCGCACCGACGAGGCGGTGGATTGCTACATGCAGGCCCTGTGCGGCGGCTCAGGACACGACTGGGCCTGGCGGCGGCTGGTGGAGATATACCAGCAGGCCGGCAACCTGGCCGGGGCCGAGGCCCTGCAGGCCCGGGTGGCGGCCATGGTCAATAACGACCCCCAGGCCGCCGCCACCCTGGCCGAGATGCGCCGGCGCCTGGCCCAGGACCCGCCCGGTCCCTGCGTGGCCCAGCGCCCGCCCCGGCTGGTGGTCTTTTTGGTGCCGGGGCTCTCGCCGGACATGGTCCGGGTGGCCGCGCCCCACCTGCTGATGCACACCGCCTGGGGCGAGCTGATCCAGCCGCCGGAGGTGGGGGCCGCCTCGGCCCCGGCCTGGGCCACCATCTATACCGGCCAGACCCCGCCGGCCCATGGCATCACCCAGGACCCGCCCCCCGGCCAACCCCTGGGACTTAACCAGCTCAAGACGCCCTCGGTGTGGGAGATAATGGCCCAGGACCTGCGGGTGGGGCTCATGTCCATACCCCTGGGCTGCCCGCCGCCGAGCCTCAACGGCTGGGCCGTGGCCGGCTATCCCGGCGGCCTGCTGCGCCCCGGGCTGGTCCACCCGGCCGAGCTGGCCCCCCGGGTCCTGGCCGGCGGCTTTCGCCCCGACTACCTGGCCGGGCCGCAAGAGGAGTTTTCCTACTGCCGTGGCATGGAGCGCGACTACTCCCAGGAGGCCGGGCTCTACCAGATCGAGCGCAACCGCATAACCACCGCCATGGCCCTGCCGGCGGTGGACGTGCTGGCCATCGGCCTGTGGACGGTGGAGCGGGTGCAAAACTGCTTTGGCCTGGACCCCTCCAACTTCCGCACCGGGGCCTACCAGCAGGTCTACTCCTGCCTGGAGGCCCTGGTGGCCGCCCTGCGGCCGGCCAACTACGCCGTGCTGAGCCAGCGCGGCTGCGGCTCCGGACCGGCCGAGCATCGCCCCGGCGGCTTCTACTGCCTCAGTTGGCTGCGGGGCGAGGGCGGTAAGGCCCGCGCCACCGACATCGCCGAGCAACTGCTCCAGTGCCTCGGCTCCCAAACCGCGCCTTAAACCACCCTACCCGGCCC
The DNA here is from genome assembly GCA_027067385.1 of Desulfarculaceae bacterium. Taxonomy (GTDB): domain Bacteria; phylum Desulfobacterota; class Desulfarculia; order Desulfarculales; family Desulfarculaceae; genus JAMOVV01. The sequence continues at coordinate 26,023 of JAMOVV010000076.1, forward strand.
GCCCGGGCGCCCGCGTTTTGTCACCGCAGCCTTCTTGAACAACCGCATCGCCTTGAAAACCACCGGCCGCCCCGGCGGGCCCGCCGGGTGACGGCTTTTCCATTATGGGTTCAAGTAGTGGGCCCAAGCGTCCGAATAGATTAATTAGAACCCCGGGCCAATTACGTCCGGGTGCGCGGGCCCGCCGGGCAATTGTTGCCCAGGAGACGATGACCCGGCGGCGGTCCGGCGAGAGGCGGCAGAGAGTTTAGCTTAAATAACAGTTGGTTGGCAGCCAACCAGCGAAACCGGCCATGGCGGCATGCTAGTTGCATCATCTGAGGTGCGGATCGTAGCGGGAACTTTATTAACCCTTTGGCAAGGCGACTAAAGTGGCGGCTTCCATATCCGGGTACGACGCTTTTAACTTCTCGACCATCAGTGGAGATATCAGCTTCACCGGTCTGGGCAGCGGGACCGATTTCACCAAGATCATCGACGCCCTGATGAAAGTGGAGTCGATCCAGAAGACCCGCATGGAGCTGTGGCGCAAGGACTGGGAGGCCAAAATCGCCTCCATTACCTCGCTGAAACAGCGGCTCACGGCCATCGAGGAAGCCGCCAGGAGCATGGACACCACCGGTGAGTTCCTGGTCCGCCAGGCCACCAGCAGCGACAGCGACGTGGTCACGGCCACCGCCTCCAGCGAAGCCTCCAACGGCGCCTACAACGTTACGGTGGCCACCAACAGCCAGCATATCCTCGGCACCTCCGGGGTGGCCGCCTCCTCTACCGCCATCACCCGGCACACTTCCGGCAGCCAAAACCTTATCATCAGCGTGGGCGGCACCCAGCACACCATCGCCATCGCCGCCGGCCGTACCATCACCCAGGTAGCCCAGGATATCACTAATTACTTCTCATCCACCACGGCCCCGGTCCACAGCGACGAGGTGGTCGCCTCGGTGGAGAACGACGGCACCTCCAACAACCCCTATCGCCTGGTGCTGCAAAGCAATATCGGCGGGGCCTCCGGCGAGATCGAGGTGCTGCAAAACCCCCTGACCCTGTCGTTTAGCTCCACCGACGCGGCGCTCTACCAGGACTGGACCAGCGGCTCGGGCCCGGACATCACCGTGGGCGGCCAGTTCAACGGCTCCAGCGATGACCTGCCCGCCGGCCAAAGCTACTTCTCCTACCGCATCTACAACACCGAGGCCACCGCCCGCACCGTGGGCACCGATACCATCACCCTGGGCTACCAGGTCAACACCGCCTCCGGCGTGGTGAGCGGCACGGTCACCGTCCCCTCCTCCTACAAGGACGGCGACTCCATCGAGATTCACAACGGTATCCTCTTGCAACTGGAAGAAGGCAAGACGGTGGGGGCCAGCGACGACTTTTACCTCACCGCCTATTGCAACGACTTCGACACGCCCGAGACCGGCTCCAACTGGACCGGCACCGCCTCCGTGAGCGCGGCCGGCAACTACATGGGTACGGTGAACAAGACCTACTCCTTCACCGTGGTGAGCGACGACGGCACCCTGGCCGCCTCCGACCCCTCCGACGCACTCACCCTGCGCTGGACCGACTCCACCGGCGATACCGGTACGGTGGAAGTGGCCTACTCCGGCACCAACTACGAGATCGAGCAGGGAGTCTACCTCAACCTGGGGGCCGGAACCTTTGTCAACGGCGACACCTTCACCCTCGACGTATCCGCCCCCGAGCGCCAGGCGGCCCAGGCCGAGGGCCTGGCCCAGGTCTGCAAGGTGGTGCACGACGGCTTCCCCGATAGCCTCAGCACCCCGGTGACCAGCACCGCCGGCGGCGATAAGACCTTCACCTATGTCTACGCCGGCGAGGAGATCAACGTCACCGTGGCCGGCGGCACTACCCTGAGCCAACTGGTCAGCCTAATCAACAACGACTCCAACAACCCCGGGGTGCACGCCTCGGTAACCAACGACGGCCTGGGCCTGCCCAATAGCTACAAGCTGGTGCTCACCGGCGAGCACAGCGGGGCCGAATACCAGATAACCCGCGTCAGCCACGACTTTGCCGGCGGCACCTTCGAGTCGGCCGCCGGTGACGTGGGCGGAGGATTCTCCCTCAACCAAAAGGCCACCAACTCCCTGATCCGGGTCGACGGCTTCCCCTCCAGCCCCATGTTCCTGCAGAGGGAAGACAACACCGTCAGCGACGTCATCACCGGCGTGACCCTGGACCTGCACGACGCCGGCAACGCCAAGATCACCGTGTCCACCGATGTCAACGCGGTGGGGGCCAAGATCGAAAAGTTCATCAACGCGGTCAACTACGCCCAGGACTTCATCCGCCAGGAAACCAAGTTCGACCAGAATCATCCCGAGAACAACGGCGTGCTCATCGGTAACTACGGTTACCAGATCATCAAGTCGCGCATCGACACCATCTTGAACTCCAGCATCACCGGACTCACCGACGGGGTGGACCCCTACACCCACCTGTCCCAGATCGGCATCAAAACCGACCCGGACAACAACGGCCGCTGGACCATCGACAATACCGCCCTGCGCAACGCCCTCAACGCCAACGCCGACGCGGTGGCCAACCTGTTCATCGACAACAGCGACAAAAACACCGAGGGCGTGGCCAAGCGCATGTATGACGAGATGTATGTCCAGACCAATACCGGCGGCATGCTCCCCACCCTCAAGGATAACTACGAAGAGATCATCAGCAACATCGACAAACGCATCGAAAGGGAGGACCGACGGCTCAAGCTGGTACGTGACCGCTACAAGGAACGCTTCGCCCGCCTGGAAGCAACCTTGGCCAAGCTCAACACCCAGTCCGAATCACTCAAGAGCCAAATAGCCAAACTGCCGAAGATTGGCAAGGCCTCAGGCTAGCGAAGCCGGCGCCTAAAATAGATACCGACAACCACAAGGAAGAGGTTGTGACATGATGAGCTATGGACAGCAACAATACCGCAAGACCCAGGTGGCCACCGTCGACCGGGGCAGACTGATCGTGCTGCTCTACGAGGGGGCCATCAGCTTCCTCACCAAGGCCCGCGCCGCCCAAAGCGACGGCGACGTGCCCAAGGCCTGTAACTTGATCAACCGGGCCCAGGACATCATCGACGAACTCAACGCCTCACTCAACCTGGAGGAAGGCGGCGACATCGCGACCAACCTGCGCCGCCTCTATCTCTTCATGGGAGACCAGTTGGTCCAGGCCAAGGTTGAGGGCCGCGGCGAGCCGGTGGACGGGGTTATCAAGATGCTCACCACCTTAAATGACGCCTGGCGCGAGGCGGTGGCCAAGCCCGAGGCCCAGGAGGTCTTGTCCCGGCGGGGCGCCGCCAACTCCACCCAGACCCGCGATACGGTGAGCGTCTAGACCCGGCGGCCAAGCCCCCCGGGGCCACTGAACCGGCAGCCTCCCCGGCCGCCCGGCATCCCCCGCCGGCGGGAGGCGCCCCTGCGCCCGGAGTCGCGGCGTGATCATCGAGGAAATACCGCACCACCTGCGCAACACGGTGACCCACGTGGATTGCCCCATCTACCTGGGGCTCGACGGCGACGTCTGCCGGCCACCGGCACCCCTGGCCCTGGGCGATACCCTCATGCTCCTGGGCCTGCTGCGTAACCACGGGCGGCCGGTGCGCCTCCACCTGGACCCCGGCCCCCTGGCCGGCCTGGTGCAGGGCCATCCCATGGTGGCCGAGCTGGCCCCACCGGACACCGCGGCCCCGGCGGCGGTGCGCCAGGTGGCGGTGCGGCGCTTCGGCCGCGACGTGTCCTGGTACTCGGAGGTGGTGCAGCGGGTTAAGTTCGGCGTGGCCCCGGTGGACCATATCCGGCTCAACCCCATCGTGGGCCACTCCCTGCACCACAAGCTGGGCTCGCTAAACGACCGCCCTGGCATCTTCCTGGACCCGGCCCGGCCGGCCGGGCTGCAACACCTGCTGTCGCGGCAAAAGCCCACCGTGGTGGTCTACCCCATCAACCCCAGCCGCAGCGATCCCTTTTGGGCGGACCATAAGTGGTGGGCGGCGCTGCTCGCCAACCTGCGGCCCAGCTTCGCCCTGGTGGCCCTGGGCGCGCCCGACTACGGCGAGATCACCGACCTGGTCGACTGCGCCGTGCCCTCCGACGCCCCGGACTCGCGCCTGGAAGACCTGGCCGCCCTGATCAAGTCGGCCGCCGGCTTCGTGGGGGTCGACGGCGGACTGAGCCACCTGGCCGCCGCGGTGAATACCAACCTGGTCACCGTGTGGGACGCCATGACCAGCTTCCGCCACTGGGCCGGCGGCATCGGACACCACATCGTCATGTCCAACCCCCACGGCTTCCGCTATCCCCAAAGCCGCCGCCTGGACCTAGACGACCTTAAAAAGCACTTCCGCCGCGTGAAGATTCCCGACGGCCGCGGCGGACACCGCCTGGTGGAGCTGCCGCAGGAGGGCTTCAAAGACGCCTGCCGGGAGATTTTCGGCTCGGTGGCCCAGTACGCCATGAGCGTGCAGGCCCTGCGCGAGGTGCGCGAGGAGCGCGGTTGCGTGGCCGCCTGGATGAACAACCCGGCCCAAAAAGAGCTCTTCTACTCCCAGAGCCTCGGCCTGGCCTACAAGGCCCTGGCTGGCCAGGCCCCCCGCGGAGCCAACTGGGTAGCCCCCGTAACCCCCTAACCGCGAGCCGCGGCTCCCATATAGGTCCGGTGGCGAATCGTTCCAGGCTCGTCCACCCTTCTGCTCTGCTCGCGGCCGACTTTTATGCCGTGTCGTTTTGGCTTGGAACGCGAATGATTGAATGATGCCGGCGGACCTGGCCCCAAGCGCCCCGGCCCATGCACCCGTGACAACCTAAAACGGGCGTCCGCCTGGTTCAGCGGACGCCCGTTCATACCACCGGGAACTAACCGCCCGGCCGGCCTATTCCTCCGGCCCGGGCAGGGCCAACATCTCGTCAGTGGGCTCCTCGGCCTCGGCACGCTTTTTGCGCCGGAACCAGCGGCGCCGTGGCTTTTGGCTTTTGCCTTGGCGGGAGGGCTGGTCGGTGCCTTCGATCACCTGGATGAGGTCGCCGGTCACCTGGCGTAGTATCTTGGCCTGCTTACCCATCTGCTTGGCCGCGTCCGAAGCGTCAGAGGCCTCGGCCGCGTTACGCTGGGTCACCTCGTCCATCTGAATGACCGCCTGGGATATCTGGTTGAGGCCGTTGCGCTGCTCGTTGGAGGCCTCGGCGATCTCGTAGACCAGGGCGGTGCTCTTGGAGGTGGCCTCGACCACCTCCTTGAACTGGCCGTCGGTCTGCTCCACCAGGCCCACCCCGCGGCGGACCTGGGTTATGGCCTCCTCGATGAGTACCTGGATGTCTTTGGCCGATTCGGCCGCCCGCATGGCCAGAGAGCGCACCTCGTCGGCCACCACCGCGAAACCAGCCCCTTGCTCGCCGGCCCGGGCGGCCTCCACCGCCGCGTTCAAAGCCAGCAAGTTGGTCTGGAAGGCGATCTCGTCGATAGTCTTGATGATCTTGCTGATCTCCTCGCTGGAGGTGGAAATATCACCCATGGCCTTGTTCACGTCAACCATGGAGCCGGTGGCCTTTTGCACCAGCTCCTCGGCGCCGGTCATGGCCGAACGCATCTCGTCGGCGTTTTCGGCGTTCTGGTTGGTCATGGAGGTTATCTCCTCCAACGAGGCGGAGGTCTCCTCCAGGCTGGCCGCCTGCTCGGCCGCCCGCTCGGCCATCTTTTGAGACAGGGTCAAGGTGGCTGCGGAAGAAGTTTCCACCTGGTTGACCACCTCGCCCAGGGAACCCACCACCTGGCGCAAGGGGCGGAAGGTGCTGCGGATGATGTAAAAACCCCAGATGAGGATCATGGCCGCGGCGGCCGCGGCCACCGACAGGCCCACCAGGGTGCTGAGATGACCGGTATTGCCCACCTCCGCCTGCATGGCTTCCTTGAGGCGGCTGGCGTCGGCGCAAAGCGACTTGGCCGACTTGTCCAGCGCGTTCATGAGCTGGCGGTTTTGCTTCCACAGCTTGTAGAGCTTCACGTCCAGCGCGGCCATGCGCTGGTGTAACGACAAAATTTCATCCAGCGCAGACGCAAGCTTGGGCGTGCCCAAGGTGCTCGCCAGGTTGCGGGCGTTGCCCTCGTAGAGCTTACGCAGCTTGTTTATCCGGGCCAACTCCTTGAGGTAGGACTTTTCGTCCTGGTTGAGAAAAAGCCCTTGACCGGCGATCAGCAGGCTGTCCATCAAGGCCACCGCGGACCTCACCTCGGCGGCGAAGTTGCTGAACTTGGTGGGCAGAGGCTCACCCCGTTCCAGCATGTACTCACCCTCCATCTGGGTGATCACTTCCAACACCTTGCTGTTGGCCAAGTGGACTATTTGCCGCTCCAGGCCCATCTGTTGGGCCCGCAACTTCATCACCATCTGGACGTTTTCTTTAACCTGGCTAAAGAGCTTGTGGTAAGAGCCTATCTCGTGGCTCAGGCTGGCCAGTCTCTTGGCCAACTCCTCGTCGCCAGAGGCCTTGTCCAACAAGCGGTTGAGTATCTCACGAGCCTTACTCAGTCCCTTTTCAGCCGCCGCGGCCAGCTCGGGACGACCTTCGCGCAAAAAGTCCCGCTCGGCCACCCGCGCCGTCTGCAGCGTCTCTACCGACTGGAGCACCCCCTGGGCCAGGGCCCCGGATTCCCGCACGCGCTCTTGATAATAATAATTGGCCGCGGCGACCAAGGCGGAGGCCGCAATAGCCAAAACCAGTAAGAGAATTACCTTTGCCTTTAAGCTCATCTCCGCCCCCTTGCCACCAGCGTCAAAAGCCTGCCCCCATCACGCGGGCCCATTCCAGCAGCCATCGGTGGTACACGAGGAAAAGCCACGTCGCGGATCGCGGCCCTGTGTATGGCGGCGGGTCCGACGGAGACGGATGATACCCGGCCCCGGCGAACCCGCCGATAAATTACTTGTAAATCCCACAGCCGAAATAGGTGTCGCCCCCGGGTACGCCCTCGATGTAGGAGGACTTGAGCACCGGGGTCTTGCTGCCGGGCTTGGGCCAGTAATAATCCACCCAGCCTGAACCGCCGTTCTTGGCGACATTGCAGAACTCGATGAAGAACAACTTGCCCTTGATATCCTTCATGCCCGACAGGTCCTTACCCACCAGGTGCGGCTTGTAGGGATGCGCGACTAGTTGCACCTTGCTGATGGAACCGGCAAAGACATAAAGATCGCCCTTGATAAACGGACCCTTGGGATCACCCACCGCCTTTAAGGTCGCTTCAACCCCCTTGGCCTTGGCCATGGCGATGGCCTGTTTGACCAGGGCCTTGGCCTCATCGGCCGAACCAGCCAGGGCGGCCGTAGCCCAGCACAAAGCCAGCATTAGAACCAATGAGACCAGTAACACCTTCTTCATAAAAGACCTCCCTTAATGGTTGAACCAAATCCAAACTCAGCCAAGGCCGCATGCCCTTGCATGTGGCCTCGCATGGTGAGAGCCATGGGTAATTTGTATTAGCTACCAGGGGCCGGGATACACTTGCCCCTTACGCACAGCAGCCGTTTTCCATCCCCACAACCAGCTAAACGTGTATATTAAACCAGTTTTTTACGAAATACCGCCACCGTTCCCACACGTAGTAAATGATATTTTATCGCATTTGTTCCGGCAATAGCAAGGCCTGCCATAAAAAAGTATGAGGCGAGCCAAACCAAATTTTGTCCGGATGCCAGATAATAATCATTTGTGATAACCAGAATCCAAACGCATAGATTATTAAGGACATCTCCGCCCAAGTTTGGGGTTTTATTAGTTAACCATGATAGCTAAATGTCCTAACCAGCCGTCCGTCGCACTATTTCACGTATCGTTATTATAAATATTTTATATTTTTATCAACTAGTTATACAGAACCACCACTACTGGCCGCCGCAAAAAATTCGGCAAGCAAAAGACCGGGGTATGGCTTTTGGACGCTGGACCGCAGAGCCTATTCACGGTCGGATTATCCATGGCCGCCCCAAGTCCCTGTGTATGTAAATGGCATTACCAGCGAATAATTCCAGGCAAATAAAAGCCACCGCCGGCAAATTAGCCGTGCAATGAACACAACTTGGTCGGGCCTACTACAGTGGGACCATATATAATAAGTGGATTGAATCTACGAGCAACCGGGGTTATTCAGACTACAGGTGGGTTCCGGCCGCCCCAGAAATACCGGCGGATTTAGATTATCAGCAGGGGATTTACCCGCCGGGGCGTCCCTGGCCGGCCCCTGGGAACGGGCAAGCGCGTCGGGGAGGCGTGCCAGCGGGTGAAAACGGCGCGGTGGTGGGATAATCAGTAATGAATCGGGGACCCGGCCCTGGGCGGGCCGGAACCACGGTTGCGGCCAACGGCTAGCTGCCGCCGGCGACCTTGGCCTTTAGCCGGCGCAGCCGGAGCAAGCGCTCTCCCGCGCCCTGGGGGTCGAGCTGGTCGGCCTTTTGCAGGTCGGCCAGGGCCTTGGCCCAGAGCCCCTGCTTTTCATACAGCAGGCTACGCTCCACGTAGACGCCGGCCCACTTGGGATTGAGCTTTATGGCCTGGTCAAAGTCTTGGAGCGCCCGCGTAAAGTCGCCTTTATCACGATAGGCCGCCCCCCGAATGGTGTGGGCCCCTACCAGGAAGCGGACGCGGTCCTGGGGCTGGATGTTGCCGGCATGCAAAAGCTGGGTGCTCAGCTCGATGGCCCGGTCCCATTGCCCCTGGCGCAGGGCGTCGGTGGCCAGGTAGAGCTTCTGGTCGGCGGCCATTTCGCAACCCAGGGCCAGGAAGATCACGACAATGCTTAGGGCCAGGGCGTATACGCGAGCCATGTATTTTCCCCCTCCGTGCGCGGTTGGCCCTACTATGCCACGAAAACGGCCCCAGGGGCAAATACGGGCTGGGAGCCGGCCACGGGGGCCCCGGCCGCCGCGGTCCGCAGTAGAAAAGGGTTGACGCCCCTGGGGGGGCGCGGTATGTAATTTATTGTACTAAAAGGGGTTTTCCGGCCAAGAAATGGGTTCAATCAGCCGGGCGGTCCCACGACCGTACCCCTGGTTTTGCGTTGGTCCGGATGAAGCGTCCGGGCAAACGCGTGTTTGGAGTGATGGGAGATTATGGGAAAGAGCATTTATGTCGGCAATCTGCCCTTTGTAACCACCCCCGAAGAGTTGCGTGAGCTCTTCGAGTCGTACGGTGAGGTCATCTCGGCCAAGGTGATCACCGACCGCGACACCGGCCGTTCGCGCGGTTTCGGTTTCGTTGAGATGGAAAGCGACTCCGACGCCAACGCGGCGATTGCCGAACTAAACGGCAGCCAGCTACAGGGACGCGCCCTGCGGGTTAACGAGGCCCTGCCGCGTGATCCGAGGCCGCCGCGCCGCTACTAGCCCAATCCAACTTCCCCAGGTATCAAAAGGCCCCGCCCGTTTTAGGGTGGGGCTTTTTATGGCCCCGCCGGGGTACGGGGCGCGCGGCGGTCCTCAGCGTCGGGTCAGTTGGCTGACGCTAAACTCGGCGTAGACAAAGGGACCCTCCGGCGGCCGCCAGGCGGCGCTGATACGGGTGGGCAAGCGCCAGCCGGCGAAGTCCTGGTAATGGCGGTAGGTGAGGGTCCAGCTTTGGCGCACCCGCCGGCCCTGGCCCAGGTCGCGGGTGCGCTGGCGGGTGACAAAGAGACTGGGGTATCCCTGGCGGTTGAAATAAAAGACGCCGCAGGCCCGCATACCTTGGTAGGTCAGGACCGCCCGGGCCGCGCCGCGCCCCAGGGCCTCCCAGACCAGGTGGGGGCCGGGCACCAGGGCGGAGGGGAACAGGGGGGCCTCGGCCAGGTAGCGCAGCAGCAGGCGCTGTTTGGCCGGCCGTCCCTCCTGACCCAGGACGGACACCAGGCCCAGGGCCTTACCCCGCAGGTAGGCGCCGGTGCCGATGTAGCTGTCGATCATGCCCAGCCAGAATAGGGGCAGCAGGCGCAGCTTGGCCGACCACACCAGCCCGGGCGCGTCGACGCGCCAGTCCTGGCGGGCCTCCAGCTCCAGCCGGGGCCAGGACGGCGAGGGGCGAAACCACCCGGTCTGCCGCAGGCTCACCACCCGCGCCCGGGGCGCGCCGGCGGGGATGGCCCGGCGCAAATAGGCCCGCACCAGCGGCGGGGCCAGTTCCAGGCGCCGGGGCGACCGGGGGCCGGTGCTCTTGGGCGGCTGCCAGGCGGCCAGGTGCGCAAAGCCCTGCCGGGACTGGTCGGCAAAGTCCCCCCGGCCCAGCCAGTTGCCCAGGCCCAGCCCCAGCCCCAAGGCCACCAGCCCGATGGCCAGCCATTTCAAAACCGCGCGCATGCCGCCTCGCTCTCCCGCCGGTCCCTTGCCCGGCCTCCCTGCAGAACCTAGCAGCCCGGGCCGCGCTTGGCAAGACCGGCCGCCGCCCCCTGCTCCAGTGACTAATTTAGATGTTACATGCCCGCCGCCAAGGGTATAGTGGCGTTACCGCCGCTGGGGCCGCTGGCCGGTGCGCGGCTGTTGGCCGGCTTTTTGTTAAACTATTTACTCTAATACGTGGCGATGGGATCACGACATGCTACTGGATGAGTTCATGCCCCGCTGGGACTTTTGCGAGCGCCACCAGGGCTTGGCCCGGGCCGCCCCGCGCGACGCCTTTGAAGCGGCCTGGGAGCTGGACATGGCGCGCTCGCCGGTGACCCGGGCCTTGCTGCGCCTGCGGGAGCTGCCCTATCGTTTGTTAAAACGCGACGTTGACTCCAAGGGCTTCGGCGGCACCATGACCGATATGTTCGAGCTGGGGTTCATCCTCCTGGCCCGGCAGGAGCCCCACGAGTTCGTATTTGGCTTGGTGGGCCGGTTCTGGTCGCTGGACTTTTGCATGGAGAAATTGACCCCGCAGCAGTTCAAGACCTTTGCCGAGCCGGGCAACGCCATGGTGGCGGCCAACCTGCGTTTCGAGCCCCGGGGCGAGGGGCTCACCAGGTTGTACACCGAGACCCGGGTGCGCTGCCTGGGGCCGCGGGCCAAGCGGGGCTTCCGGCGATACTGGACCGTTATTCGTCCCTTTTCCGGCCTTATCCGCCGCGAGTGGCTGCGGGTGATCCGAAACGAGGCCGAGGCCCGCGCCCGGGAGCGTCTCATCAACGGGGCGTAGTTAAACCAATTGCTCGAAAGAACCTTCATCCACTTGCCGGCGGTAGGGGCCAAGCGAGAGCTGGCCATCTGGCGCGCCGGCATACGCGACTGGCGCGACTTCCTGGCCCGGGGCGAAGAGCGCCTGGCGCCGATGATCTATCGCCTGGGCCGGCCGGTGGTCCAGCGCTCGCTGGAGGCGCTGGGCCGTCCCGACGCGGCCGCGGTCTTGGCCCAGATGATCCCCGCAGCCGAGCACTGGCGCATGTGGCCGCGCTTTGGGCGGGTGGTGTTTTTAGACATCGAGACCGGCGGGGACCCTGCGGAGTGGGGCGGGGTAACGGTGGTGGGGCTCTACGACGGCCAGCGGGTGGCGCAGTTGGTGGCCGACCACAACATGTGGTTAATAAATGATTGCATGAAAGGCTATGATGTAGTCGTGACCTTCTCGGGCGCCTCCTTTGATATACCGGTGCTAAAACAAAACTTCCCCCTGGCATATATCCCGCCTATACATATCGACCTGCGATGGTGCCTGAAACGACTGGGATACCAAGGCGGCCTCAAACGAATCGAAAAACAACTCGGCATCAACCGCCCCGACCATTTGAAAAACCTCGACGGCTACCAGGCCATCAAACTATGGCAGGCCCACCAAGCCGGCGACCCCCAGGCCCTGTCAACCCTGCTGGCCTATAACGCCGAGGACATTATCAACTTAAAGCCTTTACTCGAATTGTCCGCCGCCCAACTCGGCTCCCGCCTGCGTAACCAGGCCCGGGACTAATCCTTCACCGGGCGGCAACCCTTTTGACCACCAGCCGACAGGTGACCGCGCCCCCGGTTCATGCTAGGCTAATGGTGCGTTGTCAACCCCCACCGGGAGCAGAAGCGTGGAGCTGATCCAGGGCGTCAAGGTAAAAGAACTCAAGGTAATACCCGATCAACGCGGACGGCTGATGGAGATGCTGCGGTCCGACGACGAGATATTTGCCGGCTTTGGCCAAGTATACCTCACCACCACCCTGCCCGGCGTGGTCAAGGCCTGGCACCTGCATAAAAAACAGACCGACAACATCGTCTGCGTCGCCGGCATGATCCGCCTCGGCGTCTACGACGACCGCCCCGACTCCCCCACCAGCGGCCAGGCCAACCAGTTCTTCCTCGGGGTGCACGCCCCCCTGCTGGTGCAGATCGCCCCCGGACTCTACCACGGTTGGAAGTGCATCAGCCCGGACGAGGCCCTGATCGTCAACACCGTTTCCCGGCCCTACAACCCCGACCAGCCGGATGAATACCGCCTTCCACCCCACGACAGCCACATCCCATGGGACTGGTCTACCACCGACTCCTAATCCCGGCCCAGTGCCTGGGTTCCCGTAGTGGGTACGGTGGCGAAACGTTCGCAGGCTCGTCCCTCGCCATCCTTCGCCAAACCGACTTTTAGGCCGGGTCGGTTTGGCTTTAGAAAAAATCGTCTTTGCGAGGAGCCGGCAGGCGACGCGGCAATCTTCCATTTCCCTCTCTTGGCTGGCCTTGAAAAATAACCTTGAATTACCAGCCTTCTCACTACCGGTGGCAATTGAATGATGACGGCGGCCCCAGCCTCCAACGTCCCGGCCCATATGGCTGCGGCGGCACGCCGCCCCAATGCTTGGGCTCCCGTAGTGGGTCCAAGTCCACACGCTACAGGCTCGTCCCTCCACCTGCTCCGCTCAAACGTTCTTTTAGGCCGTGTCGGTTTGGCTTGATCGGCGGCAATTGAATGATAGCGGTGGTCCTTGCCTCCAACGTCCCGGCCCATATGGCTGCGGCGGCACGCCGCGGGTGCGGCGGCACGCCGCGTGGTAGACTAATGCGCGCGAGGGATGTAGCAAATGACCGACGGCAAGATCATCAGCTACCACCCGGCCCTGGAGGCCGACACCAACCTGCTGCTGGTTTCCCAGCGGCCCCTGGGGCCGCACGATGAGCGCGCGGTGGCCGCGGCCGCGGCGGTGCTGCTGCCCCAGTCCCCCCGGCCCGACCTTCACGCCCTGGTCAAGGCCCACGCCAAGCCGCACTTCCCCCGCGCCGAGGTACAGCTAAACGACGACGGCAAGGTGGGCAACCACCGCCTGTTCACCCGTCTGGGCCTGGACCAGCCCGAGACCGTGGAGTTCGGCGACCTGGCCGCGGCGGTGCGAGCCTGGCGCCAGGGCCGGGTGCCCGGCGGCGGCGGGGCGCCCCTGGTGGCCAAGGGAGCCGGCGGCGGCGAGGGGCGAAACGTCTTCCTGGTGCGCGGCCCCGACGAGTTGCACGCGCTCGGCCCGCGGCTGGAGACCCGCTGCGCCCGGGGTCCCGACGGCCTGGTGTTGCAGGAGTACATCGACACCGGCGGCCGCGACCTACGGGTGATCTTTATCGGTCCCTGGGAAGACGCCTTCTGGCGGGTGGCCGACGGGGACGACTTCCGCACCAACCTGAGCCAGGCCGGGCGCATCGTGCGCGGGGGAGAGGGGCCGGAGATGGCGCGCGCCGTGGAGATGGCGCGGCGGCTACGCCAAGCGGCCGAGTTGGACGTGGCCGCGGTGGACATGGTGGTCACCCCGGACGGGCGGCCGCTGCTGTTGGAGATCAACTTCGCCTTTGGCCGCCGGGCCCTCGGCGGCACCGGGCCGTTTTTAAAACGGTACCTGGAGGCGGTGCGCTACTGGCTCCAGGGCCTGGGGCTCGATCCCGTCCGGGTGCGCCTGGCCGTGTGATCTAACCAGCCGTACGGCTACCGGTTATCCCAGCACAACCGACCCGACTTAAAAGTCGGCCCCGCGCCAAGCCGGCCGCAAGACGAGCCGGGAGCGCTGCGGACTTGGGCCCACCATGGGATCCCAGGCGTTGGGCCTTAGTCGGCCAGGTCTTTGAGCCCCTTTTTGTAGATTTTGCCCGAGCCGGTCTTGGGGATGGCCTCGATGAACTCCACGCTCTTGGGGGCCTTGTAGCGGGCCAGGCGCTCCTTGACAAAATCGATGAGCTCGGCCTCGCCGGCCTGATGCCCTTCGCGCAGCACCACGAAGGCCTTCACCGCCTCGCCCCACTTGGGGTCGGGCACCCCGATGACCGCGCACTCCAGCACCGCCGGGTGCTCGTAGAGCACGTATTCCACCTCGGTGGAATACACGTTCTCGCCGCCGGTGACGATCATGTCCTTTTTGCGGTCCACGATGTTCACGTAGCCCTCGGCGTCGATCACCGCCAGGTCGCCGGTGTGCAGCCAGCCGTCCACGATGGCCTCGGCCGTGGCCTCGGGGCGGTTCCAGTAGCCGGGGGTGACGATGGGGCCGCGCACGATGATCTCACCCACCTCCTGGTCGTTGGGCTCCACTTCGCCGCCGTCTTCGCGCACCACCTTCAGCTCCACCCCGATGGAGGCCCGGCCGGTGCGCGAGATAACCTGCAACAGCTCGTCTTGGGGCAGGTCCTGCATGTGGGCCTTGGGCAGCGAGAAGGTGAGGTAGGGACTGGTCTCGGTCATGCCGTAGGTCTGGATGTACTGGCAGCCAAAGGTCTCGATGATGCGGCGCACCGTCTGGGGCGCGATGGGCGCGCCGCCGGAGGCGATGAAGCGCAGGCTGGAGTAGTCGAAGTCGCCCACCCGGGGATGGCTCACCATGAGGGTGAGCATGGTGGGGATGAGGTTGGAGCAAGTCACCGCCTCGTCCTGGATCAGGCGCAGCACCTCGCCGGCGTCAAAGTAGGGGATAAAGACATGGCGGCCGCCCACCCAGGTGAGGGCGAAGCTGGCCCAGGCGTCGGCCAGGTGGAACAGGGGGGCCACGTGGAACCAGGTGTCGCGGTCCGAAAGCTGCAGCTCGGCCACCGCGGTGAGGGCGTGGGTGGCCACGTTGCCGTGGGTGAGCATGACTCCCTTGGGCTGGCCGGTGGTGCCGGAGGTGTAGTAGAGCTGGGCCAGGTCGTCGGCCCCCAACTCGGGGGGCTCCGGCGGCGGCCCGGCGGCGGCTAGGGCCTCTTCGTAGCCCACCGCCGGCGGCCCCTCGCTTGCCGGCGGACTCTCACCGATCCAGATGATCTGCTTGAGCTTTGGACACTGGGCCACGGCGGCGGCCACCTCGGTTGCGAAATCGCTGTGGGCCAGCAGCACCATGGCCGCGCTGTCGTTTAGGATAAAAGCCATCTCGCGCGGCGAGAGCCTGAAGTTCACCGGGTTGAGCACCACTCCCAGGCGGGCGCAGGCGTAGTAGGTCTCCACGAACTGGTGCACGTTGGGGGCCACGATGGCCGCCACCCGGCCGCGCTCCAGGCCGGCTTCGGCCAGGGCCCCGGCCAGGCGCTCGATGCGCCGGCCCATCTCGGCATAGGTGTAGCGCACCGGTCCGTCGATGATGGCCTGGCGCCGGGGCCAGAGGGTCAGGGCCTTGTTCAGCGATAGCAGCAGGTTCATACTCTGGTTCCTGTTCAGGACGTCTGGGCCGCCGTAGCCGGCTGATACCCGTTTGGGGTGTAGAATTTATGCATCACAAATACCGCCGCCAACAGGGGCAGGCCCACCACGTCGCCCCACCACGCCGGCCAGAACATGCAGCCGGCCGAGGCGGCCAGCATGGCCGTCTCCAGCCAGGTGGCCCGGCGCAGCAGGAAGCGCTCCAGGGCGGCGGCAAAGGCCACCAGCCCGCCGGCGGTGGACAACCAGGTGAGGATCACCGGCCAGTGCATCAGGCTGTAGTCCTTGCCCATGCCCAGCATGGGCTCGTAGGCCATGATGATGGGGATGATGTAGAGCCCCTTGGCCAGCTTCCAGGAGGTGAAGGCGGTCTGCATGGGGTTGGCCCCGGCCACCCCGGCCCCGGCAAAGGAGGCCAGGCTCACCGGCGGGGTGACGTTGGCGTCCTGGGAATACCAGAACACCACCATGTGGGTGACCATCAGGGGCACGCCCAGGTCCAGCAGGGCCGGGCCGGCCAGGGAGGCCAGCACGATGTAGCTGGCGGTCACCGGCAGGCCCATGCCCAAAATGAGGCTGGCCGCCCCCACCAGGAGGATGACGAAGACCTTGATCTGGGTGAGCCCCAGCACCAGGGAGGAGAACTTGAGCCCCATGCCGGTGAGGCTGACGATGCCCACGATGATGCCGGCGGCGGCGCAGGCCACCGATACCATGATGGCGTTGCGCGCGCCCTTTTCCAGGGCCTTAAGGACATCGGCGCCCTCTTTCTGGAAGAAGCGCAGCATGGGCACCCGCTGGGCCGAGCCCGCCTCCAGGCGCTGGTTGCCGTAGACGGTCTTGACGAAGTTGGCCACCAGGGAGGCGGCCACGGTGGAGAGCACGGCCACGAAGCCGGCCATCATGGGCGAGTAGTTGGCCACCAGCACGTAGATGAGGATGCCCACCGGCACGATGAAGTGCAGCCCGTCCTTGATCACCTTGAGGGCCTTGGGCAGGTTCTCCTTGGGCTGGCCCATGAGGCCGTGCTTTTGGGCCTCGAAGTGCACGAAGAGCAGCACGGTCATGTAGTAGAGGATGGCCGGCACCAGGGCCACCTTGATGATGGTGAGGTAGCTGGTGTTGGTGTACTCGGCCATGAGGAAGGCCCCGGCCCCCATGATCGGCGGCATGAGCTGGCCGCCGGTGGAGGCGGCCGCCTCGATGGCCCCGGCCACGTGCGGCCGGTAGCCCACCTTTTTCATCATGGGGATGGTGAAGGAGCCGGTGGCCACCACGTTGCCCACCGCCGAGCCCGAGACCGAGCCCATGAAGCCGCTGGCGATGACGCTGGTCTTGGCCGGCCCGCCGGAAAAGCGGCCGGTGAGGGCGTAGGCCAGGTCGATGAAGAACTGGCCGCCGCCGGTGACCTCCAAAAAGGCCCCGAAGAGCACAAAGACGAAGACAAAGGTGGCCGCCACCCCCAGGGGTATGCCGAAGACGCCCTCGGTGGTGAACCACATGGTGGTGGCGATGCGCTCGATGCTGTAGCCCTTGTGGATGATTATCTCGGGCATGGAGCGGCCGAAGTAGGCGTAGAGCAGCATCACCAGGCAGATGCCGGTCATCACCGAGCCGATGACCCGGCGGCAGCCCTCCAGCACCAGGACCACCCCGATGACCCCCACCACTATGTCCAGGTCGGTCCAGGCCCCCTGGTGCTCCTCGATGACGTCAAGAATCCAGGCTATGTAGGCGCAGACGAATATGGTCAGGGCGATGAGCAACAGGTCGATGACCAGCCAGATGGTGAACTTGTCCTTGCGCGCGCCCTTAAACGGCGGGTGCAGCAGCCAGGTGAGCGAGAGGATGGCCCCCAGGTGCACCGCCCGTTGCAGGTGGGCGGTGAGGGCGGTGAGCCCGGCGGTGTAGAGCTGGAACAGGCTCAGGCACACGGCCAGCACCGAGACCACCGTGGCGGTGACCACCACGATCTTGTGGTTGGCGTCGGGCCGCTCCCCGGTGGGGACCCTGGTAACTTCCACTTCGCGGTCCGGGCCGCTTGGGGTCTCTTGCTGGTTCATGACATGTCGCTCCCGGGTGTACGCCGGTGGGGCAGCAGCCGCCGCCACCACCGGTAAAGCAAGCTCCTGGGGACGGCCTGGATAAGCACCGCCCGCCCGGCGGCCAGGGCCGTGAGATTGGTGGCCAGCCCCCGCCAGATAATGGTGTGGTCCACGCCCCGGCCGCCTACCCGCAGCACCATGGTGCCCACCGGCCGGTGCAGGTTTTCGATCACTTGGTAGCCGCCGCGCGCCGTATGCCGCCCCTGGCCGGGCAGGTGACCCATGCCGGCGTTGAAGCTGACAAAGCGTTCGGTCTCCACGAAGATGCGCCCCTGGGCGTCGGCGACGTGCTCTTCCCAGATGGGCAGGTGGTTAACCGAGTGGAAGTAGCGCAGGGTGAAGCGCTCCCCCGGCTCCAGCGGGGCCACCAACAGCGGCTCCCCGCCTCCCCCAAAGTAGGTGACCCGCAACTCCAGCCCGCCCGGTAGCAAAGCGGCCACTACCAGCGTAAGCCCCAACCCGGCCAGCGCCACCAGCGCCAGCCGGGCCGGGAAGTTTAG
>JAMOVV010000077.1 GCA_027067385.1 Desulfarculaceae bacterium
ATGGACAGCGAGGCTGAGCTGGTCTCGGTGGTGGCCCACGAGATCGCCCACGTCAAGCAACGCCACCTGGCCATGCGCCTCAAACGCTCCCAGCCGGTGAACCTGGCCACGATGGCCGGCATGCTGGCCGGCATCCTGCTGGGGGCTGCCGGCGGCAACCCGGCCATCGGACAGGCGGTGATCATGGGCTCGGTGGCCGGCGGGATACAGAAGCAGTTGGCCTTCAGCCGCGAGGACGAGGAACAGGCCGACTACGTGGGCTATAAACTGATGACCGCCCTGGGCTATCCCGCCCGGGCCATGGCCGAGGGCTTCCGCAAGATCGGCCGGCGCGAGGCCATGATGGGGCCCCACGTGGCCACCTACCTGCGTACCCATCCCCAGAGCGCCTCGCGCATGGATCGCATCGACGCCTTGATCCGGCGTCACCAGCACCGGGTCCTGCCCCAGGACAACAGCAACTTCCTGCGCATCAAGACCCGGCTGGTGGCCCTCTACGACCAGGAGGAGCAGGCCGAGAGCCGCCTGCGCGGCTGGCTGGGGCGCGACCCCCATAGCCCCTGGCCCCGTTACGGACTGGCCCTGCTGGCCATGCGCCGTCGCAACCACAACCAGGCCCTGGCCATACTGGAGAACATCGACGCCGAGAACCGCTTCAACCCTTACTTCCTGCGCGAGCAGGCCCTGTGTCGCTTCAAGCTGGGCCAGATGGCCCGGGCCCAGCACCTCTATACCCGGGTCCTGGCCCGCCTGCCCAAGGACCAGGAGGCCCTCTACGGCATGGGCCAGGTGATGTTGCACCAGGGCCATCCCACCGCCGCCACCCGTTTCTTTAAGCGCCTGGTGGCCCTAAACAGCGACCATGACCGGGGCCAGCACCAACTGGGAGTAGCCTTGGGCAAGCTGGGGCGCACCGGCGAGGCCTCGCTGCACCTGGGGCTGGCCTTCAAGCTGCGCCGCAATTGGCGGGCGGCCCGCTACCACCTGGGCCGGGCCCAGGGATCACCCTCCCTGGACCCCCGGCAACGGGCCCAGGCCCACCGCGCGCTCAAGCAGACCATCGAGCTGGAAAAAAAGGCCAAGAAAAGGGCCGAGGCTGAGCAATAGCTCAGCGCTAAAGAATCGTTTTTACCCGAGGACCGGCCTACGCCGAGGGCGGTATGCCCTGGCGGGTACTCGTCGTAAAACACGCGGTTCGCAATGTCACAAAATGCCTTTGGCCCGGGCAGTCCATCCCTTATAATAATTATTAGTAATTAAAAGCTCGGCTATTCCTGTGTCTAAAGCGTAGGGGGGTTAGTATGCAGGTTAGTTTAAGCAATAAGATCGTCGGCCTGGCGGTAATCATGGTAGCGATGCTGCTGGGCATGGGTGGGGTATCCTACTGGGCCACCCACTCGCTGGTACTCAACGCCGACCAAGCCACTCGTTCCATGGATGACGCTCGCCAGGTAACCATTGCTTCCTTTTGGGCCCTCAAGCGCTACCAGTCCCAAGCTGAGCTCATCTTCAAGCAAGATCCCGCGTTGATCAAGGACTTTGACGCCGCCACCGCCAAGTTCGCCAAGCAGGTACAGCGCATCAAGCGCATTGCCCTCCCGCCCCGGCAGCAGGCCATGGTCAAGGCTATGGTCAAGGCCGACCGGCAGTTCGTGCGAGTGTTTAAAAACGGGGTGGTGCCGGAGGTGATGTACCAGCGAAAAAACGTTCTCGCCCAGGCGATTAATAAATCCGATATCTTGATTCGGCAGGCCCAGGAAAAGGGTAACCTCATCGCCGCCGCCATTTTCAAGGAGTTTGACGAAGCTTTAAAAACCCAGAACTTCGAGCTAATCGCCCGCTTAGCCCGGCGGCTGCATTATGTCAATAAAATGATCTGCTGCATGTTAAAGCTGTACCAAATCCAGGCCAACTTAATCATTACTCGCAACTCGGCCATGATCGAAAAATACGAAAAGGCGGCCGAAAAGTTAGATCACTATCGCGACTTGGTGAGTACCTGCCTAAGCCAAAAGAAACAGCGGGCCTGGTTCGCCGAGATGGTGCAGACCTTTGAGGACTATGACAACCAGTTCCGCGAGCAGGTGGTGCCGGCGGTGGAACGCGAGGCCCAGCGGCGGCTCCACAAACTCGACGCCCAATCGAGCCGGGCGCTCAAGGTGGTCCAGGACACGGTGGGCAAGTTGGCGGACGCTTTCAACGCTGCGGCTGAGAGTGCGGTGTCGGACTATCAACATACCGCCCGGCGGACCCGGTGGCTGATTATCATCATCAGCGCCGCCGCGGTGGTGCTGGGCCTGCTGCTGGGCTTTTTCCTGGCCCGCAGTATCGCCGGGCCGGTGCGCCTGGTGGTGACCGAACTCGACCATACCTCCCACCGGGTGGCCGCCGCCGCTGCCGAGGTGTCATCCTCCGGCCAAACCCTGGCCGAAGGGGCCTCGGAGCAGGCGGCCTCGGTGGAGGAGACCAGCGCCTCGCTGGAGGAGATGCGGGCCATGACCCGCCAGTCCTCGGAAAACGCCGTGAGCGCCGACAACCTGATGCGCGAAACCGGCCAAATGGTGGCCAAGGCCAACGCCTCCATGAAAAACCTGCGCCAGGCCATGGAGCGCATCAGCGCGGCCAGCGAAGAGACCGGCAAGATCATCAAGACCATCGACGAGATCGCCTTTCAGACCAACCTGTTGGCCCTAAACGCCGCGGTGGAGGCCGCCCGGGCCGGCGAGGCCGGGGCCGGTTTCGCGGTGGTGGCCGCCGAGGTCCGCTCTCTGGCCATGCGGGCGGCCGAAGCGGCCAAAAGCACCTCGGTGCTCATCGAGGACAATATCGAAAACATCCGGCACGGCTCGCAACTGGTTAAAACCACCGACCAGGACTTTGACGAGGTGGAGGAGAACACCGATAAGGTGGCCGAATTGGTACGCGAGATCGCCACGGCCTCCGAGAAGCAGTTCCAAGGCATCGAGCAGGTAAACTCGGCTACCTCGGAGTTGGATAACATCACCCAGCGGGTCGCGGCCAGCGCCGAAGAGGTGGCCGCCTCGGCCGAAGAGCTCTCCGGCCAATCCCAGAGCCTCAAGCAAATGGTACTGCAACTCGGGGCCGTGGTGGAGGGGGGCAAGATAACCCGGGGAGAGGACGACACCCGGCCGCCCTCTGGTACCAGGATGCTGCCCGCCGTCGAATAGGACGGGATTGAAGGCCAATGATAAGCTAAAATCTAAATGATAACAATATTTTATCGTGCCTTACGGGGCGTAGCAAACGATAAATATTATCAACAAGAGCAACTCTGAATACCTAGTATTTTAACAGTAATTCAGGTAACTGTTAATGATTCTTGCCATGCGGGTCGATCTGCATATAAAGTTAATAATGCTACCTAGTAATGATTTTGGGGGATGGGAGTCATGCGTACAGGTCTTAACATAAAGTTGTTTTTCATGTCATTTTCCATTGCCTGCCTGTTGGTGGCGCTGGGATCGGTGGCCTACTGGGCCAACAGCTCAGTGGTAACCAAGGCGGACGACGCCTCCAAGTATATGCAGCAGGTAAGTGATGCCACCAGTGCTTCTTTCTGGGCGGCGGAGCTTTACCAATTTGAGAGCGAGCTGATAATCAAGGGCGACCTGTCGGTGGCCGAGCAGTTTAAGAGGAGCGCCACCGAACTGGACCAAGGCATCAAGCGGCTTAAGGCCATCGTGGTGACTGACCAGCAGAGAAAATTGGTGGCCAAGGTGGAAGCGGCCTCCAAGCGACTGGGGGATATCTTCAAGCGGAAAATCGTGCCCGAAGTGCGCTACCACAACCAGCGGCGCCTGCGGGACGTAGTGACTCGTTCCAGCCAACTGATCCACACGGCCGAGGAGAACGGCCACAAGCTGGGAGAGGCCATCCGGGCCGAGCTGGATAGGGCCGCCAACTCGGGCGATCCGGCAAAGATAAAGATGCTATCGGACCGTCTGGACGCGGTGAACAAGATCACCTACTGGACCCAAAAGCTGCTGCAGATCCAAACTACGCTCATCGTGAGCAAGGACCTGAAGTTACTCGACCGTTACGAGCAGGCCGCGGCCAACGTGGACAAGCACCGCGAAAGGATCGTGGGATCGTTTACCGACAAGCGGCAAAAGCAGTGGTTTGCCAACATGGTGCAGGCCTTTGAGGACTATGACAACCTTTTCAGGGAGGAGTTGTTGCCGGTGGTGGAGCGGGAGGCCGAGCATCGCCTGCAAAAGTACCAAGACCAGTCCAACGCGGCCTTGGCCGAGTTGCAAAGCAGCATCGCTAAGTTGGCGGCCACCATCAAGGCCGCGGCCAAGCGGGCCACCGCGCAGTACCGGCAGACGGCCGGCTTTTCCCGCTGGCTCATCTTCCTCATTGGGGGCATTGCGGTGGTCCTGGCCATGGTCACCGGGCTTATCCTGGCCCGCGGCATCTCCAAGCCCATCCGGTTGGCGGTGGCCCGGCTCACCGATGCCTCCGAGCAGGTGGCCTCGGCCTCGGGCGAGGTAGCCGAGGCGGGCCAGGCCATGGCCGAGGGCGCCTCGGCCCAGGCCGGCTCCCTGGAGCAGACCGCCGCCGCCCTGGAGGAGATGACCGCCATGACCCGCCGCAACGCCGAGCACGCCAACCGGGCCGATACCCTGATGCAGCAGACCGGCGAAGTGGTGAGCAAGGCCAACGCCTCCATGAAGCACCTGCGCCAGGCCATGGAGCGCATCAGCCACGCCAGCGAGGAGACCAGCAAGATAATCAAGACCATCAATGAGATTGCCTTTCAGACCAACCTGTTGGCCCTAAACGCCGCGGTGGAGGCCGCCCGGGCCGGCGAGGCCGGGGCGGGGTTCGCGGTAGTGGCCGACGAGGTGCGCAACCTGGCCATGCGGGCGGCCGAGGCGGCCAACAACACCCAGGCGCTCATCGAGGACAATATAGACAACATCAAGAAGGGCTCCGAGTTGGTTCAGAACACCGACCAGGATTTCGACGCGGTGGAAGACAACGCGGCCAAGGTGGCCCAATTGGTGCGGGAGATATCAGAGGCCTCGGGCGAGCAGTCCCTGGGCATCGAGCAGATAAACAAGAGCACCAGCCAGCTCGACAGCGTGACCCAGCAGGTGGCGGCCAACGCCGAACAGGTGGCGGCCACGGCCCAGGAGTTGGCCGCCCAGTCCCAGGAGCTCTCGGGCATCGTGCGGGGGCTGGACCTGGTGGTGGAGGGGGAACGCAAGGGCAAGCGGGGCGCAACCAAGTGGCGCAAGCTACTGCCGGCCGGGGAGACCGCGCTCCAGGAGGAGGCCGGCGCGCCGGAGCTCACTCCCGGGGAGTCCCTGCCCATGGACCAGGCGGCCGACGACGGGCGGTTCTAACCCCGGTGGCCGGCGGGCCGCGGCGTCTCCGCCGGGCTGGCTTACTTGGCGTGGGACTTGGACCTGGTGCGGTCGTAGTGGGAGAACTGCATGGTGAAGATGGCCCGGCCCTGGGTGGCTGAGCGCAGGCTGGTGGAGTAGCCGAACATCTCGGCCAGGGGCACCAACGCCCGCACCACGCTGATGCCGCCCTTGGGCTCCACCCCTTCCACCGAGCCGCCGCGGGCGTTGAGGTCGCCGATGACCTCGCCCATGAAGTCTTCGGGCACCATCACCTCCACCTTCATCACCGGCTCCAGCAATACCGGGTCGGCCTCGGTGAGGGCCCGCTTTATGGCCATGGAGCAGGCCAGGCGGAAGCCCAGCTCGGTGGAGGTGCCCTGGGTATAGGTCCCGCCGGTGATCTTGACGCAGGTGTCCAGCACCGGGTAGCCCAGGACCACTCCGCTGGTGAGGGCTTCGTTCACCGCCGCCTCCAGCACCGGGTGCAGCTCCGGGGGCACCTGCTCCGGCGGGGCGGTCACCCGGAAGGTGTTGCCGCCGCCACGCGGGTTGGGGCTCACGCTGATGGTCACCTCGCCCACCTGGCGCTCGCCGCCCAGGTCGCGGTCAAAGGTCTCGGTCACCGCGGCCTCGCTGGTGATGGTCTCGCGGTAGACCACCTGGGGCCGGCCCACGTTCACCTGCAGCCCGTACTCCTGGGCCAGGCGGTGCACCAGGACCTCCAGGTGCAGCTCGCCCATGCCGCTGATCACCGTCTGGCCGGTGTCGGGGTCCTCGCGGGCCTTGAAGGTGGGGTCTTCGTCAGAAAGCTTGGCCAGGGTGGCCTCCAGCTTGTCCTGGTCGCCCACCGTCTTGGGCTCCACCGCCACCGAGATCACCGGCTCGTAAAACTCCATGGGGTCCAGCAGCAGGGGGCGGTCCTTGGGGGCCAGGGTGTCGCCGGTGGAGGTGTTCTTCAGCCCCATCACCCCCACGATGTCGCCGGCGCGCGCCTGGCTGAGGCGCTCGCGCTTGTTGGCGTGCATACGCAGGATACGGGCCACCTTTTCCCCCAAGCCCTTGGACACGTTAAACACCTCGGCCCCGGCCTTGATCACCCCGGAGTAGACCCGCAGGTAGACCAGCTTGCGCCCCTGGTCCATCTGCACCTTGAAGGCCAGGGCGGCCAGGGGGGCTGCGTCGTCGGCCTGGCGGCGTTCGGGCTCGTTGTCATCGGGGTGCACCCCCTCCACCGGGGGCACGTCCAGGGGCGAGGGTAGGTAGCTCACCACCGCGTCCAGCACCGGCTGCACCCCCTTGTTGCGCAGGGCGCTGCCGGCGAACACCGGCACCAGCTCCAGGGCCAGGCAGGCGCGGCGGATGGCCGCCTTGAGCTCGGCGGTGGGTATCTCCTGCTCCTCCAGGTAGAGGTCCATGATGCGGTCGTCGGTCTCGGCGATGGCCTCCAGCAGGGCCTCGCGCCCGGCGGCGGCGGTCTCGGCCATATCCTCGGGGATGGCCCCGCGCTTCACCGTGGCCCCCTGGTCGGCCTGGTCCCAGGTGAGGTACTCCATGGTCACCAGGTCCACCACCCCCTGGAAGCGGTCCTCGGCCCCGTGGGGAATAGTCAACGGCAGGGGGACGGCCCCCAGCTTGTCGCGCATCTGCTGGAGCACCTGGTGGAAGTCGGCCCCCACCCGGTCCATCTTGTTGACAAAGGCGATCTTGGGCACCCGGTAGCGGTCGGCCTGGTGCCAGACCGTCTCGGACTGGGGCTCCACCCCGCCCACCGCGCAGAAAACGGCCACCACTCCGTCGAGCACCCGCAGGCTGCGCTCCACCTCGATGGTGAAGTCCACGTGGCCGGGGGTGTCGATGAGGTTGAGGGTGTGGCCCTGCCACTGGCAGGAGGTGGCCGCGCTGGTGATGGTGATGCCCCGCTGCTGTTCCAGCTCCATCCAGTCCATCACCGCCGCTCCGTCGTGCACCTCGCCGATCTTGTGGGTGCGCCCGGTGTAGTAGAGCACCCGCTCGGTGAAGGTGGTCTTGCCTGCGTCGATGTGGGCCACCACCCCGAAGTTGCGCGTCTTTTTTATACGTGCTTCACCGGCCATGTGGATCAGTCGCTTTGCTCGGTGGGTTTGCAAACAAAAGCCACCCTGCGTCAGGCGGCAATTCAGTATCCCCGCCCGACCGGCGCCTGTCAAGCCGGGGCCGGGGCTCACACCCGTATGAATCCCCGCTCAGTGGCCCGCACCAGGCCGCGCCGGCGCAGCTCGACCAGGTGCTGGGATAGCATGCGGTCTTCGAAAAAGCGCACGATCTGGGGGGTGAAGGGGATGGCCGGGCCGTAGACGAGCCTTTGGTCCAACACCTGGTCCCAGGTGCGCTCTTGCTCCAGGTAGTCGAGCAAGGCCGCCTCGCGCCGATCGATCACCGCGGCGAAGCGGGCGAACTCGGCCGCGATGTCTTGGGTCACCGGCTCGCGGTGGGAGGAGACCACGATCTTGGGCCGCAGCGCCACCGCCTGGTCGATGGAGCGCCGGATCAGGTCCAGGTCCGATTCGGGGTTGCCGTACCAGGGGCCGAAGGGGGTGAGGTCCAGGTCGGCGCTGATGAGGATTTGATGATCCGGCAACAGGAACATGCAGTGGTCGGCCAGGTGTCCCGGCGCGAAGACGGTCTCCACCCGGGTGGTGCCGAACTTAAACACCTGCGACGGGCCGAAGGTGCCGGTGGGGGGCTGATCTCGCCAGGTGGTGCAGTCGAGGATGACCCGGCGCCAGAGAGATGACATCTCCGGCGGTACGAATCGCCGCGAGAGCTTCACCAGGTCGCCGGCGCTGTGGGCCATCATCTCCGGCACCAGGATATCGCGGTCGCCAAAAAGATAGTTGCCGAACACGTGGTCGATGTGGGTGTGGGTGTTGAGCACCACCTCCACTGGCCGCCGGCGGGTGAGATCGGCCAGCACCCGGTCGCCGGCCCCGGTGTCGATGAGCACGCCGCCGCCGTCGTCTATGTATACACAGTGGCAGCGGGGGAAGTGGCCGCCGCCCTCGCCGGGCACCACCCACACGGGGCCGGCCACGTGAACCTCTTGTCCTGGAATCATGGCCCGCTTTTCCCTCCCGGTGCTGGCTAGGGCCCCTGCTTGGGGCCCGAGAGTGGCGACAGTCTAGCCGCAAAAGGCGAATTTTGGCAAATCGCGGAGGCGCCACCCGCGGCCCCGGGGTGGGACCTTTGTTGACTTCTGTTTTGTTTTCGGCTATGTAGAGGAGGTTTCAAGCCTTCGGGAGTGGTTATGAACAGCCGCCGCCTGGCACGGCTAATGGGGATAATCTGCGAGATCAAATCCCACCCCAGGCATACTCCCGAGGAGATGTGCCGCCGGTTCAATATTTCCCGCCGCCAGTTTTACAAGGACCGAGAGGACCTGGCCCGGCTGGGCTTCTCGTTCCACTACGACCGCGGGCGGGGCGGCTTTGTGCTCAGCGCCGAAAAGGTCCGGCTGGTCGGCGGCATGAGCATGGCCGATTTTTTCGCGCTGATCCTGGCGGTCAAGGGGCTGGCCGCCGGCAGTGATTTCGGCCTGGCCTACGCCGGGCTGCGGGGGCTGCGCAACCTGGCTCCCCAGTTGCCGGGCGAGCGCGCCGCCGAGTTTTCCCAGGCCCTGGAGATGCTGGTGATCCAAGACGGCTTCGGCTGCCGGCCGGACATCTTCCAGAGCCTCATGGACGCGGTGAGCCAGGGCCAGCGCTCGGTGTTGTTGATCGACGGGGCCGGCGAGGACCAGAGCCTCACGGTGGACCCCCGGCGCTTGGTTTTGCACAAGGGCGCCTTGTACCTGGAGGCCGACGGGTTGCAGCCGTCGGGCCCCGGCCTGGTGGCCGCCAGCCGTATCCGCAAGGTGATACCCATGCCCCTGTACTCACCTTAGCGCCGGCATAAGGGGCCGTGACAGGGCCAAGCGGCCAGGGGCGCCGGCCGCCCCGGGAAGGTTTGTAGTTTCATGCGAGAAGTTGTCATCGTCTCGGCGGTTCGCACGCCGGTGGGCGCCTTCAACGGCGCGTTCAAGTCCTTGAGCGCCCTGGATTTGGGAGTCATCGTCCTCAACGAGAGCCTGGCCCGGGCCGGGCTGGAAGGCTCTGACGTGGACGAGGTCATCATGGGCAACGTGCTGCCGGCCGGCCTGGGCCAAAACCCGGCCCGCCAGGCCAGCCTGCGCGCCGGCCTGCCCTACGAGGTGGGCTGCATCACGGTGAACAAGGTCTGCGGCTCGGGGCTCAAGGCGGTGATGCTGGCCGCCCAGGCGGTGGCCTGCGGCGACGCCGACGTGGTGGTGGCCGGGGGTATGGAGTCCATGACCGGTGCGCCCTACCTGCTGCTCAAAAACCGCGGCGGCTACCGCATGGGCCACGGCCAGACCGTGGACTCCATGGTCAACGACGGGCTCTGGGACCATCTCAACGATTTCCACATGGGGGTGAGTGCCGAGTACTGCGCCGAGAAATACGGGGTGAGCCGCCAGGACCAGGACCAGTTCGCGGCGGACAGCTACGCCAAGTCGCTCCGCAGCGCCGAACAGGGGCGCTTCAAGGAGCAGATCGTACCGGTGCCGATTCCCCAGCGCAAGGGCGACCCGGTGATGATCGAGCGCGACGAGGGCCTGATGGA
>JAMOVV010000078.1 GCA_027067385.1 Desulfarculaceae bacterium
CCAGCAACCCGGGGCTCAACACCCACCAGTTCCTGGTGGGGCTGGTGTTACCGTTTTAGGCCCGCTCCCGGCGCCGGCGGCAGGGACTAAACCGCGGCCGAGGGAGCCGGCGTCATGAGCTTCCGGTCCCGGCGGACGCACCCGGTCTTCTTGACCCTGCTGGCGGCGGCCCTGCTCCTGGCCGCGCCACCGGCGGCCCGGGCCTTCTCCCTGGATCAGTGGGGCCTGGCGCTCACCAGCGGCCAGGACATGGACGTGGCCCCCGGCCGGCTGTCGCGGGTCGGGGTGATCGGTCACGCGGCCGGCCCCCTGTGGCAGGGCCGCCACGCCCGCCTGGAGCTGCGCCTGGAGCTGCACGCCGGTTGGTTCAGCGACTACCACCGCGGCTGGGAGAGCGCCGCCACCGGCGGCCTGCGCCTACGGCTGGGCTGCGCCTGCGCCGGGTCCTTCTACCTGGAGGCCGGCATCGGACCGTCCTACAACTCGCTGGCCATCGCCGAGCTGGGCACCCGCTTCAACTTCCTGTCCTACGCCGGCCTGGGAGTGCGCCTGCCCTGGACCGAGAGCCTGGCCTGGGAGATCGGCTACCGCGTGCGCCACCTCAGCAACGCCGGCCTGCACCCCCGCAACCACGGGGTCACCAGCCACCAGTTCCTGCTGGGGGTGGTGATAAGCTTCTAGCCCGGCAACTCCCCCTCCAGGCGCACGAAGAGCTCGTCCATGCGTCCCAGGGCCGTCTGGGCCTCCGATAGCTGCCAGCCGCCCACCGCCTCGGTCACCTGCTCGCGCAGTTCCTTGAGCTCATCGAGGTAGCCGGCCACTACTTTGCCGGCGGCCGGGTCGCGGTCATCATCCTGGACCAGGCGCACCAGCACGTCCACCAGGTCGATCAGCGGCGGCGACTGCTCCAGCAGGCGGTTGTCCACCCCCGACAGCAACCGGTGCAGGCGGGGAAAGCTCCCGGCCAGACCGTCGGAATAATGCGGCTCGATGCGTACTCGTATCTGTTGATAGCTCTCCATGGTTCCTCCTCACAAACAGCCGTCCAGAATCTTGGCGGCCAAAACCGCCCGCAGGTCTATCCCCGCCTGGCGGGGACCGGCCGTGCCGTACTTGAAGTTAAACTCCAGGATCATCGGTTCACCGCCTCGCATCACCACGTCCACCCCCACGTCGTCGAAATTGGCCAGGCGGGCCGCCTCCACCGCCAGCTCCACCGCCGAGCCGGGCACCCCCCCAAAAACCACCCGGCCGCCCCGGGCCACGTTGGTGATCCAGCCCCCATCCGGGGCCACCCGCCAGTAGGAACACACCGGCTCGAAACCGATCACCACCACCCGGATGTCGCGGTCGATCTCCAGCCACTCCTGGATATAGGCCGGGTGGTTGTTCGCCAGATAGCGGTCCAGCTCGGCCTGGTCGCGGATGAGAAACACTCCGCGCCCCTTGGCCGAGCCGCGGGGGGTCTTGGCCACAAAGGGAAAGGTGAAGTAGTCAATTATCTCCCGGCACTGCCGGCCCCAGAAGACCCGGGTGCGGGGGTGGGCCAATCCAAAAACGTTCAGTAGGGCGGTCTGCTTGATCTTGTCGGACTCATAGAGGTGACTTTCCAGCGAAGGAAAAATCCGTTTCCCCATGGCCGCGAACTGGGCGGCATAGGCGTTGGTAGGGAAATAAATGGTGTGGGCCCGGCGGATCAGCGCCTGGTGGGCCGGCGGGTAGTCGCCAAAGTTGGGGCGCAGGCCCAGAGTGAGTATGCCCTGGAAACGGGCCAGGCGCGAACCTATGGCAATGGGTGGGTCACTCAACGGGTTCCTCGACGGTGGTCTGCGTCCCTGGGCATCTCGATATCACTCGCCAGCACTATACATTACCACGCCCAATGCTTGGGTTCCCATAGTGGGCCCAAGTCCGATACGTTAGTAGGCTCGTCCTATCTTATCCTCCGCTCGCAGCCGACTTTAGGGACGTGTCGATTTCACTTGAAACAGAAAAAATAGATACTAACGACCGCTTACCCCCGCGGGCCATGGACGCGCGGCATGCTGCCGCTCCCGTAGTGGGTCCAAGTCCGCTACGCTACAGGCTCGTGCACAGTGCCTGTGCTCCCGTAGTGGGTCCAAGTCCGATACGTTACAGGCTCATCTATCCTCCTGCTCCGCTCGCAGCCGACTTTAGGGCCGTGTCGAATTTACTTAAAACCCAAACAATTGAATATTAACGACCGCCCCACCCCGCGGGCCATGGATGGGCGGCCGGAGCGCGAGGGACTGGAAGGACCGAGCGATCCGACAATTTATCAAGGTCTCCTTGATAAACTGATTTAGAAAATACTACTGACGGATGGAACACCCCGCGGGCCATGGATGGCCCGCCGGAGCGCGAGGGACTGGAAGGACCGAGCGATCCGACAGTTTATCAAGGTCTCCTTGATAAACTGATTTAGAAAATACTACTGACGGATGGAACACCCCGCGGGCCATGGATGGCCCGCCGGAGCGCGAGGGACTGGAAGGACCGAGCGATCCGACAATTTATCAAGGTCTCCTTGATAAACTGATTTAGAAAATACTACTGACGGATGGAACACCCCGCGGGCCATGGATGGCCCGCCGGAGCGCGAGGGACTGGAAGGACCGAGCGATCCGACAGTTTATCAAGGTCTCCTTGATAAACTGATTTAGAAAATACTACTGACGGATGGAACACCCCGCGGGCCATGGATGGCCCGCCGGAGCGCGAGGGACTGGAAGGACCGAGCGATCCGACAATTTATCAAGGTCTCCTTGATAAATTGTTTATGAAAAAGGCCATGGACGGCCTTTTTCATAGGTAATAGAAACGAGAGACGGCCTGTAAGCCGGGTTCTGTACCTGGTATGAGGTCCAGATGATGGTCATTCATCTAGGACGCCGGTTGCCCGACGCCTCCAGCGACCTACCCAGGGACATCGGACGGGCCGTCCTCAAGCGTCCCTCTATTTGGTCTTGCACCGGGTGGGGTTTGCCTAGCCTCGGGCGTCACCGCCCGAGCTGGTGAGCTCTTACCTCGCCGTTTCACCCTTACCGCCGCCAAAAGGCGGAGGCGGTCTATTCTCTGTGGCACTTTCCGTGGGGTCGCCCCCCCTGGCCGTTAGCCAGCACCCTGCCCTGCGGTGCCCGGACTTTCCTCCCGCTCGCTTGAGCCGGCGACCATCCGGCCGTCTCTCGCTTCTGTTTTAATGATATAGCCGGTGTTAGCGCCTGGCAACCGGGCGTGGATAATGTTCGGGGGGTGGCGGCGGGTTTGAGGGGTTGTCAAGCGTCCTGGTCGATGGCCTGGTTGGCCAATTTATCGGCCACCGCGTTTTGGGCCCGGGGGACGTGGGCCACCTCGACGCCCTGGAAGCGGCCCAGCAGGTCGCGGGCCTGTTGGAACAGGGGCTTGAGGTGGGGGGCTTTTACGCGGTAGGCGCCCTGGAGCTGGCGCACGATGAGTTCGCTGTCCAGGCGCACCGCCAGGTGGGTGACGCCCCGGGCCAGGGCCGCTTCCAGGCCCAGGAGCAGGGCTTGGTACTCGGCCACGTTGTTGGTGGTCTCGCCGAGATAGCGGTGCAGGCGAGCCACCTCGCGGCCGTCGGGGTCATAGAGCACCGCCCCGGCCCCGGCCGGCCCCGGGTTGCCCCGGGCCGCGCCGTCGCTGTGCAGTACGAATGGTTCTTGCCGGGCCAAGGGCTCTGGTTACTCCGGGGTCTCGAAGCCGTCGGCGTCGGCCCAGTAGAGCAGCCGTTGGCAGGAGGGACAGGCCATGACCCGGTCCATGCGCTGCAACTCGTTGAACTGCTGGGGGGGAATATCCATGTGGCACATGAGGCAGGTGCCAGCCTTTACCGGGGCCAGGGCCACGCCTTGCCGCCGCTGCCGGATGAAGTCGTACTTGCTCAGCAGCCCGGCGTCCACGCCCTTGAGCAGGCCGCCGCGCTGCTTGCCCAGGCGTTTGAGCTCCCGGGCCACCCGCTTGACCCGGGCGGTCATCTCCTTGCGCTCGGCCTCGGAGGCGGCCAGGAACTCCTCGAGCACCTCGCCGTGCTTGGTCACCTCGATCTCCAACGACTCCTGGCGCTCCATCAGCTCCAGCAGGACTTCTTCTTTACCCTTGATGGAGTCCTTGGCCTCGTCGATCTCGGCGTTGGCGGCGCGGTATTCCCGCTGGGTCTTGGCCCCCATGAGCCGGTTCTCGGCCCGGCGCTGCCGGGCCTTGACCGCCTCGACGTCTTTCTCCAGCTCCTTGCGACGCGCCGCCACCTGTTCCAGCTCTTCTTGAGCCTCTTGCAGGGCGGCCCGCAACTGGGCCTCTTTATCGTCAAGCTGCTTTAGCTTTACCGGTATGTTCTGGTGATCCTGCTCCAGTTTGTAAAGTGTTTTATCCAGCACCTGGAGTTCGACCAACATACGAAGTTGCTCAAGCAAAACTATTCCTCCTAAGTTAACCCGGGCCCACCGGCCGCCAGGGCGGTTGGGGGTCCAGCCAGGCCCGCACCCGGCCGGCCAGCCCCGCCTCCTGCAGCATGCGCTCCAGTCGGCGGGCCCAAGGTTCGATGATTACCACTTCAGTTTGGTAGTGGCCCAGCACCACCAGGCATATCCCGGCGGCCGCGGCCTTTTCATGCATGTGATGGCCGGCCTCGCCGGTGACCAGCACCTGGGCCCCGGCCGCGGCCGCGGCGGTGATCAGCTCGCCGCCCGAGCCACCCACCACCGCCACCCGGCCCACCCGCTCCGGCAAATCGCCGGCCAGGGTGGCCGCCGGCGCGCCGAGCTCGCGGGCGGCCCTTTGCACCCAGGCCCGGCCGTCCTCGGGCTCCGGCAGATCGCCCACCCGGCCCAGGCCCACTCCCGCGGGCCCCTGGTCCAGGCGGTAAACGTCGTAGGCCGGTTCTTGGTAGGGATGGGCCTGGAGCAAGGCGGCTATTACGCGGTCCACGTCGGCCCG
Source organism: Desulfarculaceae bacterium (assembly GCA_027067385.1). Classification (GTDB taxonomy): domain Bacteria; phylum Desulfobacterota; class Desulfarculia; order Desulfarculales; family Desulfarculaceae; genus JAMOVV01. Next base: position 4,972 of record JAMOVV010000078.1, read on the forward strand.
GGCGGCCACGGTTTCCAGCCGCCGCTCCTCCACCCGGCTGCGCCGGCCGGGCTCACCCACCCGCGGTCGCCCGTCGGCCGGCGCCAGGAAGCTCCCGGTGCCCGGCGCGCTAAAGGCGCATTCGCGGTAGTCGCCGATGCGTCCCGCCCCGGCGGCGAACATGGCGGCGGCCACCGCGTCCACGGCCTCGGGGGGCGCAAAAGTCACCAGCTTGACCAGGCCCTGGGTCCCGGCCGCCTGCAGGGGCCGCAGGCCGCCCAACCCCAAGCGCTGGGCCAAAACGTCATTGACTCCGCCGATGGCGGAGTCAAGGTTGGTGTGCGCGGCGAACAAGGCGATGCCGTGGGTGGCGGCCAGCAGCGGACAGGCGGCGGCCGGGTTGTCGCTTCGCAGGTTTTTCAGGGGGGTGAAGATGGGCGGGTGGTGGGTGAGGATCATTTGGACTCCGGCGGCGACGGCCTCTTCCAGCAGGCGGGGGGTGACCTCCAGGGCCACCCAGAGATGGCCGGCCTCCTGGGCCGGGTCGCCGGTAAAGAGCCCCACCCGGTCCCATGGCTCGGCCAGCCAGGCGGGGGCCCACCTGTCCATGGCTGCCATGACCTCGCCCACGCGGGCATTTCGCATTTGCCTTACCACCGGATCAAATGAATGGGCGCCCCCTTGGCGGGACGCCCCTACCCTACTTCTTTTCCAGGGCCCATTTGGCGGGTGCTACTTGACATGCTGCCGACCCCGCCAGGTTCATGGGCCTTACCTCCAATAAATGGTGGGCCCACCTGGCTTCGAACCAGGGACTATCCGGTTATGAGCCGGAGGCTCTACCAAACTGAGCTATGGGCCCGGTGATGACGAAACAATAAGTATTATGATAATTGCCCCTCCTGTCAAGACATATGACCCCAGTAACTTGCCCCGGCGCCCGGACACCCCACAAGTCCGCCAACCCGGCCGCGGCCGGCGGCGCGGCTTAGTTTTCGATGAACGAGCGCAGTTTCTTGGCCCGGCTGGGGTGGCGCAGCTTGCGCAGGGCCTTGGCCTCGATCTGGCGGATGCGCTCGCGGGTTACGTCAAAGTCCCGCCCCACCTCCTCCAGGGTGTGGTCGGCCTTGTGGCCGATGCCAAAGCGCATGCGCAGCACCTTTTCTTCGCGCGGGGTGAGGGTGGCCAGGACCTTGCGGGTCTGTTCGCAGAGGTTGAGGCTGATCACCGCGTCGGCCGGGTTGATCACCTTCTTGTCCTCGATGAAGTCGCCGAGGTGGCTGTCTTCTTCTTCGCCGATGGGGGTCTCCAGGCTGATGGGTTCCTTGGCGATCTTGAGCACCTTGCGCACCTTTTCCAAGGGGAAATCCATCTTTTCGGCGATTTCTTCGGGGGTGGGCTCGCGGCCGTACTCCTGTACCAGGTAGCGCGAGGTACGTATGAGCTTGTTGATGGTCTCGATCATGTGCACCGGGATGCGGATGGTGCGGGCCTGGTCGGCGATGGCCCGGGTGATGGCCTGGCGGATCCACCAGGTGGCGTAGGTGGAGAACTTGTAACCGCGCTGGTACTCGAACTTGTCCACCGCCTTCATCAGGCCGATGTTGCCCTCCTGGATCAGGTCCAGGAACTGCAGGCCGCGGTTGGTGTACTTCTTGGCGATGGAGACCACCAGGCGCAGGTTGGCCTCCACCAACTCCTTCTTGGCCATCATGGCCACCCGTTGGCCCTGGTGGACCTTGGCCATGAGCCGGCGCAGGCTGGCCCGGGACATCTTGCACTCGGCCTCCACCTCGCGGATCATGGCCCGGGCCTTTTTCACCTGGGCCTCCAGCTCCAACACCCGCGAGGGCTTGCAGCGGCATTTACCCATGGCCACCCGCTTGCCCTTGGCCGCCCGGATTTTGCGGGCCAGCTTGTTGATCTCGCCCTTGGGCAGGCCGGCCTCGAAGATGGCCGCGCTCAACAGGTTTTCGGCCTGGTCCAGGCCGTCGACATGCTTGCGCAGCATATCGCACAGGGCATCGATGCGTTTCTTTTCCAACTTGAGGTCGCAGAGCATGGTGACGATCTTACGCCGGTTCTTAGAGAGGTTGGCGCGCATGCGTTTTTTCTGGTCGGCCTTTAGCCCGTTGTTGCGCTGGCGCAGCTTGTCGTAGTGGTTGGAGTTGCGCTTGTCCAGCCGGCGCACCTTGTCGATGAGCTTTAGGAACTCTTCCTTGCGCTTTTCGTGGGCGGCGGCCGATTCCTCCTCGTCGATGTCGCGCACCACGTCGCGGATGCGCAGGCCGCCCTCTTTCAAGGTGGCCCCCATGGCCAGTATCTCCTGCACGCACAGGGAGCACTCCAGCAGGGCATCGAGCATCTGGCGTTCGCCGGCCTCGATGCGCTTGGCGATCTCCACCTCCCCCTCCCGGGTGAGCAGGCTCACCAGGCCCATCTCCTTGAGGTACATCTTCACCGGGTCGGTGACCCGCCCGTCCTCGGCCTGGGGCGAGGTGGCGTTGGCCCCGCCCGCGCCGTCTTCGTCTTCCTCGCCGGCGGTCTTGAGCTTGCTTTCGTTGTCCACCAGCTCGATGTCCAACTCGTCGAAGACCATGACCATGTCATCCATGCGCTCGGAGGTGAACTCCGAGCTCAGGGCGTTGTTGAGGTCGTCATAGGTGAGGAACCCCTTGATACGCCCCTTGCTGATGAGCTTTTGGAAGTCGGCTAAGTTCTTATCCATGCCCATGGTCAATCCTTCTCCGGCTTGAGGACTAGGTTGGATGACGACATTTGGCTGCGCTGTTTTTGCAGGCGGGCCACTTCGGCCAGGTCGCCGGCCGCCTCGGCGGCGGCGATGGCCGCTTGCAGTCGGGAGCGGCTGCGGCGGGGCCGGCGGCGCTCCAGGCTGGCCAGCAGGGCGCGGGCCTCGGCCTCGGCCCGGCGGGGGTCGTGCAGCGGGGCCCGCTGGGCCAGGCGGCTAACCACCGGGGCGGCCGCGGGATCGGCCAGGGTCTGGATCACCCGGTCGGCGGTGACCTGGCCGCCGGCGTCCAGTACCGCCTCTATGGCCTGGGCCACCGGGGCCAGCTCGGGATCGGTGACCATGGCCAGGGCCCCGCCGGCGGCCAGGGCGGCGGCAGCCTCGGTGGCCGCCAGCGCCCCTTCCAGGATTATGCTTTGGGTATTGGCCGCCAGGTTGCGCGGCCCGGCCGGGGCCGGGCGCGCCGGCGCGGCCGGGGTGTCGCCCTCGGGCAGGCCCAGGCGCCGGGCCAGCACCCCGCGGGGCAGGCCCAGGGCGGCGGCGGTGCGGCCCAGGTACTCCAGACGCACCACGGGGTCTTTTATGGCCCCCAGCACCTGGCCGCAGGCGGCGGCGGTGGCGCTCTTGCCCTCGGGGGTGGCGGTGTCGCCGCGCTGCACGATCATGTCCAGCACCACCTCGGTGAGCGGCCGGGCCGCGGCCACCTCGCGCTCCAGGGCCGCCGCGCCCACCTCGCGCACGTAGGTGTCGGGGTCGTGGCCGGCCGGCAGCAGCAGGGCCTTGGCGGTCACTTTTTCGCTTAAGAAAACCGGCAGGGAGCGCTCGGCCGCCTTGCGCCCGGCCTGGTCGGAATCGAAGACCACCACCACCTCGTCGGCCTGGCGCCCCAAGAGACGCACCTGGTCTGGGGTGAGCGCCGTGCCCATGGGGGCTACCGCCTCTGTGAAGCCATGGGCGCTCAGGGTGATCACGTCGAAGTAGCCCTCCACCACCAGGGCCCTGGCCTTGCGCCGCATGGGCAGCCGAGCCCGATCCAAGTTGTAGAGCATGCGAGACTTGCGAAACAGCGGTGACTCGGGTCCGTTGAGGTACTTGGGCTCCCCCGAACCCAAGATTCTGCCCCCGAAGCTCACCACCCGCCCCCCCATATCACGGATGGGAAACACCACCCGGTCGCGGAAGCGGTCATAGGCGCCGCGCCCCTTGGTGCCGGCGGCCAAGACCCCGGCCTCCATGGCCAGGCGCTCGTCCAGCCCCTGGGCGGCCAGATAGCGCTTGAGGTGCTCCCAGCCCTCGGGGGCGAAACCCAGGCCGAACTCCTCGATGGTCTGGGGACTCAGCCCGCGCCGGGCCAGCAGGTACTCCCGGGCCGCGGCGCCCACCGGGGCGGCCAGTTGCTGGCTGAAAAACTTACCGGCCAATTCCAGTACGCGCAAGAGGCGCTGGCGATGCTTTTGTTCCCGCTGCTGGGCCGGGCTCAGCTTGGGCTTGGGCATGGGCACCCCGTAGCGCCGGGCCAGCTCGCGCACCGCCTCGGGAAAACTCAGCCCCTCGTCGCGCATCACGAAGGTGAAGACGTTGCCGCCTTCGTTGCAGCCAAAGCAGTGCCAGGTGCCCCGGGCCCGGTTGACCACCAGGGAGGGGTCGGTGTCGCCGTGGAAGGGACACAGCCCCTTGAGGGTGCGGCCGGCGGTGATGAGCTTCACCCGGCGGCCCACCACCTCGGCGATGTCGGCGGCCAGGCGCACCTCGTCGATTTTTTCGTCGGGTATGCGTCCCCGGTATTCCACGCCCACCCCCTAGTCCCGCAACTCGGCCACGGTCACCGCGGCGGCGGAGCGCCCCAGGCCGGGATTGGCGGCCACCACCTGGGGGTGGCGGCTCAGGTACCGGCGCACCGCCTGGCGCAGGCGGCCGGTGCCCACCCCGTGGATCACCTTGAGGCTCTTGCGGCCGGCCAAGATGGCTTGGTCCAAGGCCTTGTCCACCAGGGGCAGGGCCTCGTCCACCCGCAGGCCCACCAGGTCCAGGTCCAGGCCGTCGCCGGCGGTGGCCTGCACCGTAATCTTGGTCCCGGCCGGCTTTTTCCCACCGGCCAGCGGGCTGATCTCCGCCGGCGGGACCATCACCCGCACCCCGGCCACCCCCACGCTCACCGCCACCGCGTCCCGCTCCGGGGAGAGGTCCTGCTCCAGCACCCCCGCTTGGCCCAGGCTGGCCACCATCACCCGGTCGCCGGCCTTGAGCGGCGGCGGCGGCGCGCCGGGGC
>JAMOVV010000079.1 GCA_027067385.1 Desulfarculaceae bacterium
TGGATTCCGCCTGGCCGGTGGCCGAGGCCAGCAGCTTTTCAGCCTCGCGTTCGGCCACGGTGCGGGGGTCTTCCTGGCGCGATCCCACCAGCAGGGGGATGAAGCCGTTGCGCTCCATGGTCGCCGTCGGCGCCTGGTCCTGGGGCTTGGTGAAGTCGGGCAGGACCAGGGGCTGGGGCTGGTCGGAACTGGCCATCTTCCGCCCCGACCCGAAATCGGCCATCTGGTAGGGGGTGGCCTTGTCCACCAAGCTGGTGCGCAACCTAGACAAGTACGTCGTCTCCGCCCTTGCCGCCGATGACGATCTTGCCTTCCTTTTCCAGGCGGCGGGCAACCTGGATGATCTTTTGCTGGGCCTCTTCCACCTCTGACAGGCGCATGGGTCCCATCACCTCCAGGTCCTCCATGATCATGGCGGCGGCGCGTTCGCTGACATTGCCCAGAATCTTCTTGGTCAGCTCCTCCGAGGCGGTCTTGAGGGCCACGGTGAGGTCCTCGTTGCGCACCTCCTTGAGCAGGGTGCGGATGCCGCGGTCGTCCACCGAGATGAGGTCGTCGAAGACGAACATCAGTTGCCTTATCTCGTCGGCCAGTTCGGCATCTTCCTCCTCCAGCCGGCTGAAGATGTGTTCCTCGGTGGTCTTGTCCACGTTGTTGAGCAGCTCGGCCACCGCCTCCACCCCGCCCAACTGCCCGGTGTCTATGCTCTCGGTGGACAGTATCTCCCGCTGCAGCACGGCGTCGATCTCCTCGATGATACCGGGCGGGATCATATCCAGCTTGCTGATGCGGCTCACCACCTCGTACTGCAGGTTCTCCGGGAACTCGCGCACCACCTCGGCCGCCTTGATCGGGGGCAGGTGGGCCAGGATCACCGCGATGGTCTGGGGATGCTCGTTCTTGATGAAGCTGGCCATGGTCTTGGAGTCAACGTGCTTGACCCGCTCAAAGGGCGCCGGGTCGCGGGCCCGGTCCAGGTCCTCGATGAGCTCTTCGGCCTGGTCGCCCAGGGCCAGTTGCATGGCCCGCCGGGCGGCCAGGTCCCCGCCCACCAGGGGCCCCACGTCGTGCTCCAGTTTTTCCATGAAATTGTTGAGCAGGGCGTCTACCGTCTCGGGATCGACCTTGCCTATGCGTTGCATGGCCACGCCCACCTGGCGTATTTCTTCCTGGTCCAGCTTTTTGAAGATGTCGGCCGCGAACTGTTCACCCATGGAGATGAGCAGGATGGCCGCTTTTTCCAGGCCGGACAGGTTTTCAATATCTTGACCCATGGCTCTAGCGTCCCCTGAGATGTTTAGGTCTCATGAATCCAGGCCCTGATCACCGAGGTGGCCTTGTCCAGGTCCTGCACCGCCGCCGACTGGGCCTGCTCGCGCACGCTCATCTCGCGTTGCGCGGTGGCGGCGGCCTCGGCCAGCAGCGCCTCTTCCTCGCCGGGGGGCAACTCTTCACCGGGGCCCACCGGGCGGGGAGCGCCCGGGGCCGCCTGCGTCTCGGCCGGGCGCGGCGCGCGGGCGGTGATGTACTTGAGCAGCGGCCTGACCACCATGAAGAAGAAGAGCAACCCCAGGATCAGGTTCAGAGCGGTGCGCCCATACTCTTTACTATAACGCTCCCACCAGGGAAGGCCAACCATGCCGGCGGTGTCCACCGCGATGGCCCGGGGCATGTTCTCCACGGTCACCACGTCGCCGCGTTTCTGATCAAAGCCCACCGCCCGGCGCACCAGGGCGGTGATCTGGCGCATCTCCTCGGCGGTGCGGGGCACGTAGGTGCGCTTTACCTTGTCGCCCTTGCCCTTGGTCTCCTTGTAGGTGCCATCGACCACCACCGCCACGCTGAGCCGCTTGAGCCCGCCGCCCGGGCGCAGGGTCTGGGTCTTGGTGGTGGTGATTTCAAAGTTGGTGGTCTCGTTTTCCTGGGAGGTGGAGGAACCGGCGGTGCCCTGGTTGGGGGTGGCGTTGCGGGCGGCCAGGGCGAAACGCTGGTCCGGCGATCCGGCCGGGGCCGCGCCGCTGCCCTGGCTGCGGCCGGTGGAGCGGGTCTCGGAGCGCACCGCCACCCGGTCGGGGTCGTAGACCTGCTCCACGCTGCTGATGCGCGTGAAGTCGATATCAGCCGATATCCGCACCGAGGCCTTGCCGGCTCCCAGCACCTCCTCCAGCATGGACTCCACCTTCTGGCGCAGCCGCCGCTCCAGGTTGCGTTGGTACTCCTGCTGGCTGGCGGTGAGGGCCGCGGCGCTGTCGCTGCTGTCGGCCGACTTGCGGTACAAGAGGTTGCCCCGGGAGTCGACCACGGAGATTCGTTCGGGGTCCAGCTCGGGCACCGAGGAGGCCACCAGGTGCACGATGCCCTGGATCTGGCCCTGGCTCAGGCGGCGTCCCCCGGCCAGGCGCAGCACTACCCCGGCGCTGGGTTTCTTTTCCTCCTCCACGAAGAGGCTCTCGCGCGGCATGACGATGTGCACCCGGGCGGCCTCCACCGCGCTGAAGCTGCTGATGGTGCGGGCCAACTCGCCTTGCAGGGCGCGCTGGTAGTTGATCTTCTGCACGAACTCGGTGGTGCCCATCTGCACTTCGTTGAATATCTCAAATCCGATACCCTGGCCGCGGGGCAGCCCCTCGCCGGCCAGCGACAGGCGGGTGTCGTAGACCACCTCGCTGGGCACCCGGATCACCTGGCCGGAGGCCTCCAGCTTGTAGGGAATCTTCATCTCCTTGAGCTTGGACACCACCGCCCCGGCGTCGCGCGGGTTGAGCCCGGCGTAGAGTACCTGGTAGTCGGGCTGGTTGACCCAGAACATCAGGGCCATGAAACCGCCCACCAACAGGGCCACCGCGGCCAGGTAGCCCAACCGCTGGCTCATGGACATCTCGGTCAGGAAGCGACCAATAAGTCCCTGGGGCGGTGCCGGTTCGCCGCCGGCCAGTTGCATATCGCCGTCAGCCATGGGTCACATCCTTAGAAGTGCATGCGCATGATCTCCTGGTAGGCGGCCATCATCTTGTTGCGCACCGCCAAGAGCATGCGGAAGGAGATTTCGGCCTTTTCCACCGCGATCATGGTCTCGTGCAGGGTTTTGCGGCGGCCCACCGCCAGGTCGGTTATGGCCTGGTTGGACTTGGCCTCGTCCTGCTCCACCTCGGCGATGGCCTGGCGCATGGAATCGAGAAAGCCCTTGGTCCGCGGCTTGTCCTCCAGGCCGAAGCGGAAGTCGGCCGGGGACGGGCCGGGGGTGGGGCCGATGCGAAAATCACTCATGACGCACTCCTTTACCTGGCGATCTCCAGGGCCTTGAGCGCCATGTTCTTACTGGCGCTCACCACGGCCACGTTGGCCTCGTAGGACCGGCTGGCGTTGATGAGGTTGGTCATCTCCACCACCACGTTGACATTGGGATAGCTTACGTAGCCGGCCTTGTCGGCGTCGGGGTGGGTGGGGTCGTAGACCTTTTTGAAGGGGGAGGGGTCGCCCTCGATGCTCGAAACCAGGACCCCACGCCGGGGGTCGCGACCCGCTTGGTAGTCTGGGCCGTCCATGGCCCGTTTGAGATGGGCAACAAAGGGCACCGCCTTGAAGATGGTAATCTGGCGGCGATAGGGGCCGCCGGCGGCGGTGCGGGTGGTCTGGGCGTTGGCCAGGTTCTGGGCGATGATGTTGAGCCGGGTGCGCTGGGCTGAGAGCCCGCTGGCCGAGACTTCCATTGCGCTAATCAGGTCCATGGCTTGCCTACTTCCCGGCCTCGCTGATGGCCGTCTTGAGTTTTAAGAATTTCTTGGAGAGCAACTGGACCATGGTGTTGAACATGATGTTGTTCTCGGCCAGCTTGCTCATCTCGATGTCCAGGTGCACCGCGCCGATGTCCATGTAACGCGGCTCGGCGTCGCTGAAGGGTTTCCGGGAGCGATGCGGCAGGTGCCCCGGGTGGGTGCGGACCATGACCACCGGCTTGTTATCGCCGGAGATGGCGGCCCGGAGCTGTTTTTCAAACTCCAGGCCGGTGCCCCGAAAGTTGGGGGTGTCAATGTTGGCGAGGTTGCGGGCGATGAGCCGGTGCCGGGTGGTGCGCCGGTCCAGGTTGGCCTCTATAAGCTCCGAGGTCCGGTCAAAGAGTCCGTTTAGGCCCATGGCGCTGCTCCTTGGCATACGGTGTCAGGTGGTACCGTAGGGCAATGATGCAACCGGCGTGCCAGGCCGCCCACCGGGAGGTAGTCCTTGGCCGGCTAAAAGAATCGTATTAATAACGAGTGGTTATGCTGGTGGTGGCCAGCGGCCGCCCGCCGAGGGCCGGTGGAGATCGCTGGGGCGCCAAGCTTTTGACGTTGGCGGCGGCAGGATATGCCGGATAAGCGACGCCTAAGACGCGCCCCCGGTCGGGCTAACCAGCCTCGGCCATGCGCTGCTCTTTGTACTCGTTGAGCTTGTTGCGCAGGGTGCGCACGCTGATGCCCAGCACCTTGGCCGCGTGGGTGCGGTTGCCCTGGGTGTGGTCCAGGGCCTGGAAGATGAGGCTCTTCTCGGCCTGGCGCAGGGTGGGGGGACGGCCGTCCTGGCCCACGGGGGACAGTGCCGCGGCCTCGGCCGGGGCCTGGTCGTCGAACATGAGGTCCGCCGGGGTGATGGTGGGACCGGCGGTGAGCAGCACCGCCCGTTCCATGGCGTTTTGCAGCTCGCGCACGTTACCCGGCCAACTGTGGGCGGCCAGGGCCCGTTTGGCCTCGGCCCCCAGTTGCAGGCCCGGGCGGTTGTTCTCGGCGCAGTAGAGCTCCAGGAAGTGCTCGGCCAGGCAGAGGATATCGCCGGGGCGCTCGCGCAGGGGCGGGATGCGCAGGGGGATGACGTTTAAGCGGTAAAACAGGTCCTCGCGGAACTTGCCGTCGGCGATGTGTTTCTTCAGGTCGCGGTTGGAGGTGGAGACCACCCGCACGTCCACCGGCACCGGCTGGCGTCCGCCCACCCGGTCTATCTCGCCCTCTTGCAGCACCCGCAGCAGCTTGGCCTGCAGGGCCACGGCCATCTCGCTGATCTCGTCGAGCAGGATGGTGCCGCCGTGGGCCAGCTCGAAACGGCCGGCCTTGCGGGCCACGGCCCCGGTGAAGGCGCCTTTCTCATGGCCGAAGAGTTCGCTTTCCAGCAGGCCGTCGGGCAGGCTGGCGCAGTTGACGGCCACGAAGGGTCCCCCGGCGCGCGAGCTGTTGGCGTGGATGAAGCGGGCGAAGAGCTCCTTGCCGGTGCCGCTTTCACCGGTGATGAGAACCGAGGCGCGGCTGTCGGCCACGGTGCGCGCCATCTCCAGGAGCTTGAGTACCCTGGGGTCCTGGCTGACGATCTCGCGGCCCCGCCCGGCCGAGACCCCGGGGCTGGAGCGCGGCCGCAGCATGCGGGTGGCCACCTCTTCCAGCAGGTCCACCGTGACCGGCTTGAGCAAAAAGTCGGCCGCGCCTTCTTTCATGGCCTCCACCGCGGTCTGCACCGAGCCCTGGCCGGTGATCACCACCACCGGGCAGTTGGCCTGGCGGCTCTTGACCTGGCGCAGCACGTCCATACCCCCAGCGCCGGGCAGGTTGAGCCCGGTGATCACCAGGTCGAAGCTCTCGCCCTGCTCCAGCCACTTGAGGACCGACTCGCCGTCACCGGCCACCTTGGCCTGGTGCCCCACCCGGCTGAGATAGCCAGCCAGCTTTTTCACCAACTCCTGGTCAGAGTCCGCAATCAAGATGCGTTTGGCTTCTTCGCCCGAACCCATGAAACTCTTTCGTCCGTTAAAAGTTCACCGGAACTTATATCAACTCACTCGCCCACCGCCACCAACTGGGTGGCCAGGTTCATGTCCGTGAGATGACGCTCGGCCATCTGGGACCAGGGCGAGACGTTCATCTCCTTGAGCTTCTTAAAGGCCTCGAAGACCTCTTGATGCTTTTTCAGCCCGCGCAGGCACTGGGCCAGTTCATACAGGGCGGTGGCCTTGTCCTGGTCCCCCACGGCCAGGCCCTCGGCCCGTCTAAAGGCGTCGGCCGCCGCCTGGAAGCGCCCGGCCGAGCGGGCGGTGGCCCCGTACTCCATGGCCACCAGGTAGCGGCTTAGCTTAGAGCCCTGGTGCTTGGCCAAGAGCTCTTCGGCTTTGTTCAGGGCGGCCAGGGCGGGCTCCACCTTGCCCAGCCTACTGTAGGAGGTGCCCAGGGCGTGGTAGTCGTCGGCCTGGGCCACGCCCTTTTTGGCCAGGGCGGCCAGTATCTTCACCGCCTCGGCGTACTTGCCGATATGGGCCAGGCTGCGTCCCATGAGCGAGGCCGCCAGGTCCCGCTGGCGTCCTTTAAGCTTGTCGGCAGTGGGGCCGGTGAGCGCCTTGATCACCCCTTGGTAGTCGTGCAGGACCATGAGGTTGCGGGCCAGGGCCAGGTTCAGGCTGGGGTCGCCCAAGTCGCGGCTCACCAGCACCTCGTAGAGCTTGCTGGCCCGGGTGGCCAGGCCGGCGTGCTCGTAGGCCCAGGCCAACAGCTTGAGCACCTCGTTGCTGTTGGGCCGGGTGATCAGCCGGCGGTAGCGCAAAAAGGCGTTCATCAGGGCCAGGGGCCGTCCCGACTCCTTGAGGTGGTGCAGCAGCCCCAGGGTCGCGAGCTCCAGGGTGTAGCGCACCTGGTTGGCATACGGGGTGGCCGGGTGTTCGCGCAGCAGCTTGGTGAGCACGGCCAGGCTTTTTTCAAAGTCGGCGGTCTTGTAGTAGTAGACCCCCAGCTTCACGGCGGCCAGTTGGGCCACCGGTCGATCGGGGTAGTTGTCCAGGATGTCTAAGTAGGCATGCAGGGCCTTCTTGGTGGGGCGTACCTTGAAGGCGCTCCAGGGATGCTTGCCGGCCACGGTGGTGGTCTGCTCAGCCAGGCGAATCTGGGCCACCAGGGCGCCGTCGCTGCCCGGGAAGCTTTCCATCACCTGTCGGTATATCTCGCGCGCCGCCCGGGGGTTTTGGTCGAACTGGAAGGTGTCGCCCACCCGGGTGAGGATGATGTCGGCATCGGGCAGATCGGGCCGCAGGTTCAGGGCCCAGAGGTAGTAGCGCCGGGCCTCGGCGTAGTGGTGTTGCTGGAAGGCGGCCTCGCCGATGTAATAGAGAATCTCCGGGTCTTGCAGGTACAGCTCGGGCTGCCGTACCAGCATCTCCTTGAGTACCCCGGCGGCGCGCTGGTAGCGGGCCAAGGCGAACAGCGCCTGCACTATACCCCACTCAGCGTCGTTGCGAAAACGGCTGTTGGGGAACTTGCGGATCACCCGACGGAACTCCCGCAGGGCCAACAGCGGCTTACCCTGGCGTAAGTAGGCCCGGGCGATGTTATTCAGGGCCAGGGGCAGATACTCGCTTTTGGGATAGTCTTCGGCCACCAGCTTGAAATAGCCCAGGGCGCGGAAGGGCTCCTCGTTGAGCATGCTGGCCTTACCCATCATCAGCAAGGCCCAGGGCACCTGGTTGGAGTCGGGGAACAGGTTTATGGCGCGCTGGTAGTACTTCATCACCTGGTCGAAGTGTTGCAGCATGTCGCGCTGGTGCAGGTAGTAGAAGGCGTCGGCCATGCGGAAGTGGGCCTCGGCGGCCAGCTTGTGGCCGGGGTACCTCTGGATAAAGGTCTCAAAGGCCTTAAGGGCCATGCGGTAGTTGCGGGCCTCCAGGTACTTCTTGGCGCGCTCAAACAAGGCGGCCGCGGCCCGGGCCCGTCGGGCCGAGGGCCCCAGGCGTCCGGCCTGGGGCGGGCGGTGTTCCTCGGGCGGGGGCATCATGCCGCGCACCATGGTTCGGCCCCGCTGCTGGGCGCGCACCACCCGCCGCACCACTTGGTCCGTCGGCGGCGGGCTGTGGTCCAGGGGAGGGATGGTGCCGCGCACCCGCGGGGCGGGGCGTGAGCCCACCCGGGCCCGGGGCTCGGGCGGTGGCACCGGCGGGATGATCCCGCGGGCCAAGTAGGGTCGTCCCGGCTGCGGCCGGGCCGGGGAGGCCAGGGACGGGGTCACCCGGTCGGCGGTAGTGGGCGGCGCGGTGGGTTTGGCGGCCGGGGGACGGGGTATGGCCGCGGTCGGTTTGACCGGCGAGACCGGGCGGTCCGGCGGGATTATGCGCACCAGGGTGGTGGGCGGGGCCGGCGATGGCAGGGCGGCCACCCGGGGCTTGCGGCTCGGATCGGCCTTGGTCTTCGCGGAGATGGCCGGTTGGACCGCCGGGGCGGCCACGGTCGGCTGGGACGGGGGCGCCTTGGGCTTGGACTCGGTGGCGAGCTTGGCCGCCGGCCGCGAGGAGAGCATCACGTCCACTACCACCTTGCGCCCGCTATCGAGTGAGAACAGGCGATGCCAGATCACCGGCCGGGCCAGGGTGAGCCCCAGGACCAGGGGGCGCTGGCGTACCGCCTTGATGGCCGTCACCCGCTGGTCCGGCGGGGCCAAGGTGGCCCGGGGGGACAAGACCGCCCGCGCCAGACGGATGGCGGCTTGGTCGCCGGACCAGGTGAAGCGGGCCTGCAGGCGGCCGGTGCCGTCGAGCACCAGACGGGTGTATTCTCCGTGGGTGCCCAGACGCACCGCTTTGACCTGGGGCGGAGGTTTTGCCGTTGCGGCCGGGGCCGGACGGACAGTGGGCTGGGGCGCGGTCGGGGCCGCGGGTTTTTGTCCGGTCGTCGCCGGCTTGGCCGGGCCGGCCGGGGGGGCGGGCGGCGGTGGTTTCACCTGCACCTGCAGGGACGGGGCCCCGCCCATCTCCAGGGTGAGCCGCCGGGTGGCGGCCTCGTAAAAGGGCAGTACGGTCACCCCGGGTGACTTGGTGCGCACCACCAGGACCAGGCCGCCGGGCTCGGGACGCACCTGGACGCTCTGCACCGTGGGGTCGTTGGGATCGACCCGGGGCGGTTGGGAGGCCCGCTGCACCCCGGCCAGGTGCACCACCACCGTCTGGGGATCGGACAGCTCCACCTGGTACTTCAGCGGCGCGTCGCTGTCGATCCAAAGCTGGGTCACCGCCTGGTTGCGGTTGACCCGTATGGCGGTGATGGACTGGGCCGACGCCACCGCCGCCCAGCCGGAGACCGCCAGGAGGCAGAGGATCAGCCCGGTCAACCTTTTGATCAACTCACCGATGGTCTTCTCCCTTTGGTTCGGGTCTTGGCGCCCGGGCCGGTCTGACCTCGCGGCCGGCGGTTCTACCCGACCGTGCAAGGGCTGCAACAAAAGTGCCAAACGGGCCTATTGCAAATGATAAGGCTAAAGTGTCGTTTTGTAAAAGGAAAAAACTCGCTGCGCCTTGGTGGGAGTCGGGGAAGGGGGTCAATTTTTTGGCGCCCGCGGCCAGGAAGGGGACGAGGCCCCTGGTCCGTGGTAGGATGGTGCAAGTTAATATCCACCCCCGCCGTGGGGGATCGAGACGATTGACCAGGGAGACGAACATGGACAAACCCCAGTTGCTGAAAAATATCAGCTATGCCCAACCCCAGGAGCTGGTGGAGATGGTTCAGTACCAGGATGGCCAGGTAGTGAGCCGCACCCTGGCCCAAAACCCCTACCTCAGCCTCACCCTCTTCGCCTTTGACCAGGGCGAGGGCATCAGCGCCCACACCGTCACCGCCGACGCCCTGGTGCAGGTGCTCGACGGACAGGCCCAGGTGCGTATCGGCGATCAAGAGGTGACGGTGAGCGCCGGCCAGGTGGTGGCCATGCCCGAGGGGGTGCCCCACGCCCTGGACGCCCATCAGCGCTTCAAGATGCTGCTCACGGTGGTCAAGCGCCCCCAGCCCATCATGACCTGAGCCGGGCGATGCCGCGGGATCGCGGGATGCCGCTTGATCGGGGTGGCGCCGTGAGGACTGGTCACGGGATCGGGAGGATGCACCTGGCGGTGTGATGTGCTATCCACGCGGCCGGGATAGGCCCGCGGGTGGGACTGGCGCCCTTAGGTGTTGCCGGCCGGTCCGGACGGG
>JAMOVV010000080.1 GCA_027067385.1 Desulfarculaceae bacterium
TACCGGAGCACATTCTGCCCTCGATCTTCGACCCCTTCTTCACCACTAAGGACCGGGGTAAAGGCACCGGACTGGGGCTCAGCGTTTCCCAGGGCATCGTCACCAAGCACGGCGGCCGCATCCTGGTCAGCAGCATCCCCGGCAGCGGGACCACCTTCAGCGTGGTGCTGCCGGTGACCACCATCCCCGCCGAGCTAGACGGCTAAACCCCGTCTCGCCCCGCTTCGTCGCGGCCCGGCGCATACCCTGCCGCCGCGCCATAATCTTTAATCCCACCGACATGAAATCTTTCACATAAAGCCCCGTCATATTATTTGCACCGCTTGGTAAACTTGTGGAATAATAACTTTCCCAATTAAAAAAAGTCCCAGCAGACAACCAAACCGGCTGAAAACATCGGATCGAGCCAGCTTCATGGTATCAGCCGTCCACGTAGGAATTGAGGACCATTCCGTGCCTCCCTCTGTAGTTGCACCCCCCCAGGCCACCCTGGAAAAAGTGGCGGGGCAGCTTCCCACCGTGTCGGTCATTGTACCGGTGCATCGCTGGGACCATGCCTTCACCCAGTGCTTGCACGCCTTGCTTAAGCTGCGTCCGCGTCCCCGCGAGATCATCATCGTCTCCGACGGTCCGGTACCCGGGTTGGCCAGCCTGGAGGGCATGGACCGGCTCACCATTCACACCACCGATACCCGCCGCGGTCCGGCCGCAGCCCGCAACGCCGGGGCTCGCCTGGCCGGTGGTGACATCCTGTTTTTCCTGGACTCCGACGTGGTGGCCCCCGGCGACATCGTGGGCCGGGTGGCGAAGCTTTTCGCGGCGCGTTCCGACCTGGACGCGGTGATCGGTTCCTACGACGACCAGCCATCGGAGAGCAACCTTCTGTCGCAATATAAAAACCTGGCCCACCACTGGGTCCACCAGCACGCCCGCACCAGGGCCTCTACCTTTTGGACGGGCTGCGGGGCGGTGCGGCGGGAGGCCTTCATGCGGGTTGGCGGCTTTGCGCCCAGCTACTGCCGGCCCTGCATCGAGGACATCGAGTTCGGCTACCGGCTCAACCAACACGGCGGCACCATTGGCGTGGACAAGAGCCTGCAGGTAAAGCATCTGAAGCGCTGGGACGCGGCCAGCCTACTGCGATCGGACTTTTTCGACCGGGCCATCCCCTGGAGCGAGCTGATCCTGCAGCGAGGGGGCTTTGTCAACGACCTCAACCTCAGCCACGCCAACCGGCTCAGCGTGGCCTTGAGCCTGCTGCTGGCCGTGGCCCTGCCGGCCGGCCTGTTCTACCCCGGCGCCTGGCCAGTGGCGGCCATGGCCGTGGTCGGCCTGTTGGTCCTCAACGCCGAACTGCTGCGGTTCTTCTGGCGGCGGCGGGGTACGGCCTTTGCCCTGCGGGTGATACCCTGGCATTGGTTCCAGTTCGTCTACAGCGGGGCGGCCTTTGGCTGGGTGGCGGCCCGGACCCTGCTCCAGCGCCTGCGGGCCCTGGGCCAGCGGTCCCGCCGGTCCTTCACCCAGCCCACCGCCGCCCCCGCCCCCGGGCGGCAGGACCCGGCCCCGGCGGCGCTGGTGGACGAGTTGGTGTCGGTGGTGGTGCCGGCCTACAACGCCCAGGATACCATCGCCGATTGCCTGCGGTCCCTGGCCGCCCAAGAGGACGCCCGGCAGTTGCAGGTGATCGTGGTGGACAGCTCCCAGGACCGCACCGCCGCGATCGTGGCCGAGCAATTCCCTTGGGTGGAGCTGGTGCGCCATGCGCACCGCCAGGACCCCGGCCGGGCCCGCAACCAGGGGCTGGCCGCGGCCAAGGGCGCCGTGGTGGCTTTCATCGACGCCGACTGCCGGGCCCATCCCCGGTGGGTGCAGCGGCTACAGCAGGCCCACGCCAGGGGGCGGCCGGTGGTGGGAGGCGCGGTGGACATGGCCGAGGGTTCTTCCCTGGTGGGCCGGGCCTACTACTACTGCCTCTTTGGCCCCTGGCTGCCCGGCGGCCGACCCGGCTGGGTCAGCGACCAGCCCACCGCCAACCTGTCGTTTGACCGCAGGACCCTGGATCGCTTGGGACCCTTCCTGGACCGGGGGCTCTGCTCCGACAGCCAGATGCAGTGGCGCCTGGCCGTCCTGGGGCTACGCACCTGGTTCGCCCCCGAGATAAAGGTCTGGCACCACAACCCCCACGAGCTGGGCCGGCTCATCGGCCATCGCTTTCGCCACGGTAGGGCCTACGCCAGCCGGCGGGTCCAACACTGGGATTGGGGCCGGGGTCGCCGTTGGACCTATGTGGCCCTGTCGCCGCTAATAATGCTCAAGCTGCTGGTTGAGCGCCTGGCCCAGGTCGCGGCTCGCCCCGCCCGGCTGCGAGAGCTGTTACCCTGCCTGCCCCTGGTGGTGCTGGGCCTCTTTTGCTGGACGGTGGGCGAGGCCCAAGGCTACGGACAACCCTGGGGCGACTCATGAATCACCAGTCCAACGCCTCTGGACCGCTCTCCCGGGCGGCGGATCATCTGCCGAGCTTCAGCATCGTGGTGCCCACCCACCGGCGGGTGGCGGCCCTGGCCCGTCTCCTGCGGGGCCTGGCCAAGCTGGACTACCCCGCCGAGCGGCGGGAGGTGCTGGTGGTCGATGACGGCGGCGGCCTACGCCGGGAGCACCTGCCGGCCGAGGTTGCCGCCTTGCCCGGGATGCGCCTGTTGTCGCAGGAGCACGCCGGCCCGGCGGCGGCCCGCAACCGGGGCGCGGCCGCGGCCCAGGGGGACTGCCTGGCCTTTATCGACGACGACTGCCAGCCCCACCGCGCCTGGCTGCGCCACCTGGCCCAAGGACTGACCCGGCGGCCCAGGGCGGCCTGCGGCGGCGCGGTGATCAACCGCCTGGTTCACAACCGCTATTCCCAGGCCAGCCAGATGGTGGTGGACCACCTATACCAACACCTCAACACCGCCGGCGGCCGGGCGGGGTTCCTGGCCTCCAACAACCTGGCCGTGGGCCGCCGGGACTTCTGGGCGGTGGGCGGCTTTGACACCGCCTTTTCCTTTGCCGGGGCCGAAGACCGTCATTTCTGCCGCCGTTGGATCGACAGCGGCCGCCACCTGGTCTACCTCCCCCAGGCGGTGGTGAACCACTTCCATCACCTGGACCTGCGCGGCTTCCTGCGCCAGCATATGCGCTACGGCCGCGGCAGCCAACTGCTGCGCCGGCGCTGTGGGTCGGCCGATTTCTTTGAGCCCAGCTTTTACCTGTCCCTGGTGGGACGCGGGATACGCCAGCGGTCTGGCCTGCGCGGTCTGCAACTCAGCGCCCTGCTGCTGGCGGCCCAGGCGGCCACCGCCGGGGGATACCTGGCCCAAGGCCTACGCCTGGCCAGGGCCGCGGCGCGCCAACCCGGTGCGGTGCAGGCCAAGCCACCGGTGGGTGAGTAATGGACCGGTCAGGGCAAAACAGCGGCCAGTCCACCGGCCGGCCTGATCCTCCGGAGATGGCCCAGGTCCTGGAGCAACTGGCCCGGGTGCGCCGGCGCCACCAGGAAATACTGGAGCTGCTGCGCGACTGGCAGGACTGCCGGGTGGGGGACCCCGCGGTCACGACGCGGCAGTTACAGGTCCTCTCCCAGCGCGCTAAGCGCCAGTTGGAGATTCTGGAGCACCTGGACCAACTGCTGGCCCATATGAACCCGCTCAAGCCCCTGGTACTGGGGCCGGCCAGGCTGGCTGGTTGGCTCGGCCGCCTGTCGGGGGATACCGCGCGGCGGCTGGGGTGGTCCCAAAGAGGCGCCCCGGCCGGCCGGACGGCGTGCGTGTTGATGGTCGCGGTCAACGGGATAGGGTTGGGGCACCTCACCCGCACCCTGGCCGTGGCCCGCCGCCTGCGGCGAATCGACCGCCGCACCCAGGTCGTCTTGCTCACCACCAGCCCGGCGGTGCACCTGGCCTTTGGCCAGGCAGTAACCGCCTACTACGTGCCGTCGGTCCAGGCCCTGCCCCGGGAACACCAGGAGGAATTCGGCGGCATGCTGCAGCGGCAACTGGCCGCCCTGGTCCGGCGGCACCAGCCCGGCGCCATAGTCTACGACGGTATATGGCCCTCCCGCGGGCTGCTTAAAGCCATGGGGCGGACCAGGGCGGCCAGGCGCTACTGGCTGCGGCGCGGGCGGTGGAAACGGCCGCCGCATCATAAGCAACTGCGGGCCGAGGATCACTTCGACCTGATCATCGAGCCCGGTGAGGTGGGCCTGGCCGACGGGGCCGCGGCCGGCAAACAGCGACGGGTCGATCCCATCACCTACCTGGACCCCGGCGACCTGCTGGAGCGCACCGCGGCCCGGTATCACCTGGGCCTACCCTTGGACCACCAGGTGGTGCTGGTCTCGCTGGGCGCGGCCAACCCAGCCATCAACCGCGACCTGGCCATGGTGCAGGCGGTCCTGCAGGACCGCCCCCGGACCACGGTGGTGATCGCCGAGTCGATCATCGGCAGCCCACTAAAAGGCGAATCCCTCCGGGCCAGGTTCCTGCGGGAATATCCCGTGAGCCGCTACTTCAACGCCTTTGACGCGGCGGTGACCGCGGCCGGTTACAACACGGTGCACGAGTCGGTGACCCTGGGCCTGCCCTGCGTATTCATCCCCAACCTGAACCGGGATACCGACGACCAGGCGGCCCGGGCCCGGGCGGTGGAGCAGGCCGGGGCCGGCATCTGCCTGGCCGGCCCGGACAACCGGAGCCTGGGCCGGGCCCTGGAGCGGGTGCTGGAGCAGGAGACCAACCAAGCGATGCGCCGGGCCTGCCGGGAGTTGGCCACCCCCAACGGGGCGGACCAGGTGGCCCGGATAATACTGGGGGCGGAGGAGCTTCCCAATCCATGACCAAGGACACGGGCAAACGATCAGGGGAGGTATGGGCCAAGCTGCTTGACGAGGTGGCCTCCCTGGAGCGGCTGAGCCAAGAGGCCCTGTCGCGTCTGAGCCAGGGTACGCAGCAGGCTACGCTCAACCAACAGCTAGACCGGCTGGAACGGCACAGCGCCCGAACGCAATCCATCGTGGAGCACTGGGACGCCCTACTGGCCCAGGCCAAGGGGCTCAAACCCCTGGTAATGGCCCCGGCCCGTCTGGCCCAAAGGCTCACCGGCCGGCTCCACCGGAGGGCACTGCTCCCGGGCCCCGTGGACGCAACCGTCGCCCGCACCCCGGCGGTTTTATTCATGCCCACCAACGGCGTGGGCCTGGGCCACATGGCCCGCTGCCTGGCCATTGCCCGGCGCATGCGGCAACTGTCGCCGGAGACCGACATCATCTTTCTCACCACCAGCCCGGCCCTGCACCTGGCCCACCGCCAGGGGATCATCGTCCACCACATGCCCCCCTACTCGGAAAAGACCTTCACCAGCCGGCAGGCCTGGAACCAGCTTCTGGCCCAGCGCCTGGCCGAAATTGACCGCCTGCACCGGCCATCGACCCTGGTGTTTGACGGTGTGTGGCTCTACCAAGGGTTGATCGATCACCTGGAGCGCAGCCCCGGCCTGAAATCTTTTTGGCTACACACAGCCAACCCCAACCCACCCCCCCGCCAGGAAGCGCTGCCTGACAGGCACTATTTCAACCTGATCGTTTGGTTGACCGGACCGGGCTTTAATCGCCAGGAAAAACTGAGCGTAGCGCCCGCTTACACCACAGTGGACCCTATAGTCTACTTTGAGCCCCACGAACTGCCCCACCGGCGCGAGGCCCGCCACCAACTGGGCCTGCCGGAGGAGGCCACGGTGGTCCTGGTCTCCCTGGGAGCCGGAGTGATCAACCACATCTTCGGCGATCTGGACGCCCTGCTCCAGGTGATCGAAGGCATGCCCGGGGTCTACGCGGTCATCGCTGAGACCCCCATCGTCAGTCGCCGCATCGTCAGCCATCACTCCCGGACCATGGTTCTGCGTGACTTCCCCCTTTGCCGCTACTTTAACGCCTTTGACGCGGCGGTGACCGCCGCCGGTTACAACACGGTATACGAGATGCTGCGCCTGGGCGTTCCCGCGGTGTTACTGCCCAACATGGGTGCACCCACCAATGCCCAGCTAACCCGGGCCCGGGCGGCCGAGCAGGCCGGGGGGGCCATTTGCCTGGAAACACCGGACCGCGATTCGCTGGCCCGGGCGCTTAGCACCATGCTGGAGCCAGAGACCAACCAAAAGATGCGTCAGGCCGGCATGGCGGCCATAACCGGTAACGGCGCCGAGAAAACGGCCCGGTTAATCCTGGGCCGGGAAGCGTCGCCACAGGCATAAACCCCACGGCCGGCCCCCGGGCCGCGCCGGCGGAACATTCAGGATCGAGCCCATGTTGCGTTTGGCCCAGGAATTAGTAAGCCACCGGCACCTCATCGCGGCCCAGGTGCGGGCCGAGCTGCAGTCCAGCACGGTCAACTACCGGCTGGGGCTGCTGTGGTGGGTGCTCAATCCCTTGCTGCTCATGGCTATCTACTACTTCCTGGTGCGGGGGGTCTTTGGCCGGGGGGGCCAAAACTACCATGTCTTCCTGTTGGCCGGGCTGATCCCCTGGCAGTGGTTCACCTTTGCCATCGGGGCCTCGGTGCGCGCCCTGGAACGCAACCGCGACCTTATGTTGCAGGCCAAGTTTCCCCTGTTCACCCTGGTGTTGGTGCCTTGCCTAACCAACCTGTTTTTCGCCCTCATCGGCCTGGCGGTGGTGCTGGTGTTCGCCGGCCACTGGCCGGACCTCCACCTCCTGGGCCTGGTGCCCATCGCCCTGGTGCAGTTGATGATCACCCTGGGGGTGGGATGCCTGCTGGCCGTGGTGTCGGCCTACCTGCCGGACATGGAGCGGCTCACCGACTTCGGCCTGCGCGCCCTGTTCTACCTTAGCCCGGTGCTCTACGAGGTGGCCATGATCAAGAGCTGGGGCAAGCTTCCCTCCCGGCTCATCGACCTGTGGCAGCTAAACCCCCTGGTGTTCCTGCTGGAGTCCTACCGCGGCCTGCTGATCAAGCAGGTCTGGCCCGACTGGGGGGCCCTGGCCATATGGACCCTGGTGGGCGCGGCCCTGCTGCAACTCGGTCTGGTGGTGCTGCGCCGCCAGGAGCACCAGTTGTGCAAGTTGATTTAGACTCACGCGGGCCTCGGCCCGCGGGTTCCCGACGCGAGGAGTTCCAGGTGTCCCAGCTCAAACCGCAAGCAAGGCCCGTGGTCATCCAGTGCCAAGGCGTGGGGCTCAAGTTCCGACGGCGGCGGCGCAGCCTGCTGGCGACCGGCGCGGCGCCGCCGGTGCGGGACTTTTGGGCCCTGCGCGACATCTCCCTGGAGATACGGGAAGGGGAGCTGGTGGGCATCGTGGGGCGCAACGGCGCCGGCAAGAGCAGCCTGGCCCTGCTGTTGACCGGCATCTACCGGGCCGACGAGGGCCGCATCCAGGTGAACGCCCGGGTGAGCCGGCTGGCCCTGGGCATCGGCTTTCGCATGGACCTCACCGGCCGCCAAAACATCTTCATCAACGGCGCCTACCTCGGCTTCTCCCGCCGGCAGATCATCCGCCGGCAGCAGGAGATAATCGACTTCGCCCAACTGCAGGATTTCATCGACGAGCCGCTGAACCACTTTTCCGACGGCATGCGCGCCCGCCTGGCCTTTGCCATCGCCACCTGCATCGAGCCGGAGGTGTTGGTGCTCGATGAATCCTTTAACACCGGCGACGAGGGCTTTCGGGCCCGCTCCCGGCAGCGGGTGCTGGAGATAGCCGGACAGGCCAAGGCGGTGGTGATGATCTCCCACAACCTCGTAAACCTGCAGGACCTGTGTCCCCGGGTGATCTGGCTGGAATCCGGACGCCTGAAGATGGACGCCCCGGCCGAGGAGGTCCTGCCCCGCTACCGCCAGTTCTGCCTGGAGCACGCCGCCTAAGGCGCCGGCCGCGCCTGGCGCTGGCCGCTGCCCGGCGGCCGGCCGTACACGCAGAAGAAGCGCCCGCACCCCAGCAAGGGGAAACGCCGGCGTATCCAGGTCTTCATTTTGTCTTTACCCGGCCTTTGGGGAAAACATCCCTGGTCCTGGTAGCGCTGGGGGTTGTCCAGGATGATCAGCAGGCCGGGCTGCTCCAGGTCGCGGCGCAGGCGGTCCTGGCAGCCGGCGTATTCCCACGGGTTCCACCAGTCGATGGAAGTAGGGTTGCGGGTGCCCGAGAGATAGTGGAACAGTGGGAACTCGCCCACCACCGCCAGTTTTACCCCGGGATAGCGGCGGGTGAGGTCCCGGGCCGTGGCGGCCAGGGCGGCGTGGCGGGCATGGTTGCAGGGGTTGCTGTAGAGCCGGCCGAAGCGCGGGTAGATATCGGCCAGGTCGCTGGTGAGCGCGGCGCGGGGCTGGTCCATGTAGGGGTGCTGGTAGTTGAAGGCCAGGAAGCTGCCGGCCACCACCAGCAGGCAAACCAGGGCCGCGGCCGCGGCCAGCCGGCGGCCGGCCCGGTTGGCCACCGCCCGGTCGTGGGCCATGGCCAAGACGGCCCCGGCGCCGCCCAGGCCCAGCAGAGGGGTATTCCACCCGATGCTCAGCGAGGCGCTCCAGCCCAAAAGGACCACCCCGGAGCACAGCACCGCCGCCGGCCAGAAGTCTTGCTGCGAGCCGCGACGCATGACCCACAGCACCCAGGCCCCCGCCCCGGCCACCAGGCCCAGGGCCCACTTGGCCCCCATGGATACCTGGTCGTAAGGGTCGAGGATCCACACCGTGTAGAACACCATGCCGGCCACGCCCAGCAGGGCCGCGACCAGGATGGCCACCGGCCACCAGGGCCGGGTGCGGGGGAGGTAGCGATAGGCCAGGGCCACCAGGATAATCGCCGCCGCGCCGGCCAGCAGCCGCTTGAAGCTGGTCATGTAAGTGGCAAAGCCGTAGGCGCCCAGGTAGCCGTGGAAGTGCGACTGGATAACCTGGTGGTAAAAGGGCTCCAGGGCCCCGGCGGCATGCAGCAGCCAGAGG
This sequence comes from Desulfarculaceae bacterium, assembly GCA_027067385.1. Taxonomy (GTDB): domain Bacteria; phylum Desulfobacterota; class Desulfarculia; order Desulfarculales; family Desulfarculaceae; genus JAMOVV01. The sequence continues at coordinate 8,983 of JAMOVV010000080.1, forward strand.
AATACCCCGGCGATCAAGACCAGCGGCAAGAGCGCCGCCCCGGCCCCGGCCGCCAGCCGCGCCGTGAGCCGCCCCTGCCTCCGCCAGCCCCAGAGCGTCTCCAGCCCAGTGGCCCCGAGATACCAGGCCGGCAGCACGGCGAAGTTTTGTTTGCAAAGCGCTGCCAGGCCAAAACACAGCCCGGCTGCGAAACGCAGGCCCAGCCCGGCGGCCAGGCCGCGGCCGCGGTCCAGGGCGTAGAGCCAGAGCACCAGCCCGCCGTAGCCCAGCATCACCCCGTCCACCGTGGTCCAGGGCATGGGCGGAAAGATGTGTATGGCCAGGAACCAAGCGGTGGCCACCAGGCAGAGGTTGGCCACGCCCATCTTGAACAGGCCGCGGCCCAGGGCCCACCACGCCGGCAACAGCACGGTGAGCGATATCTGCAGGTAGAACCCCAAACGGGCGGCCAGGAACTGGCTGCCGGCCGGCAGCAGCATCCAGAGACTGTGCAGGTAGGCCGAGAGCGGCGGGCGCAAAAAGATAAAGTCACGGTAGGGCACCTCGCCGCCGGCCACCCGCCAGGCCAGGCCCAGCACCACCCCGTCGTCGCTGGGGTGATAGGCCCAAAAGCCGTAGGCGCCATAAACGCCGGCGCTCAACAGCACCACCACGCCGGCCAGCAGGATTTTCGCCGCGGACTTACTCACAGCTCTCCACCGTTTCCCGCCGGGGACCATCCCCGGCGGGCCGCCCCTTCGGCGACCGACATAACATAGCACCGGCCGGGCAAAGAGGCCAAGGAGCAATCACCGCCGGCGGCCACCCCGGCCCAATGGCCTTGTGGCACCCTGGTTCGTCGTGTTAGCATGCGCTGGTTTCCGGCGTCCACGGACCCAAACTCCAGCAACCCCCACCCCACGCGGCGGTTTATGAGCCAGGCAAACGACATCGTCATTATCGGCGCCGGGCCGGCGGGGCTCACCGCTGGTTACGAATTGGCCCGCCACCAACGCGCGCCGCTGGTTATCGAGAAATCCCGCCTGGTGGGGGGCATCGCCCGCACCGAGCAATACCGCGGCTTCCTCTTTGACATCGGCGGACACCGCTTCCATACCGACATCGAAGAAATCCAGGCCATCTGGCGGGAGCTGCTGGGCCCCGACCTGCTGGAGGTGCCGCGGGTATCCCATATCTTTTTCCAGGGCCGGCTGATCAAGTATCCCCTGCAGGTCGGCGACACCCTGCGCAGCATCGGCCTGGGGGCCAGCCTGGCCGCCATACTCAGCTACCTCAAGGTCGCCCTCTTCCGGCCGGCCGAGCTGGACAACCTGGAACAATGGCTCACCGCCCGCTTCGGCAGCCGCATCTACCGCACCTTTTTCAAGGAATACTCAGAAAAGGTCTGGGGACTGCCCTGCAGCCAGATCCAGGCCGACTGGGCCAACCAACGCATCCAAGGCCTGTCCCTGGCCCGAACGATCATCAACGCCCTGGGCGGCAAGAAGACCGCCACCACCCTCATCGACCAGTTCCTCTACCCCCGCCTGGGTTCGGGCATGCTGTGGGAAGAGATGGCCCGCCGCATGGTCAACCACGGGGCCGAGCTGGAGCTGGGCTGGGAGGTCTCGGGCCTGGAGCTGGATCACGGACGGGTGGCGCGCCTGCGGCTCAGCAACGGCCACGAAACCCGGTCGGTGGCGGCGGGCCAGGTCATCTCCTCCATGCCGCTGCCCCACCTGATACAGCGCCTGGAGCCGGCCCCCGCCCCGGAGATTCTCAAGGCCGCCGGCCGCCTGCGCTTCCGCGGGTTCCTCCTGGTGGGGCTCGTCCTGTCGTCGGACATCGGCACCGAGCATCCTTGGCAGTGGCTCTATGTGCACGAGCCGAACCTACGGGTGGGGCGGGTGCAAAACTACCGCAACTGGAGCCCGCACATGACCCCCGATCCGGACATGACCGCCCTGGGCATGGAGTACTTCTGCGACCAGGGCGACGAGTTCTGGTCCCTGGCCGACGATGAGCTGGTATCCCTGGCCACGGCCGAGCTGGACCGGTTGTGGCCGGGCAGCGGCGAGCTGGTCACCGACGGGGTGGTCTACCGCCAGTCCCACGCCTACCCGGTTTACCACCTGGGCTACCAGGAAGTCGTCACCCGGCTGCGCGACTACCTCGGCGGTATAAGCAACTTGGCCACCATCGGCCGCAACGGCCTGCACCGCTACAACAACCAGGACCACTCCATGGTGACCGGCCTAGAGGCGGCCCGCCGCATCCTGGCCGCTACCGGCTAACCCGCCGCCGCTTCGGCCACACCCCTACAGCACGCCAGTCCCTCCGCAACCCCTTGGCCCCAACCTGGGCACGAGCCCGCGTCCGGGCTTTTGCCGCCGCGCGCCGTCGCATCGCCAGGCGCGGTTGATCTTCTGGGCGGGTTAATTGGCGGCCGGGAAGAATTATGATATATTCACATATCAAGATTTATTGATATTATGCGGTGGCCGAAAACTTGCAGGATGCCCTTACATATTTCAAGGCCCTGGCAGAGCAGACCAGGCTACGCCTACTCAAGGTGCTGATGCGTCACGAGCTCAATGTCAACGAGTTGGTCGCGATCATGGCCATGGGCCAGTCCCGGATATCGCACCACCTCAAGGTCCTCACCGAGAGCGGGCTGCTATCCTGGCGGCGCGAGGGCAGCAAGGTCTATTACTCCGCCTGCACCCAGGGTCCGGGCGCCGAGGTGATCGAGCGCGTGGGTCCGCTGCTGGCCGACGACGAGGTGTCGGACCAGGACCTGGCCCGGGCGCGGGACACCATCGAGCAGCGGGCCGAGGCCACCCGCCGCTTCTTCAACGCCATCGCCGCCAACTGGGACCAGTTGCGCCGCGACGTGCTGGGCGATCTCGACCTGGCCGGCGCGGTGACCGGCCAGATGGCCGGCCACCGCGTGGCGGTGGACCTGGGTTGCGGCACCGGGGGGATGCTCCCGGCCTTGCTGGAGAGGGCCGAGCGGGTCATCGGGGTGGACAGCTCACCCAAGATGCTGCAGCAGGCCCGCAGGCGCTTTGCCAACGACGGCCGGCGGGTGTCGCTGCGCATCGGCGAGCTGGAGCACCTGCCCCTGCGCGACGGCGAGGCCGACTTTGCGGTGGCCTCGCTGGCCCTACACCATTTATCGCGCCCCCAAGACGGCCTGGTCGAGGCCCACCGGGTCTTGCAGGACGGCGGCCGCCTGGTGGTGGTGGAATTCGACCGCCACCACAACGAACAGATGCGCACCCGCTACGGCGACCACTGGCTGGGCTTTTCCCTTAAGCGCCTGGCCGGTTGGCTGGAGCGCAGCGGCTTTTCCCTGGCGCAAACCAGACGGCTCCCGGTCAACCAGGGGCTGGCGGTCCACATATTAACGGCAAACAAAAACCAGCAATAGGAGCAAATCATGGACGTGGCCGAAAATATCAAACCAGCGGTCCCGGCAGACCTGGACCTCTCCCTGGACTACAAGGTGGCCGACATTTCCCTGGCCGAGTTGGGCTTCAAGGAGATGCAGCTCTCCGAAAACGAGATGCCCGGGCTCATGGCCCTGCGCCAGAAGTACGGTGAGTCCAAGCCGCTCAAGGGCTTTAAGATCACCGGCAGCCTGCACATGACCATCCAGACCGCCATGCTCATCCAGACCCTGTACGAACTGGGAGCGGATATCCGCTGGGCCTCGTGCAACATCTTCTCCACCCAGGATCACGCGGCCGCCGCCGTGGCGCAAGGCGGCATGGCCAAGGTCTTCGCCTGGAAGGGCGAAAGCCTGGAGGACTACTGGTGGTGCACCGAGATGGCCCTTACCTGGCCCGACGGCTCGGGACCCGACCTCATCGTGGACGACGGCGGCGACGCCACCCTGTTCGTGCACCAAGGGGTGAAGGTGGAGAAAGACCCCTCGCTGCTGGAGCAGGCCTACGAGGTGAGGGAGTTCCAGATAATCATGGACCGCCTGGCGGCCGACTACGCGGCCGACCCGGGCCGCTGGCAGCGGGTGGCCGACAACATCCGCGGGGTGTCGGAGGAGACCACCACCGGGGTGCACCGGCTCTACCAGATGATGGAGTCCGGCGAGCTGCTCTTCCCGGCCATCAACGTCAACGACAGCGTCACCAAGTCCAAGTTCGACAACCTCTACGGCTGCCGCGAGTCCCTGGCCGACGGCATCAAGCGGGCCACCGATATCATGATCGCCGGCAAGGTGGTGGTGGTCTGCGGCTACGGCGAGGTGGGCAAGGGCTGCGCCCAGTCCATGAAGGGCTTTGGGGCGCGGGTGCTGGTCACCGAGATCGACCCCATCTGCGCCCTGCAGGCGGCCATGGAGGGCTTTGAGGTCACCACCTTAGAAGAAGCGCTACCGGAAGGCGATATCTTCGTCACCGCCACCGGCAACTACAAGGTGATCAGCGGCGAGCACATGGAGCAGATGAAGGACGAGGCCATCGTCTGCAACATCGGCCACTTTGACTCCGAGGTGGACATGGCCTACCTGGAGAACTCGCCCGAGTGCACCAAGGTGAACATCAAGCCCCAGGTGGATAAGTGGACCCTCAAGAGCGGCCGTAGCATCATCGTGCTAGCCGAGGGCCGCCTGGTGAACCTGGGCTGCGCCACCGGACACCCCAGCTACGTGATGTCCACCAGCTTCACCAACCAGGTGCTGGCCCAGATCAACCTGGCCACCGAGGACCACGAAAAGAAGGTCTACGTGCTGCCTAAAAAGCTCGACGAAGAGGTGGCCCGCCTGCACCTGGGTCGCCTGGGGGCCAAGCTCACCAAGCTCACCCAGGAACAAGCCGACTACATCGGGGTGCCGGTGGACGGCCCCTTCAAGCCGGACTTTTATCGGTATTAAGAGAAAAAGAATGCGGGGGGAACCCCCTCTTTTTAGAAAAAAAGAAGGGGTTCCCCCCACACCCCCCTCCCCCAGAAAAACCGTCAAATTATGAGGTCCGGGCTTGGCTTTCGCCAAACCCGGACCGCATAATTTTGTCGGTGGAGATATGTAAGCCCTCTCACCTCTTGCCTTGCCCGGCCTCCCGTACTCCCCAATAAAACAGGGTGGGCCCAGCGCCCACCCTGATCGGTCGGTTTTTTTTAGGGACTACAGGCCCCATGCTTGGCGTGGCACCCGCCCCGTTTTCCCAAGGCCTCCCCGCTTACCCGGCTCCGCCCGGTTCGCCCGGCCCCTCCTTGTCTACCCGGACCCGCCCGGTTTGCCCGGCCCGCCGCGGCGAGGTTAGCCCAGCGCGGCCTTGAGGTCGTCGATCTTGTCGGTGATCTCCCAGCTAAAGCCGTCTTCCTCGCGTCCAAAGTGGCCATAAGCTGCGGTGGGGCGATAGATGGGCCGCTTAAGGTCCAGTTGGGCGATCATGGCCGCGGGCCGGAAGTCGAATACCTCCTTCACCGCGTTGGTAATCTTGGCCACCGGCACGGTGTTGGTGCCGTAGGTGTAGACCAGGATGGAGACCGGGTGGGGCACCCCGATGGCGTAGCCCAGTTGCACCTCGCACTTGGAGGCCAGCCCGGCGGCCACGATGTTCTTGGCGCAGTAGCGGGCATAGTAGGAGGCCGAGCGGTCGACCTTGGAGGGGTCTTTGCCGCTGAAGCAGCCGCCGCCGTGGCTGCCCTGGCCGCCATAGGTGTCCACGATGATCTTGCGGCCGGTGAGCCCGCAGTCGCCGTGCGGCCCGCCCACCACGAAACGGCCGGTGGTGTTGATGAAGAAGTCGGTGTCGCTGTCGATCATCTCGGCCGGCACCACTTTTTTGATCACCTCTTCGATGATGGCGTCCTTGAGGCGCTGGTATTTCACGTCCGGGGTGTGCTGGCTGGCCACCACCACCGTGTCCAGGCGTTGGGGCACGTTGTTTTCGTAGACCACGGTGACCTGGGTCTTGCCGTCGGGCCGCAGGAAGTTCAGGGCGCCGCTCTTGCGCACCTTGGCCAGCCGCCGGGCGATCTTGTGGGCATAGGATATGGGCATGGGCATGAGCTCGGGGGTCTCGTCGCAGGCGTAACCGAACATGATGCCCTGGTCGCCGGCCCCCTGCTCGCCAAAGAGCGAGGTGTCGGCGGTGACGCCCTGGCTGATGTCGGGCGATTGTTTATCGATGCTGGTGATCACCGCGCAGGTTTCCCAGTCAAAGCCCATGGAGGAGTTGGTGTAGCCGATATCACGGATGGTTTTTCGCACCACCTCGGGGATATCCACGTAGGTGTTGGTGGTGATTTCGCCGGCCACCATGGCCATACCGGTGGTCACCAGGGTCTCGCAGGCGACCCGGCTTTCCGGGTCGTCGGTCAACATGGCGTCTAAGATTGCGTCGCTGATCTGGTCGGCGACCTTGTCGGGATGCCCTTCGGTGACCGATTCACTGGTGAAGAGGTAGTCGTGTCCCATCCGCTGTCTCCCTAGAGGTTTTCTACGATAAGAAAATGAATTAAACCACCCGGTTGCTTATGTGTCAAGGTGGGCCGACCCGGTGAAACCCGGCGCCCTTGAGGGGTGCTAGGGGTGGTCCGGGGGCCGGCCGGCGCGGCTGCGGCGCCGGGCCGACGAGGGGGCGGGAGCTAATTGGCTACCTGCAGACCGTGGGATTGCTGGCGCACCAACGACTTCACCCGGTTGTCGTCGTCCACCAGCACCACCAAGGGCTCAAAGGAGGCCAGTTCGTCTTCTTCCATCGTGCAGGAGGTGACGATGATGATGAGGTCCCCCACCTGGCCCTTGCGGGCGGCCGCGCCGTTGAGGCAGATGTCGCCCTGGCCGCGCGGGCCGGGGATGACATAGGTCTCGAAACGGTCGCCGGTGTTGATATTATAGACCTTGATCATTTCGTAGGGAACCATCTGGGCCGCGTCCATGAGGTCCTGGTCCACGCTGAGGCTGCCCTCGTAGTGCAGCTCGGCCTGGGTCACCTTGGCCCGGTGAATCTTGGATTTCATCATAAAGCGCTGCATGGCTCGTCCTCGCTGTCGGGGGGGTGTCCCCAGTCTCCGGTTGCTCCTTGGGCTTGGGCGCCAGGCCCGGCCAGGTTACGGGTTAAGCTCCATATTGTCGATGAGCCGGGTTTGGCCCAACCACACCGCCAGGGCCATCACCGCCGGCCGGTGCAGGACCGCCAGGGGCTCCAGGCTGTGTTGGTCCACTACTTCCAGGTATTCCAGCCGGGCCGGGGCCACGGCGGCCACCTCGTCCTGGGCCGCCTGCTTTAGCGCGGCCACGTCGCGCCGGCCCTGCCGGACCAGGCTCTCGGCCCGGGTAAGGGCCCGGTACAGGCACAGGGCCTGTTCGCGCTCCTGGGGGCTGAGGTGGGTATTGCGGCTGCTCATGGCCAGGCCGTCGGGCTCGCGCACGATGGGCCGGCCCTTCACCTCCACCGGCAGGTCCAGGTCGATGACCATGCGCTGGATCATGCGAAGCTGCTGGTAGTCCTTGCGTCCGAAGACGGCCAGGTGGGGACTGACGGTGTTGAAGAGCTTGAGCACCACCGTGGCCACCCCGTCGAAGTGGCCCGGCCGGCCGGCCCCGCAGAGTCCCCGGGTGAGCTCGGTCACGCTCACCTTGGTCTGGTAGCCCTCGGGATACATCACCGCCGGCGTGGGGGCGTAGATGGTCTCGGCCCCGTGCCCGGCGCAGGCGGCCAGGTCGGCCTCCCAGGTGCGGGGGTAGCCGCTGAGGTCGTCCTCGCGGTCGAACTGCAGGGGATTGACGAAGATGCTCACCACCAGGTGGTCGCAGTGTTCGCGGGTGTAGTCGAGTAGAGAGAGATGGCCCTGGTGCAGGGCGCCCATGGTGGGCACAAAGCCGATACGCAGCCCCTGCCGGCGCAGGTCCGCGGCGTGGGCACGCATAGCGCGCGGATTATCGAAGACCACAGGGTCCTTGGTCATGCTCCACCGTCCCGGTCGCCGGTAAGCCGCCCCCTCGGGCGCCTCCCTTGGTCAATCCAAGCGGTTGTTACTGCGGCCCCAGGCCCGCGCATGCCATGCGCTACGCACCGCATGATGGGGACCCGTCGCTGGCAACGCGCCGTGCACTTTGTGCCTCACGTCCCGCGCTTCGCATCTCGCGCTTAGCGTCCCGCGTCGCACGTCCCGCGCTTCGCGTCCCCACTTCGCACCCCCTGGCTCGTAGGGCCTATCCGGGACCGCCGGGGTCCTCGCATGGCCGCCCAAGGGTGTCTGGGCCTGACAGGGCAATAATACCTGATGACCCGGCTGTAGTCCAACCGAGTCGCCCCCGGTGTGTTAACACGGGCCGGGTTGGGTGTCAAGCCGGCGTACGATCGGCCAGGGCGCGGGCCACGCCGGCCAGCTCGTCCGGGCTTAAGGTCTCGGCCCGGCGCATGGGGTCCACGCCGCAGGAGCGCAGGACCTCGGCCACCTCGGCCCGGCCCAGGGCCAGGGACCCGGCCAAGCTGTTGGCCAGGGTCTTGCGGCGCTGGCTAAAGGCGGCCTTCACCACCCGGGAGAACCAGGCCTCCTCCCCGGGGGCAGCCACCGCCTGGCCGGCCGGGCGGGGGGTGAAGCTCACCAGTTGGCTATCGACCCGGGGGCGAGGGAAAAACTGCTCTGGTCCCAGCACCATGCCGGGTTTGAGGCGGCACCAGGTGTCGGCCAGCACGGTTAGGCGGCCGTAGTCGCGGCTGCCGGGCGCGGCCACCAGGCGGGTTACCAGCTCCCGCTGCAGCAGCAGGGTGGCCCGGCGCCAGGCGTGGCGGGCGGCCAGGAGCTCGAAGATCAGCGGCGAGCTCACCGAGTAAGGCAGGTTACCCACCACGGCCAAGGGCCCGCCGGCCTGGTCGGCCAGGGCGGCCCAGTCCAGGTCCAGGGCGTTGGCAGCCAGCGGCTCCACGTTGGAGACCCCGGCGCGGTCCAGCACCTGCACCAGGGCCCGGTGTATGCCCCGGTCCACCTCCACCGCGATCACCCGGCGGGCCAAGGGGGCCAAGGCCAGGGTGAGGGACCCCAGGCCGGCCCCGATCTCCACCACGGTGTCTTCGGGGTCGATGCCGGCCGCCCCGGCGATGGCCCGGGCGGTGGCCGGGTGGACCAGGTAGTTTTGGCCGCGGCGCTTGGTGGCGAACAGACCGTGGGCCTTGAGCAACTCGCGGGGGTGGGTCATGTCTAGACCCCCACGGGCAGGGCGCCACCGGTGGGCAGGCGGCTGATGGCGTCGGCGTCCCAGGCCAACCGGTGGCCGGCGCGCAGGCGGTGGCAGCCGGCGGCGGCGATCATGGCGGCGTTGTCGGTGCACAGCTCCACCGGCGGCAGGGTGATGCCCAGGTGGTTTTCGTCGGCCGCCTGGCGCATGGCGGCGCGCAGGCGCGAGTTGGCCGCCACCCCGCCGGCCAGGGCCAGGTGCCCCACCCCGGTGGCCTTGGCCGCGGCCAGGGTCTTTTTCACCAGCACCTCCACCACCGCCTCCTGGAACGAGGCGGCCAGGTCTTCCAGGCGGTAGGACTCGCCCTGGTGGTCGCGGCGATAGTAGACCACCGCGGTCTTGAGCCCGGAGAAGGAGAAGTCCAGGGTGCCGTCGTGCAGGCGGGGGCGGGGAAAGGCCATGGCCGCGGGGTCGCCCTTGCGGGCCAGGCGGTCGATGACCACCCCGCCGGGATAGCCCAGGCCGTAGAGCTTGGCCACTTTGTCAAAGGCCTCGCCGGCCGCGTCGTCCACCGTGGCCCCGAGTTCTTCCTGCCGGCCCGGCCCCCGCACCAAAAACAGGCTGGTGTGGCCGCCGCTGACCAGGCAGCAGAGGTGGGGATACGGCGGTGGCGGGTCCATGAGGCCCAGGGCGGCCAGGTGGCCCTCCAGGTGGCTCACCCCCACCACCGGCAGGTCCCGGCCAAAGGCCAGGGCCTTGGCCGCGGCCAGCCCCACCAACAGCGCCCCGATGAGGCCGGGGCCCTGGGTCACCGCGATGCCGCTGAGCCGGCTGAAGTCCAGGCCGGCTTGGTCCAGGGCGCGGTTGATCACCGGGACCAGGTTGCTCAAGTGCCGCCGGCTGGCCAGCTCGGGCACCACCCCGCCAAAGGGGGCGTGGTCCTTCACCTGGCTGGCGATGACCGAACTCAGCACCCGGTGGCCGTGGGCCACCAGGCTGGCGGCGGTCTCGTCGCAGGAGGACTCGATACCCAGGACCAGGCGGCCCGGGTCCGGCTCAGTTTGGTTGGCCACTGAAATACCGCTCGGCCAGCTTGACCTCCTCGGCGCTGCCGATGATCAGGGGCACCCGCTGGTGCAGCTCATCGGGCTCGACGTCCAGGATGCGGCCGTGGCCGGTGCTGGCCGCGCCGCCGGCCTGCTCACAGACCATGGCCAGGGGCGAGCACTCGTAGAGCAGGCGGAGTTTGCCGTGGGGCTTGCGGGGGTCCTTGTGGTCGGCCGGGTAGAGGAAGACCCCGCCGTAGAGCAGGGTGCGGTGAAAGTCGGCCACCAGGGAACCGATGTAGCGGCAGGAGTAGACCGGCTTGGTGTCGTCGGGGCGCTGCAGGTAGCGGAAGTAGTTTTGCACCTCCTGGTCCCAGTAGTCCCAGTATCCCAGGTTGGCGCTGAAAATCTTACCCCGCTCGGGGATGCGGATGTTGGGGTGGCTCAGCAGGAACTCGCCCACCGAGGGGTCCAGGGTGAAGCCGCTCACCCCGTTACCGGTGGTGTAGACCATCATGGTGGAGGAACCGTAGAGGAAGTAGCCGGCGGCCACCTGGCGGTATCCCGGCTGCAGCAGGTCTTCCATGCGATAGCCCAGGCAGGTGGACTGCTTGCGCAGGATGCTGAAGATGGTGCCGATGCTCACGTTGGCGTCGATATTGGAAGAGCCGTCCAGGGGATCGAAGAGCAGCACGTAGTCGCCGGTCTCGGCCTGGGGCGGGATCTCGATGGGGTCGGCGTCTTCTTCCGAGCCCATGACGCAGAGGTGGCGGCTTTGGGCCATGCGGCGGACGATGGTGTCGTGGGCGAACTCGTCGAGCTTCTGCACCATCTCGTCCTGCACGTTTTTGGCCCCGGTGAAGCCCAGGATGTCCACCAGCCCGGCCTTGGTCACCTCGCGCGAGATTATCTTGGCCGAGAGGATCAGTTCGTTGAGCAGGCGGGTAAAGGCGCCGGTGGCGCCGCCGTGTTCCTGCTGTTGGCTGAGAAGATGCTGGGTAACCGTAACGCCGATGTCGGACATGCTCTTCTCCCGTAAATCAGTTAAGGAAAAGGTGGCGGGGGGCCGGCCCTGTGACCGGTGGCCCCGCCCCTTTTCCTTTTCTTAGTATCACCCGGGCATAGCTCCCGCAAGGACGGGTTGCCGCCCGGCGGCGTTTAGCGGGCGCAGTCCACGTAGAGGAACCCGCCGCAGCGTCCGTCGCAGCGGCGCCCGGAGTTAACCACCCAGGTGGCGTTGAAGTCGCGCTTGTACCAGTGCACCGCGTGGTGGTAGCCCTTCTTGCGGCAGAAGTCGTCGGCCGCCGGCTGCCCGCAGTTGGTGGCCCAGGTGAGGCACCAGTCCCAGGGCAGGCCGTTGTAGCGCGGGTTGTTGAAGCGCACTACGTTGCCCCCGCCGCCGGAACGGCAGGAGTTGAGGGCGTTAACCCGAGCCCGGTCCTCGCTGTTGGCCGCCGCGGCGCTCACCCCCCGGCACCAGTTGTAGTGGTTGTTCCAGTTATTTTGCCAGCGGTTGCCAGTGAACCCGCAGTTCCAACGCAGGTTGCGCCGGTTCTGGTTCACCGCCCGGTCGGCGTAGCGGCGGCAACGCTGGTTGGCGCTGCCCTGACACCGGTTCAGGGCGTTGACACGGGCTTGGTCTTCATGCCGGGAGGTGGAGGCGCTCACCCGACGGCACCAGTTGTAGTGGCCGTTCCAGTTGTTGCTCCAGCGGTTGCCGGTGAACCCGCAGCCCCGCCGCAAGTTGGTACGGTTCTGGTTCACCGCCCGGTCGGCGTAGCGGCGGCAGCGCTGGTTCACCCCACCCTGGCAAGAATGGAGGGCGTTAACCCGGGCCTGGTCCTCGCGGTGGGCCACCGCGGCGCTCACCCGGCGGCACCAGTTGTAGTGACCGTTCCAGTTGTTGCTCCAGCGTCTGCCGGTGAACCCGCAGCCCCATTGCTGGTTGCGCCGGTTCTGGTTCACCGCCCGGTTGGCATAGTGGCGGCAGCGCTGGCTCACCCCACTCTGGCAAGAGTGGAGGGCGTTAACCCGGGCCCGATCCTCGCTGTTGGCCACCGCGGCGCTAACCCCACGGCACCAGTTGTAGTGGCCGTTCCAGTTGTTGCTCCAGCGTCTGCCGGTGAACCCGCAGCCCCGCCGCAAGTTGGTACGGTTCTGGTTCACCGCCCGGTCGGCGTAGCGGCGGCAACGCCGGTTGGCGCTGCCCCGGCACCGGTTTAAGGCGCTGACCCGGGCCCGGCTCTCGCTGTCGGCCACCGCGGCGCTAACCCCACGGCACCAGTTGTAGTGGCCGTTCCAGTTGTTGCTCCAGCGGCTGCCGGTGAACCCGCAGCCCCACTGCAAGTTGCGCCGGTTGTGGTTCACCGCTCGGTCGGCGTAGCGGCGGCAACGCCGGTTGGTGGTGCCCTGGCACCGGTTCAAGGCGTTGGTACGGGCCTGGCTCTCGCTGTTGGCCGCCGCGACGCTAACCCCACGGCACCAGTTGTAGTGACCGTTCCAGTTGTTGCTCCAGCGGCTGCCGGTGAACCCGCAGCCCCACTGCAGGTTACGCCGATTCTGGTCCACCGCCTGGTCGGCGTAGCGGCGGCAACGCTGGTTGGCGTTGCCCTGGCACCGGTTCAAGGCGTTGGTACGGGCCTGGCTCTCGCTGTTGGCCGCCGCGACGCTAACTCCAAGGCACCAGTTGTAATGGCCGTTCCAGTTGTTGCTCCAGCGGTTGCCGATGAACCCGCAGCCCCACTGCAGGTTACGCCGATTCTGGTCCACCGCCTGGTCGGCGTAGCGGCGGCAACGCCAGTTGGGGTTGGGAGGAGGCGAGCTGACCCGGAATATCTTCACCTGCAGTCCACCCTGGTTATCCCGGTAGTCGGTATCGACTATGCGGAAGAAGATAGGCTGGCCATTGGAGATAAAGTGGGCCGAGCGGTAGACATGGCCGGGATTATAGGTCCCGGGACAGTAGTTGATCCCCAGGTTGTTTTGCAAAATGGTCATGGGTCGCTGGGCCCCCGGCTCGCCAAAGCTGTAACACGAGTCGTTTCTCAGGATACCCCCCATGATGCTTCGGCCGAAGATCAGGGAGCCTTCCACCTGGATGTAGTACTTGGCCCCGGCCTGCAGGTTGATCGGTCCCACCTGGCGGCCATCGCCCGGAATATAACCCTGCCAGTGCAGTTGTGCGGCGTGGGCCGTCAGGGCAAGGCCACACACCAACGATATGATAAAGAGAAGACCTATAGTTTTTTTCATGGCTTCGCCCCCTCCCGGCTTATCTGGTCCATTCCTCGGTCATCTTGACGACGCCCCGGGCCCACAATTGCTTACACCAAGGTGCGATTTCTTGAGCACACGCCCGGGAAACCCGGTATTGGCAGCGCCGGGCCGGGCGGACTCCCCAAGACGGCATCGCACCCCACCACGGCGGCGGCCTGCCTGGCCCACCCAGCGCATGTCACCGTTACTTAATGGGTATAATTGATAAAATATCGAAAATGCCCCTACGGCCGGGACCTCCCCGCTCCCTTTGGGCACCTTCGTAAGTGCTATTGTCGCTTGAAGAGTGCTCCAGGGTCAAGGGGCAAGACGCCGGCCGGGGTTTGGTAGACCGGCCAGCACCGCAAGGGCGCCGGCCGGGGGTGTTACACCACCTCTTCGCTCGCCGGCTGGTTTTCCTCGGCCAGGCCAAAGGCGTCGTGCAGCACGCGCACGGCCAGCTCGGTGTACTTCTCTTGCACCACGCAGGATATCTTGATCTCGCTGGTGTTGATCATCTGTATGTTGATGTTTTCCCGGGCCAGGGCGGAAAACATGCGGGTGGCCACGCCGGAGTGGTTGCGCATGCCGGTGCCGATGATCGATATCTTGGCGATATCCGGGTCGCCCAACACCTCGTCGGCCCCGATGTCGGCGGCCACCTTGGCCACCAGTTGCATGGCGTGCTTGTAGTCGGTCTTGGGCACGGTGAAGGTGAGGTCGGTGTGTCCATCCTCGCTGGAGTTCTGGATGATGACATCCACCACGATGCCCGCCTCGGAGACCGGGGTGAACAGCTTCATGGCCACGCCGGGCTGGTCCGGCACGCCCTTGACGGTGATGCGGGCCTCGTTCTTGTTGTAGGCCACCCCACTGACAGCCAGTCTCTCGCGGATTTCGTTATAGGGAACCACCATGGTGCCCTCCTCGTCACTAAAGGTTGAACGAACGTGGACCCGCACCCCGAACTCCTTGGCAAAGCCCACCGAGCGGATTTCCAGGACCTTGGCCCCCAGGGAGGCCATCTCCAGCATCTCGTCGTAGGATACCTGGGGCAGTTTACGCGCGTTGGGCACCAGGTTGGGGTCGGTGGTGTAGACTCCGTCCACGTCGGTGAATATCTCGCATACGTCGGCCTGCAGGGCGGCGGCCAGGGCCACCGCCGTGGTGTCGCTGCCGCCGCGGCCCAGGGTGGTGACGTCGCCGGTCTCGGCGTCGAGGCCCTGGAAGCCGGCCACCACCACCACGTGGCCGGTGTCGAGCATCTGCCGGATGCGCTGGGACTCGATATTGGCGATGCGCGCCCGGCCGTACATGTGGTCGGTGAGGATGGCCGCCTGGAACCCCAGCAGGGAATGGGCCTTCATGCCCAGGTCACGGGCCACCATGGTGAACAAGGCCACCGATTGCTGCTCGCCGGTGGCCATGAGCACATCCAACTCGCGGGGGTCGGGGTCCTGGCTGGCCTGGCAGGCCAGGTCGATGAGCCGGTCGGTCACCCCGGCCATGGCCGAGAGCACCACCACCAACTGGTTGCCGGCCTCGGCGCGGGCCTTTACCTTGGCCGCCACGTTCTTGATGCGCTCAATGCTGCCCACCGAGGTGCCGCCGTATTTTTGTACTATCAACGCCATCTCATACTTCTCATAGCATACGTTTACAGTAGTCTACCACGCGCCCTACCCGGTCGGCCGGTCCGCGCAGGTCCGCCCGTCTCCGGTCGAGGTCCACGATGGTCAACTCTACCTCAATTCCCTCGGCCGGCCACAGTCCCCGGCCCCGCTCGGCCCACTCCACGGCCAGCACTCCGTCGGCCGCCTGGTCCAGCAACTCCAGCTCGGCCGCCTCGCCCTCCTGCAAGCGGTACAGGTCGGCGTGGTAAAACCGGGTGCGGCCCGGGTAGACGTTTAGCAGGGTGAAGGTGGGTGAGACGATGGCATAGGCCTGGTCCACCCCCAGCCCGCGGGCCAGTCCCCGGGCCAGCACCGTCTTGCCGGCCCCCAGGTCGCCGTACAGCAGCACCACCGCGCCGGGGTCCAGGGCCCGGGCCAGGGCCCGCCCCAGGGTCGCGGTGGCCTGCTCGCCGTCCAGTTCCAGGGATGCTTCCTTTATCGGCATCTACCACGCCATCTAGGCCAGATCAAGAACCGTCCGGTTCCGGCTCGGGCTGGTCGCCGGGTTCTTCTTCCAAAAGGGCGAAGGCCGGCGGCAGGTAATCGGCCAGTTCCTCGGCCGCCAGGCCCCGCCGGCCGTAGTCGGCCCGGGCCAAGTCGGCGGCCAGGCCGTGCACCAGCACCCCGACCAGGGCCGCCTCCAGGGCCTCCAGGCCCTGGGCCAGCAAGCCGCCCACTGTCCCGGCCAGCACGTCGCCGCTGCCGCCGCTGGCCAGCAAGGGGTTACCGCTGGGGTTCACCCACAGGTCGCCACCGGGGGAGGCCACCACGGTGCGCGCGCCCTTGAGTACCACCACCGCGGCGCTACGCTGCGACAGACGCCGCGCCGCCGCCGACCGGTCGGCCAGGATCTCGGGCACGGTGCAGTTAAGCAGGCGGGCCGCCTCGCCGGGGTGGGGGGTGAGGATCACCCGGCGGGCGTCCCAGCCCAGGCCGTCCAAGTCGCGGCCGGCCAGGGCGTTGAGCCCGTCAGCGTCCACCACCAGGGGCGTGGGCAGCTCGGCGGCCAGATCGGCGGCCAGTTCGCGGCTGGCCGGGTCCTCGCCCAGCCCCGGACCCAGCACCACGGCCGTGCTGCGGGCGGCCTGCTCGGCCACGGCCGGGCGGGCCTCGGCCGCCAGGCCGCCGCCCGGCGTCTGGGCCAGCGGCAGGCTCATGGCCGCCGTGAGCTTCACCTCGGCCACTGGGTTGAGCCCGACCGGCAGGCCCACGGTCACCAACCCGGCCCCGGCGCGCAGCCCGCCCTGGGCGGCCAGGCACACCGCCCCGCTCTTGCCCGGCGAGCCGCCCACCACCAGCAGGTGGCCGAAGGTGCCCTTGTGGCCGCCGGCCGGGCGCGGCGGCAACAGCCCGGCGACCAGCTCCGCCTCGATCATCGCCGCCCGGGGCTCCAGCTCCACGGCTACCTTGGGCGGGATGGATATGTCCACCAGGGTGAGCTCGCCCACCAGATCGCCCGGCTCCAGGGCCAGGCCCAGCTTCACCAGGCCGAAGGTAGCCGTGAAATCGGCCCGCACCGCCGTGCCCAGCACTTGGCCGGTGTCGGCGCAGAGCCCGCTGGGGATGTCCACCGCCAGCACCGGGGCCTCCAGGTCGTTGAGCAGCTCAATGGCCCGGCGATAGCGGCCGCGCACCTCGGAGTTGAGACCGGTGCCCAACAGGGCGTCCAGGTAGAGCTGGTGCCCGACCATCCCGGGCAGCAGGCGCTCCAGGCTCTCCTCGTCGGGCACCTCGGTCACCTGCACCCCGCAGGCCAGGGCCACCCGGTAGTTGAGGGCCGCGTCGCCGGCCAGGTCCTGGCCGCGGCACATGAGGTAGGCCCGGCAGCGGGCCCCCTGGTTGGCCATGATACGCAGCATGGCCAGGCCGTCGCCGCCGTTGTTGCCCCGGCCGCAAAAGGCGGCCACGTCCAGGCCGGCGATATCACCCACCGCCCGGCTCAGCACCCGCACCGCGCCCTGGGCGGCGTTTTCCATCAGCACCGCGCCCGGCAAACCTATTTCTGCAATGGTGCGCCGGTCGGCCCGGCGCATCTGCTCTGCCGTAACCAAGATCATCATTTTTCCAACACCACCACCGCGCCGGCGTATTCGCCTTCGTCGGTGAGACTGAGGTGACAGGCGGCCACCGAGTTATCCGCGGCCCAGGCGCGGGCCCGGCCGTGCAGGCGCAGACCGGGCTTGCCCCGCGGGTCGTGCACCACCTCTATCTCGTGAAAGGCCAGCCCCTTCATGCCCAGCCCGGCCGCCTTGGCAAAGGCCTCCTTGGCCGCGAAACGCATGGCCAGGGCCGAGGCCGGCCGGGGCCGGCCGGTGGCCTGGGCCGCCTCGGCCGGCTGGAAACAACGCCGCAGAAACCGGTCACCGAAGCGCCGCCAGGTGCGCTCCAGGCGCGGCACGTGCACCAGGTCTATGCCCAGGCCGATGATCACGCCGGGCCTACAGTCTGCGGCGCGGCGGTTCGGAGGGCCGCTGGGTCAGCGCGGTCTTGACCAGGGCCAGCATCTCGGCCACCGCCTGCTCAAAGCCCACGAACACGGCGCGGGCCACGATGGAGTGGCCGATGGAGTATTCCTCGATCTCCGGCACCTTGAGCAGCGGCTCCACGTTGACCAGGTTCAGCCCGTGGCCGGCGGCCACCCGCAGGCCCAGGCGGGCGGCCAGGCGGGCCGCGTCGTCCAAGGCTCCCAGGTGCCGGGCCACGGCGCTTGGGCCGCGCGCGTTGGCATAGCTGCCGGTGTGCAGCTCCACCACCTGGGCCCCGCAGAGGTGGGCCGCCTTGATCTGCTCCGGCTCGGGATCGATGAACAGGCTGGCCTCGATGCCGGCGTCGTTGAGCCGGGCCACCGCCTGCTTGATGTGCTCCTGGTTGCCCTTGACGTCCAGGCCGCCCTCGGTGGTGAGCTCCTGGCGGCGCTCGGGCACCAGGGTGGCGATGTCCGGGGCCAGCTCGCCGGCGATGCGCAGCATCTCCTCGGTGGCCGCCATCTCCATGTTCAGCCGGCCCTTGACCACCTGGCGCAGCACCGCCAGGTCGCGGTCCTGCACGTGGCGGCGGTCCTCGCGCAGGTGGGCGATGATGCCGTGGGCCCCGGCCTTTTCGGCCAACACCGCGGCCCACACCGGGTCCGGTTCGTCGATGCCGCGCGCCTGGCGCAGGGTCGCCACGTGATCCACGTTGACTGATAAGCGTGCCACGGTCATTCCTCCTCGTCCGCCCGGCTAAGCAGAAGCAGGCGTTCGGTAAGCTCTTCCATGCGGCGGGCGGCCTCGGCCGAGGGCAGGTGGTCGTGCCCCAGCAGGTGCAGCAGGCCGTGGATGAGCAGGCGCACCAGGTGTTCCCCGGGCTCCAGCTGGTGCTCGGCCGCCTCGCGGGCCGCGGTGTCCAGGCTGACCACCACGTCGCCCAACAGGTAGGGGGCCCCGTCGGCCGGCTCGTCCCCCAGGCCGGCGGCCGCGTCCATGGGAAAGGCCAGCACGTTGGTGGGCCCCCGCCGGTCCATGTGCCGCTGGTTCAACTCGGCCATGGCCGGGTCGTCCACCAGCACCACCGACAACTCGCTGGCCTCCGGGCAGCCCTGGGCCCGCAGCACCCGGGCCAGGCGACGGCGCAGCCCGGTCTGGTCCACCCGGCGCCGGGGATGCCGGTTGTCCAGCTCAATCAGCATGCGGCTCCGGCTGCCCGGCCGGCCGGCCGGGGTCCCGGCGCAGGCCGTCTTCATCATAGGCCCGGATGATGGCCCGCACCAGGCTGTGGCGCACCACGTCGGTCTCGTTGAACAGGATGAAGGATATGCCCTTGATGCCGGCCAGGATACGGCGGGCCTCCACCAGTCCGCTGGCCGTGCCCCCGGGTAGGTCCACCTGGGTCACGTCGCCGGTTATCACCGCCCGGGAGTCGAAGCCCAGCCGGGTGAGAAACATCTTCATCTGTTCGGTCTTGGCGTTCTGGGCCTCGTCCAGGATCACGAAGGCCGAGTTGAGGGTGCGGCCGCGCATAAAGGCCAGGGGGGCCACCTCGATCACCCCCTTGGACATGAGCCGGCCGGCCTTGTCAAAGTCGATCATGTCGTGCAGGGCGTCGTAGAGCGGCCGCAGGTAGGGGTTGACCTTGTCGGCCAGGTCGCCGGGCAGGTAGCCCAGGCGCTCGCCGGCCTCCACCGCCGGCCGGCAGAGCACGATGCGGTCCACCTTGCCTTTGAGCAGGCAGTCCACCGCCATGGCCATGGCCAGGTAGGTCTTGCCGGTGCCGGCCGGGCCGATGCCGAACACGATATCGTGGCGCCGGATGGCCTCGATGTACTTCTTCTGGTTGATGGTCTTGGGGCTGATGATGCGGCGCTTGCCGGTGATGTAGACCTGGTCCAGGAAGATGTCCTTGAGCGAGGCGGCGGGGTCGGCGGCCAGGATGCGCACCGCGAAATCCACGTCCACCTCGTAGACCGGGTAGCCCTGGTGGATCAATTGGTAGAGCTGCTCCAGCACCGCGGTGGCCAGGGCCACGGCTTCGTCCGGTCCGCTGAGCACCACCTCGCCGCCCCGGGCCCGAGCCGACACCCCGGCGTCGTCGGCCAGGTGGCGCAGGTTGGCCTCGTGCGGTCCCAGCAGGGAGCGCAGGCTGTCGCTGTCGTCGAAGCTGAGGCGCTGCTCGGACATGCTAGGCCGCCACGCCCAGGACTTGCACCACCAGGCGCCGCGACCGGGCCTTGTTGTCAAAGTCCAACAGCACCATCTGCTGCCAGGTGCCCAGCACCGGCGCGCCGTCTTGGATGGGCACCGAGAGCGAAGGCCCCATCAGGGCGGCGCGCACGTGGCTGTAGCCGTTGCCGTCGTGCCAGCGCTGGTTGTGGGCGTAGTCGCCGCCGGCCGGCGCGATCTCTTCCAACACCCGCACCAGGTCGGCCAGGGCGCCCGACTCGTACTCGATGGTGGTCACCGCGGCGGTGGACCCCGGCGCGTGTACCGTCACCACTCCCATATCCACCCCGCTGGCGGACACCACCTGGGCCACCGCCGAGGTGATGTCGTGGATGTCGGTGCCGCTGGTGCCGGCGAACTCCAAGCTGTGGCTATGACAGATCATATCCCTCCTCTTGGCCCATCTTTACCACAGCGGTGCCAGGGGGGCAAGCCGCTCTGCCACGGGACCGGCCGCAGGCTCACATCTTAACCCACTAATAAAACGACGCAAAAACTATTTGCCCGCCGGCGGCCCATGGGGCGGGCGCCCTTGACACCATCGGGGCGGGCGTGCTACTGCATGGTTGTCATGTTTGATCAAATCAGTATTTTGGATATAGTCCTCGGCGCCCTGCTGCTGCTGTTCTTGGTGCGTTCGCTCATGCGTGGCCTGGTGCGCGAGGTGGTGGGCCTGGTGGGCCTGGTGGCCTCGGTGCTGCTCAGCGCCATTTTTTACCAACCCCTGGCCGCGGCCATGGCCCATTGGTTCGACCTGGGCTCCACCCCGCCGACCTGGATGGAACCGGTGGCCTACGGCGCCGTGCTGTTGCTGGTGATCATGGTCTTCGCCTACCTGGGCCATATCCTCTCCAAGATCATCCGCACCGGACCCTTCTCGGGCATCGACCGCCTGTTGGGCGCCGGCGCCGGCCTGGTCAAGGGAATCCTGGTCTGCTACTTGGTGATCAACCTCTTGCTGCTGCTGGTGCCCTTCGGGGTCCCCAAGTCCCTGCAACAGTCCTGGCTGCAACCCAGGATACTCAAGGCCGGGAGCTACCTGGTCAACCTGGTGCCCGAGCAGTGGACCACCGGCCTGCGGGAGCGGGCGGCCAAGCTGCAGGAACAGATGTCGGCCCCCAAGGGCGGCGGTGGGACCCCAACAACCCCCACCCGATGAGCTCCGACCCGCCATCCGGCGCCGGCGCGGCCCTGGAGCGCCTGGACCAACTGATAGCCCGCCTGCGCGCCCCGGACGGTTGCCCCTGGGATCGCCAACAGACCACCACCAGCGTTACCCCCTACCTATTGGAAGAGGCCTTTGAGGCGGCCGAGGCGGTGGAGTCCGGCCAACCAGCCGAGGCCCGCGGCGAGCTCGGCGACCTGCTGTTCCAGGTGGTCTTCATGGTGCGCCTGTACCAGGAGCAGGGCCACTTCGACCTGCGCCAGGTGATCGAAACGGTGCACGCCAAGATGACCCGCCGCCACCCCCACGTATTCGGCGACCAGGACGCCATGCAACGGGCCGAGCAGGTGCGCGACCTCTGGGGGCAGATCAAAAATCAGGAGCGCCGCGACAGCGGCCAGGGGCTGCTGCAGAGCGTGCCGCTCTCGGCCCCGGCCCTGGTGGTGGCCCAGCGCATGGGCTCCCGCGCCGCCCGGGTGGGCTTTGATTGGCGCCAGGCCCACCAGGTCCTCGACAAGGTGGCCGAGGAATGCCGTGAGTTGCGCCAGGCCGGCGACGACGAGCAGGCGGCAGCCGAGCTGGGCGACTTGTTTTTCGCCTTGGCCCAGTGGGCCCGGCACCGCGGGCTCGACAGCGAGGCCTGCCTGCGGGCGGCCAATCGGCGTTTCCGGCGCCGTTTCAGCCAGATGGAAAAGATACTCAAGCAGCGGGGCCTTGCATGGGAGTCTCTAAGCCTGGAGCAGATGAACCAACTTTGGGAAGAGGTGAAGGCCGCCGAGTAAATTCGCCGCCCCCATGGTAAGAGACCCCTTTAACTAGCCGTCAACTAAATCACAAAGCCATGGTAGAGATAAATTTATTGACAACCTTTTGTGAAAATCGGTATATAGGGTCAACCCAAGAACCAAAAGTTAATCCGGTAATGCCAGAAGGAAGGGTAGAGTCATGAAAAAGCGCCTGTTGGCCATCCTGGTCTGTGTCGCCTTTGCCGCCGTGGCCCTGTTCACTACGGCCGTTTGGGCGCAGAAGACCAAGTCCGGCGAAGTCGCCGACACCTTGGAAATTTTTGAGACCGCCGTTTTCACGAAGCATAAGAAGTCGGCGGTGGTCTTCCCCCACAAGAAGCATTCGGTGGACTACAAGATCGCTTGCACGGAGTGCCACCACAACTACAAAGACGGCAAGCAGGTATGGAAGGAAGGCGACAAGGTCGCCAAGTGCGGTACCTGCCACAAGTCGCCCAAGAAGAACGATGGCAAGATGCTCAGCCTCTACAACGCCTTCCACAAGAACTGCCGCGACTGCCACAAGAAGGCCAAGAAGGGCCCGACCAAGTGCGCGCAGTGTCACCCCAAGAAGAAGTAACCCGGCCATAGCCGCCGCAGGTGGGCCGGCCCTGAGGGGCCGGCCTTTTTGTGGGGTGAAACCAGCCTCAAAAGTTAGCGCGGAGAGAGCCAGCCCTTTTGTGGGAAAAACAGCCGTCGCGGTTAACGTGCAGGTGGGCCGGTCCTAAGGGGCCGGCCTTTTTGTGGGGTGAAACCAGCCTCAAAAGTTAGCGCGGAGAGAGCCGGCCCTTTTGTGGGGAAAACAGCCGTCGCGGTTAACGTGCAGGTGGGCCGGTTTTAAGCAGGGGACGGCCTTGGGGACGTGTGACCACGGCGGGTTGGCCCTAAGCCAAAAAAATCCGCCGCGGGAAGCTCCCGCGACGGAATTTTTTTACTGGCGCTAAGTGGAACTACTGCTCGGTGATAGTGATGGCGTCTTGCTCGCACACCTCGATGCAGCTCTCACAGCCCAGGCACTCCTCGGCGTTTACCGGGACCGCCTTGCCGTCTTGCATCTCGTACACGTCCACGGGGCAAACCTCCACGCACTCCTCGTCGCCGATGCACTTGTCGGCATCAACTTCCACCAAAAACATATGACAACCTCCTTGCTCAAATGAGCCCGGCTGGAGACCTTTCCCGCAACCAGGACAAATTATTAACCCGTCTGCCGCAACACTACGGTGCGCGTTTCGGGTAAGCTGACATTGCGACACGACCTGCAAAAGGTGGTCGACCTGAACCTGTATAGCCGCGAAACCCTAAAGAGTCAAGGGGTGCAATGAAATAATTTTCACCCACTTGCTCACAAAGTTCAGCGCCCGGTACAAGCGGACCTCCCACCCGTCCCGATCATGCGCAGTGGCTGAAAATGTTTATGATAACCCGAGCTTGGCCAGCAGATCGCTGTGTACGGGATAGCCCAGCTCCACCGCCCGGGAGGCGTGTTCGGCCGCGGCGGCGGTGTCGCCTTGTTCCTGCAGCACCACCGCCAGGTTGTTGTGGGCCATGGCGAAGTCCGGCGCCAACTCCAGGGCCTGGCGGCTTACCTCGGCGGCCAAGTCCAACTGTCCCAGGCGGATGTAGGCCGAGCCCAGGTTGGTGAGCGCGTCGGGCATATGCGGGTTCACCTCCAGGGCCCGCTTGAGCTGGTCCACCCCCTGTTCCAGTTGTCCCAGCTGCAGGTAAGCCACCGCCAGGTTGGCCCGCACCATGGGCACGTCCCAGACGCTCAGCGCCTTGGTGAACGCCTTGAGGGCCTCGCCGGCGTCACCGCGCGACAGGTGGATGCCGCCGATGTTCACCAGGCTCTCCATGTGCTTGGGGGCCTGGGCCAGCACCTGGTGGAACTGCTCCAGGGCCTCGTCGGCGCGGTCGTCGTGCAGCAGGGCCACCGCCAGGTTGTAGCGGATATGCCAGGCGTCGGGCTCGGCCTCCAGGTACTGGGCCAGCCGATCTATCAGCCCCTCGCGCATGAATTCATCTTCCGGCACACCGCTGGTGTTGTCTATTTTCGCCATGATTCACATCCCGGCCGCCGCAAGGGACCGCCCGCACCGAACGCCCGGCCGGGGCCTCGGTGGCCGTTGGGGACAAAACACCCCTCGCCTGGGATCAGCGGACACTCCGGTCCCGGGCGAAGGGTATAAAAGTAGCAACCAAATTAAGCTGCGAGCCGCCGCTCTAGTCCTCGCCCTCGGGGGCCTTGCTGCCGGGCAGGGCAAAGTAAGTGGTGGACCCGCTGGACCAGTAAGCCAGGGAGCCATCCATGATCATCGCGGAAGTGGCTTTCTTCAGTGGCCGCTTTTCAATGGAAGGATCGATTTTCTTGCACTCTTTGAGCAGGTCCTTCATCATCATGCGCTTTTTCTTCTTCTCCATGACCTGCAAAACGACATCTTTGATCTCGGCCATCTATATAACCTCCAGACATGAATCATTTTTCACAACGTCTGACACCATATCCCTCAATGGGCCAAGTGTCAAGCATCTAATGACCTCCGGCGGGCCGCACCCACCATGGCGCCGGCCCACTGCGGCAGTCCCAGCACGTGGATGTGATGGTAGGTGCCCAGCACGTTTTTGTATATCAACCCGCCGCCTTGTCCCAAAATGGCCTTGCCCCGCTGGACCAGGTAGGCGAACTGCAGCTCGGCCCCGGGCAGGGGCACCGGCTTGGAATAGTGGAACTGGTGGGCCCGAAACTCCAATCCCGGTTCCATGAACCAGTTGTCCTCTTGCACCAGGCATACCGAGTAGCCGTGTCCCTGGGGCTTGTTTTGCATCTCGAAGCTGAGCGGGAAGACATCGGCCAGGTGGTAGGCCTGGCCCTGGACCACCAGGCTGTGGCCCAGGTACATCATGCCGCCACACTCGGCATAGATGGGCAGGCCATCCTCGGCCGCCTCCTTCACCGCCCGGCAGAAGGAGCGGTTGGCCGCCAGGCTGGCGGCGTGGGTCTCGGGAAAACCGCCGCCGATGTACAGGGCGTCCACCGCCGGCAGGGACCTGTCATCCAGAGCCGAGCAGTAGACCAGGCGTGCCCCGTGGTTGGTGAGGGCCTCCAGGTTGTCGGCGTAGTAGAAACCAAAGGCCGCGTCGCGCACCACCCCGATGGTCACCTCGGCCGCCCGCGGCCGGCCCGCAGCGGGGAAGAGCCCCTGGGGCGGCTGCCGCGTTTCCGGGGTGCGGGCGGTGGACATGATGGCCATGAGCTGGTCCACGTCCACGTGGGCGGCCACCAGCCGGCCGGCCTGGTGCAGGGCCTCCGACACCGCCGAGTGCTCCTGGGGCGGCACCAGGCCCATGTGCCGCTCGGGCAAATCCAGCTTTAGCCGCGGCACCGCGCCGAGCACCGGCAGGCCGCAGGTGTTCTCGATGGCGCTGCGCACCACGCCCTCTTGGCGGGGGTTGGCCACCGGGTTGAGGATCACCCCGGCCAGGTTCAGCCCGGGGTCGAAGCGCTGGCAGCCCAGCACCACCGCGGCCACGGTGCGGCTGGTCATGGAGCAGTCCACCGCCAGCACCACCGGCACGCCGAGCCACTTGGCCAACTCGGCGGTGGAGTAGCTGCCGTGCTCGTCCTTGCCGTCGAACAGGCCGCGGTTGCCCTCGATCACCGCGGCGTCGAAACCAGCGGCGCGAAAGGCGAAGGACCTCTCCACCTGGGAGCGGCCCATCATGTAGGGGTCCAGGTTGTGGCAGGGGTTGCCGGCCGCCTCGGTGTGCCAAAAGGGATCGATGTAGTCCGGCCCTTTTTTGAACGGCGCCACCGACAGGCCTCGGTCGCGCAGGGCCTGGATCAGCCCCAGGGCGATGGTGGTCTTGCCCGACCCGCCGCGCAAGGCGGCCACGACCACGCTGGGTACAACCTGTGCCATGGGTCAGTCGTCTCTCTTGCCAGCCGCCCGGCCGGAGCCGTGCGGGTGATGTCCAATGCGCCAGGGTTTAGATGATACCACGCGACCGCGCAGGCGGCGCCGCCGCATACCTAACACTACCCGGGACCAAGCGGCCCTGAACGCCCAGCGCTTCCCAGCTACGCCAGCCCGACCGACGCCGCCACGCCCTACCTAAAACACTACCCGGGACCAAGCGGCCCCGGGTAGCGGTTGTTATTATCAGCCGAGCCGAGCCCGACCCTTGGGAATCTCTACCACTTGAACTGGGTGGAGTTCCGCCAGGTGGTCGCGGCAAAGCGATAGTCGTCGATGTGGTGGTGGCTGAACTCCAGGCCGGTCTTCTCGAAGAAGCGCTCCCAGCCGATCCGCTCGGCCCACTCACCGACACGCTCGTAGCGGTTGGCGTCAGCGGCGTAGGCCTCCACGATCTGGCGAATGATCTTCACCGTGGTCGGCCAACGAGGCGGCTCGTTGGGGATGAAGGGTACGGCCAGCTTGGAGAACTTGGGCATGGAGCGGGTGTTGGACACCTTGCCGCCCACCCACAGGGCGATACCGTCGCCATCGGCGTCGGCCAGGGGCATGGCCGGGCACATGGTGTAGCAGTTACCGCAGAACATACACCGGTCGGCGTTAACCGTCACCGACTTGTAAACCTCACCGTCGACCTCTTCCTTGGACGGCTTAATGGCCGCGGTGGGGCAAGCGGCGATGGTGGTGGGAATCTCGCACATCTTGTCCAGGTGGGAGTGCTCAATGACCGGGGGCTTGCGGTGCACGCCGAGGATAGCGATATCCGAGCAGTGCACGGCGCCGCACATGTTGAGGCAGCAGGCGAGTGAGATGCGCACCTGGGCCGGCAGCTTGTGGGAGCCCCAGTACTCAAACAGGTCGTCCATGACCGCCTTGACCACGCCGGAGGCGTCGATGGCCGGGGTATGGCAGTGGACCCATCCCTGGGTGTGCACGATGTTGGTCACGCCGGCGCCGGTGCCGCCCAGGGGCATGTTGCCCTTGTCGGCCAGGGCCTTTTTCAGGGCCTCCAGCTTGGACTCGTCGGTCACCATGAACTCGATGTTGTTACGAGTGGTGAACCGGAAGTAGCCGTCGCAGAACTCATCGGCGATCTTGCAGTACTCCTCGGCCTGGTCAGTGGTCATCAGGCGGGTACCGGGAATACGCACGGTGTAGAGCTTGGTACCGGTCTCGGAAACGTGCAGCAGGACGCCGGGCTCCAGGATGTCGTGGTACAGCCACTTGCCGTAGTTGTCCTTGATGACGTCAGGCCACATCTCATCGTATTTCGGCGGCCCAATATCGGTTATGCGATCTTGCATGGTATGAAACCTCCTTTTGCCGTCCTAACGGGCGTGCTTCTCACGGTAATCAGCGATGTCGCGCTGGAACCCGCCAGGAACCTCATCTTCCTTGTAGAAGATGTAGGGGTTGGAACGAGGCTCCCGGATGTGGCGCGGATCAGGATCGATCTCCACGGCCTTCAAGAACTCCGACAGGCCCAGGCGCTGGATCAGCTCACCGATGCGCTCGCGGTTCTTACCGTTCTCATCCCACCAGTCGATGGCCTTTTCGGCGAAGTCCATCAGGTCGCCGTACTGCCCCTCTTCCAGCTTCATGAAGGGCACGATCACCGAGCCCAACTGGGCGCCTTCCAGGATCGGGGCCTTGGCGCCGACCAGGATGGTGGCGCCGGTGTCGGTGCCGGGGCGCAGGGCCTGGGGCATCATGTTGATGCAGTGCATGCAGCGGGTGCATTCCGCGTTGTTGATGGTCAGAGTCTTGCCGTCCCAAGCCATGCAGCCGGTGGGGCACAGGTCCACCACGTCGGCCTGGATGTCGAGCTTGGTCTCCTGGCCATGGGCGCCGCCGTTGGCCGCCAGCTCACCGCCGGCATAGGCCGCCACCGCCTCGGCGTTGATGCGAATGTCGTCGCGCCAGGTGCCGATGATGGAGCAGTCGGAACGGGCGATGGAAGCCACGCAGTCGTTGGGGCAACCGGAGATCTTGAACTTGAACTTGTAGGGCCAGGCCGGGCGGTGCAGCTCGTCCTGGAACTCCTGGGTGATGGTGTAGCAAAGGTCCTGGGTGTCGATGCAGGCCCACTCGCAACGCGCCTTGCCCACGCAGCAGGACGGGGTGCGCAGCGCCGAACCAGAGCCACCGAGGTCCCAGCCCTTGGAAGTCATCTCGCCAAAGATGGGCTCCAGCTCCTCGGTGAAGGCGCCCAGAAGCACCATGTCGCCGGTGGAGCCGTGCAGGTTGAGCATGCCGCTGCCCCGACGATTCCAGATGTCGAGAATCTCGCGCAGGCGCTCGGTCTTGTAGAACTTGGAAGCAGGCTGGTTAACACGCAGGGTATGGAAGTGCTCCACACCGGGGAACAATTCGGGCACATCCGAATAACGGCCGATAACGCCGCCGCCGTATCCCAGAACGCCGACGATACCGCCGTGCTTCCAGTGACCCTCCTTGTCCTTGTAAGACAGCTCGAGCTGACCCAAAAGGTCGGCACAGGCTTCCTTGCCGGCTTCCGCCATCTTTTTGATGTCGGTAACAAAGCTCGGCCAGGGGCCCTTCTCGAGCTCGTCCAGCATCGGAGTCTGATGCTTAATAGCCATGGACTGGTCCCTCCGTCACGGGTAAAAAATAATGGTTAGTCATATAAATACGGTCCGAGCGGAAAAACCCCGCCGAAACCGGTTTTCCACGATGCTTGCCGCCAATAACCGGCACCGCACCGGCAACACTTGCGTGTAACTTATCGGCCAGACTAGGCTAAAGCTTGGCCAGGCCGGTCTAAGTTGCCGTTTTTTCAATGGAGAACCGAGGGAAAGTCCCTCTGTTCACAATCTCGGTGATTATAGGAACCATACAGGTTTCTGTCAACCAAAAAACGCCTAGTCAGCCACTTGCCGCTAACGCCGGCCTTGGATAAAATCTTCAACAACCAAAGACGCATAGGGCAGATCACCATTGGCTTAAAATACTTGTGCAATATTGCGCTAACGAGCAACCCCACGGCGGAGCCACTGCGACATGATCCAGGAAAACGACCCGCGCATACCAGCGCTTTTTGACGATCTGTACCAACGGATCAAGGCCCAGGGCGTTCAGCAGTGGACCAAGGACCGCAACCCCCAGCCCGACCTGGAGGGGCTCATCTACCTCTGCAAGTTCTGCTTTTTCACCGCCATCCTCACCAAGGCCGAGATCGCCCGGGTTTTGGATATCGACCGCCAGGAGCTCAAGAAGCTGGTCAAGTCGTGGTATGACGACCACCGGGAAAAAGGGTGTGGCACCTGCTGAAGGCGCCGGCCGCCGGCCGGTTAAAGCCGGCGGCCGGGCCCTGGCTACTGGGAGTAGCGGTTGAGGGTCTCGATGAGCTTTTGGGCCTGGGGCGGCACCGGCACCTCGCCGGAGAGTAGCTGCTGGGCGGTGTAGGCCTTGCCGTAGAAGTTGCGGGTGGTCTCGGCGTCGAGCCCCATGCCCACGCCATCGAGGCTCACCCCGGCGAAGAGACCCTTGGCGCGCGAGTAGGAGTACACGTCGGCCGTGAAACTGGCCTCGGTGAGGGCGGCCCCGGCCTGGCGGCCCACCGGGCCGGCGGCCACCGACATGTTGGCCCCCAGGCGCACGTTGTTTTGCAACACCCCGCGCAGCCCCTGCTCGGTGGGGAAGACCAGGATCAGGTCCACCGACTGGGCCCCGATCTGCAGACCGATGCTGCCGCCGCCCATCTCGTAAAAAGCCGGGGCGCTCCAGCGGCCGTCGGGCAGGCGGGCGATTATCACCCCCCAGCCGGCGCTGGCCCCCAGGATGAACCCGCCCTTGATCATGCCCGGGAAGATGCCCACCGCCTTGGCCTTGCGTAGCAGGGCCGGCGGAATACCGCCGCCCTCTTCAGACATGATCTTGTTGATCACCTGGGCCGCCTGCAACAGCCGTATCTCGGCCTGGTCCTTGCTGTCGGCCAGGGCCGTGGAACCGGCCAGCAGCAGGGCCGCCACGGCCAGGTAGAAGACCACCAAACGCCTAAGTTTCATTACTACCCCCGATGCGATTTGGGTGGTTTATTGGTCGGCGCTCAACAAGCGCTCCATTTCTTGCTTTACCTGCTCGGCCCTTTGCACCTGGCCCAGCTCCCGGTACACCGCCTCGGCCTGCTCAAAGGCCTGGCGGGCCGGATCGCGCCGGCCCATGGCGGCCAAGAGGGTGGCCATGCCCACCAGGGCCAGGGCCACCCGCTGGGGATCGCCGGCCTGGTCGGCCAGGCGTCCCAGGTTACGGTAGGCCTCCAGGGCCTGGTCGTGGCGGCCCATCTGGCGATACACGCCGGCCAGGTACTGGGTGAGCAGCAGCTCGCCCACCTGGTCATCGGCCCGGCGCACCATGGCCTGGGCCTCCTCCCAGGCCCGGGCCGCCCCGGCCGGGTCGCCGGCCTTGAGCTCCAGGCGGCCCCGCCGCTCCGCCACCCCGGCCAGCCCGGCCAGGTCGTCTTGGGCCGCGAAGACCTCCTCGGCCTCGGCCAGGTGCTCCCGCGCCTGGTCGAAGCGCTCCCCGGCGGTGGCCACGTCGGCCAGGCGCAGGCAAACCTGGGCCCGGCCTGCGTGGTTCTCCAGCTTGCGGCAGAGATAATAGGCCTCGTCCAGGGGCTCGGCGGCCAGGTCGTACTTGCCCTTGTCCAGGTAGGCGATGGCCACCCGCATCAGGCTGTTGGCCACCCCCTCGTCGCTGTCAATGGCCCGCATCTCGGCCAGGCGTTCCAACTCGTCCTGTAGGTACATCGACTATTCCCAATCGTTGGTTACGGTCTTCACCAGGACCCGGCGGCGGCGGGGGCCATCAAACTCCATGAAGAAAATCCCCTGCCAGGTACCGAGCTGCAGGCGTCCGTCATACACCGGCAGGTGCACCGACGAGCCCACCAGCACCGACTTGATGTGGGCCGCCGAGTTACCCTCTTTGTGGGCGTAGGGGCCGTCCCAGGGGACCAGGCGGTCCAGGGCGGCGAACACATCTTCCATCACCGCCGGGTCGGCCGCCTCGTTCACCGCCACCGCGGCGGTGGTGTGCGTCACGTACACCACGCACACCCCATCGCTTAGGCAAGCGGCCTCCACCGCCTCCTGCACCTGGCGGGTGATATCCACCCCCTGGGTGTGATCGCTGGTCTCTATCGTGATGGTGGCACTCATAGTTCACCGCCCTTGCCAAAGTCCCTCTCATTATAAACGCCGGCGGCGGTAATTAAAGGGCCGCGGCCCACAAAGTGTTGACAGGCGGCCCTGGCAACGACACAATCGTAGCCGTAACCAGCCCCCGCAACCCAGGAGCCGCCATGAAACTGGCCGAAAACCTCTATGCCTACCCCTGGACCCAGCCCACCGCCAACAACTGCAACACCTTTCTCACCACCGGCGGGGTCTCCATGATGGTGGACCCCGGCCACGCCGCCCTGTTTAACCACGTGGAGACCTCCATGGCCGGCGACCGCATCAAGAAACTGCCCGAGCTGGTGGTGATCACCCACTGTCACCCCGACCACATGGAGGCCGCCCTGGGCCTGCAAAAGGCCGGGAGCAAACTGGCCATGAGCGCCGAGGAATACGACTACATGCTCGGCGAAGGCAAGCAACTGGCCGCCGCCCTGGGCATGACCTTCCCGGATATCAACCCGGAGGTGTTTTTAGACGAAGGTGAGCTGGACCTGGACGGCGAGGTGTTTGAGGTGATCAAGACGCCGGGGCACTCGCCGGGGCACATCTGCCTGTACTGGCCGCGCCACAAGGCCCTGTTCGCCGGCGACCTGGTCTTTGCCCAGGGGGTGGGGCGGGTGGACTTTCCCGGCGGCGACGGGGCCCGGCTCAAGGAGTCCATCAACCGGGTGTCCGAGCTGGACCTGGACTGGATCCTGCCCGGCCACGGCCCGGTGATCCAGGGCGCCGACGCCATCGCGCGCAACTTCCAGGTGATCGAGCAGGTCTACTTCAGCATGCTCTAGCCGGGCCGGGCCGGCCCCAAGACGCCGCCGCGCAGAGTTGGTCTTCCTCCCCTGGCCGTAAAAAATGGTCGCCCGCCGGGCAAGAAATTCCAAGGCCGGGGTGTCATAAAAGATCATCCACCAAGCGCCCTGCCCTACGAGGAAGGATCATGACCCTGCGTCGTCAACAAAAGTTTTTCGCCGGCCTCCTGGCTTGGCTGGTGATCACCGGAGTGGGGCTGGCGCTTTGCGGCCAGGCCCTGGCCGTGGACACCCAGGCCCACCGCAAGAAAACCATCGGCGTGCTCATCTCCCTGGGCTACATGTCCAAGGTGGAGATCAAAGACGACCTCCCCCACATGTTCGTCACGCCGATGTTCATGGCCGAGCCGTATAATAACCAGCAGGGGATAGCCGCCCTGGTTTGGCACTACTACCAGGACATGGACCCCAAGTACGACAAGGTTATCTTGATCCTCTCCGGCAGCGGGGCCAAGGTCGGGGTGTTTTCCAAGGCCCTGGGCGGCCTCCGAATGGGGCCCTAGCTGGTCTTCATCCCCAAAGCCACGGCTAAAGCACCCAGGAGAACGGGCCGCGAGGATATTCCTCCGGCCCGCCGGTGCTTTCTGGGGTTGGCGCGGCTTGGGATCGACCCTACGGCTGGAGTAACACCGCGCGCACCTGCTCCAGCAGCTCGGCGCGCTTGGCGGCCCGCTGGGCCACGATGGCGTCGTGGCGCGCGGTGAGCTCAGGGTGGGCGCCGGGGTTGGGCACCACCGCGGTGCCGCTGATACCCGCGGCCGAGAGCTGCTCGGCCATCTCCAGGCTGAGCTGGCCGACGAGGGCGGCCTCCTCTTCCTGCTGGTCGCGGGCCAGCTCCTGCAAGGCGTCGGCCGCGGCGGCGGCCTCGGTGCCGGCGGCCAGCTCCTGCAACCCGGCGGCGGCGGCGGCCTCGCCCCGCTCCAGCTCCGTCGCCATGGTCTCCAGGGCCGCCGCGCGGGCGTGGGACGCCTCGGCGGCATCCAGCCGGGACAGCTCGTCCCCCAGCCGCAGGGTGTCGATATCACCGCTCATGAAACGCCGGGCCATGGCTTTGCCCTTTTTACGACCCTCCTGGCGCGCCCGGTCGTCGGACGCTGAGCCCATGGCCGCGGCCCGCTCCAGGGCTATCTCGATGCTGGACTTGATCTCGGCCATCTCTCTCCCCATGTAAAATCACGCCTGGCCCGCCAAGCCATAATCGTATAAACCCGCCGCCTTGGCAACCCCAAAACACCGGCGCCCGCACCACGAAAAAGGGCCGCCCCCCGCGGGACGGCCCTGGAATCAGCGAGGGTGTTTCGCCTATTCCGGCGGCTGCCAATCATCCTCGTCGTCCTCGATGCCAAAGGCCTCCCACTGGGCCGCGCCTTCGGCCAGAGACTTCTCCTGCTCCTCCTCGGACCAGGGCTCGATGACGATGGCCTCGGACAACAGCTCCCAGAGGTAGAAGGTCTCGATGCCCAGATCGTACTCCGGGGTGAGGCCCTTCATGATTTGGTCGCGGCAGTTGTGGCAAGGGGCCACGCAAATCTCGGCGCCGGTATCCTTGATCTGCTGGGCCTTCTTGCGGCCGTAGTAGAGCCGCTCGGCCGTGTAGGGCATGGCCCAGGCGCCGCCGCCGGCTCCGCAGCAGTAGTTGTTTTCCTTGGTGGGATAGGTGTCCACCCAGTCGGTGCAGATTTGATCGGTGATCCAGCGGATATCGTCGTAGTAGCCGTGTCCAAAGGTCTTTTCAGACTTGCGGCAGTAGTTGCAGGGATCGTGCACCGTGGCCAGCTTGCCCTCGAACTTGGAGCGGTCGATCTTGACCCGACCCTCCTTGATGTACTCGATCATCAGCTCGAAGACGTTCATGACCTTGAACTCTTCAAAGGCCTCGGGGAACCACTTTTGCAGACCAAGCCTGGTCGCGAAGTAGGCGTGGCCTCACTCGGGTAGGAGTAGTATCTCCGACTCCACCCGGCGCGCGTTTTCCAGGACGCGGCTCACCTGCTCCTTCATCGACGGATCGTCGCCGCTGAACAGGCCCCAGTTGACGCCTTCCCAGTTGACGCTGGATACCGTCCAGGACTCCTTGGCGGCGTAGTAGATTTTCCACCAGAACTTCATGTCGTCCGGCTCGCCAAAGGGCTCCTTGGAGTTGATGGTGGTGATCACCCGGGCACCCTTTTTGTCCACCGGTACGTAGAAGCCGGGGCAGCCCTCGTCCTGCATCTCCTTGCCCAGGTCCATGAGCAAGAACAGGAAGTCGTCCTTGGGAATACCCAGGTTGTTGCCGCGCTCCAGGTTCATCATGGTGCCCTTGTGGATCGGGCCGGGCACCTCGTCGCGATCGCGCAGGCCGCGCGCGGTGCGCAGCATGGCCAGTATCTCCACCCCCATGGGACAGGCGCGCTCGCAACGGCCGCACAGGGTGCAGATCCAGGGGAAGCGGCTGTTGATCAGCTCGTCATCCAAACCCAGCGCCGCCATGCGTACCGCCTTGCGCGGGTCCATGCCGTCGACACCGGTGATCGGGCAACCGCCGGCGCAGGTGCCGCAGGTCAAGCATACGTCGGCCCACTTGGGGTCCACCCGCAGCTTGCTCTCGCGCTTTCCTATCTTAATCGGTTCTTGGCTCATCGTCGTCTCCCAGAGATCTCATGGGCGGTGTAACACCTCACCGCGCCGATTGTCACCGATCCCCTCTCAACTAATTGCCACCATGTTCATCAGCCTAACTGACAAAACGTATCATAATTGACCAGCCCACCCAATAGCTATTTCTATGCCGGCGGCTATCGCTATGCCGGCTCCGGCTCCTGCCTGCGCCGGCAGATAGCTCGGTGGAAACAAGTTCCACCTCGCTACCGGCTCGCTCCCGCTCGCCGGGCGGGACATCATGTCCCGCGGGACGGGCCTAAGCCCCCTGCCGGGTCGCAGGTTAACCCCTAGTACTCCACCGGCAAGGTGTCCAGGTAGGCCTTGGTGAAAACAGG
>JAMOVV010000081.1 GCA_027067385.1 Desulfarculaceae bacterium
CTGAGGTGGGGCAGAGGGCTGACCGGTAAAACCAGCCGGTAATAAAATCGGGGCCGTGCAAAAAAACAGGGGCTGTGCCATGAAGGCCAGCCCCTGGTCTGTTTTGTGATGACGCCGCGGTGGTGGCCGCCTCGCATCGGCTCGCCGCCCGGCCGCCACTAGTCCGACCCGGCTTCCGCTTGCGCCCGCCTGCCTCCTGGTTGCCGCCTGGCTACGGCCCGCTGTCGCTCGGCCCGCCCGACTACGCCAGTATGCACCCAGCTCCCGCTTGCGCCGCCAGCCTCCCGGCCGACCCCCACTGCTGTCGCTCGGTTCCGCCTAGCTTCCGCTTGGCCACCGCGCTCGCTCGGATCCGCCTAGCTTCCGCTTGGCTAACGCCCGCTAACGCTCGGCTTCGCCCGACTCCGCCCCCGTGGCCCCCTAGCCGCCGCCCGCAATGCGCTCGGAGGCGGTGTCCATGACGCTCTTGGTCTCATCGCCAAAAGCCAACATGGCCGCCGCCAAGCCGGCCCCGATTAAGGCCAGCATCAAGGCATACTCCACGGCGCTGATGCCGCTGTCGTTGTGCAACAGAGATTTTAGTGCTTCGATCACTTCAGCCCCCTTCCATGGCGGCCCTGGTTCAGACGGTTAAACCATAGGCCTGGAAAGCGTGGTGGTGACCGCACCTGGTAAATATAGGTGTAGCACGAGAGGGTGAGGATTGTCATGAGAGAAATGAGTTGGGGTTAACCCTTGAGAGTGTCATGTACCTTCTGGACCAAAGTTTTCAAGCTGAAGGGCTTGGTCAAAAAGTCCTTGGCCCCGGCCTTGAGGGTATCCTTGATCTGCCCGTCGGCGGTGTAACCGCTGGCCACGATTATCTTGACCTCGGGGTCCATCTCGGTGAGCCGCTGCAGGCAAACATGGCCGCCCAGGCCGGGCATGCCCAAGTCCAGGACTACCAGGTCAATGGTTGACCCGAGCTCTTGGTATAGTTCCAAAGCGGTCTCGCAACAATCGGCGGTGATCACCTGGTAGCCGAACTGTTCTAGAATCTGTTTGGACATCTCCACGATGGGCTTCTCGTCATCGACCACCAGGATGGTCTCTTGGCCCGAGGCTACTACATCCGGGGTGCTTGGTTCTTGGGAGTCGGGTGGCGCGGCGACGGCTTCCTCGGGTTGGCGGTCTTGGGGTAAGTATATCTTGAAGGTGGTGCCGCGGCCCTTTTCGCTGATGCAGTTGATGTAGCCGCCGTGGGCACGCACGATGCCAAAGACGGTGGATAGTCCCAGGCCGGTGCCGCGGCCCACTTCTTTGGTGGTGTAAAAGGGGTCGAAGATGTGCTCGATCTCTTCTTCCTCCATGCCGGCGCCGCTGTCGGAGACCTGTAGCAGCACGTGGGGGCCGGCCTTGATGCCCAGCCGGTCGTCGCTGTAGTCGCGGCGCAGGGTCACCTGGCTGGTCTGCACCACCAAGGTGCCGCCGTGGGGCATGGCGTCGCGCGCGTTGGTTACCAGGTTTATGAGCACTTGTTCGAGCTGGTTGGGGTCTCCCCAGATTTTAGGGAGATTAGGGGCCAGGTGGGTTTTGATTTCGATCATCTTGGGAATGGCGTGTTTCAGGAGCCGCAGCGATTGCAACACCACTTGGTTGAGGTCCAGCTTGACCAGCTCGGGTTCTACTTTGCGGCTAAAAGCGAGTAACTGCTTAACCAAAATTCCGGCCCGGTGCACCGCGCGGTAGATTTGGCTCAGGTATTCCCGATCGGTGGGATTGAGGGAGTTGGATGCGGAGAGCAGCTCCACGTAGCCTTCCATGGCTTGTAGAATGTTGTTGAAGCCGTGGGCCACACCGCCGGCCAGGGTGCCGATGGCCTCCATTTTTTGGGCTTGTTGCAGTTGGGACTGCAGTCTTCGCATCTCGCGTCCGGCCAGGACGCGTTCGGTGACCTCGCGGCCCGAGCCGCTGACATAGGCTGGTTTGCCATCCTGCTCAACCACGACGCTACGGTATTCGGTGTAGAGTTCTTTGCCGTCCTTGGCCACGTAGACTGATATCCCTCGCTTGTGGCCGCGTTTGATAACCTCGGGCAGGTATGAGTTGATAAAATCGTCTTTATACTTGGGCAGCATAAACTTGTTTACGGGAGACCCCACCAATTCGTCTTCCCGGTATCCCAAGGCCTTGACAATAGCCGGGTTGACGCTTAGGAAACGTCCTTCCAGGTCGTGGGTGTAGATAAAGTCGGAGATGCTGTTGAAGAGGTCGCGGTATTTTTCTTCGCTTTGGCGCAGGGCGGCTTCACTTTTTTTGCGCTCGGAGACTTCACGGATGATCGAGACGTAGCCGTAGGTGCCCCCTCCGGGTTTTCGCAGAGGGGATATGGTGGCTTCGGTGGGGATGGAGGTGCCGTCTTTACGATAGTGGACCCATTCGCCGCGCCAGAAGCCATCCTTGGCTACCGCGGGATAAACGATACGGCCGAAACGCTCGAAATCTTCGGTATGGTTGTAAATGATGGCCAGGGATTTACCTATTACCTCCTGGCGGGAAAAGCCGAACATCTTGAGAAAGGCCGGGTTGCAGTCGGTGACTCGGCGTTGGGGGTCGGAGGTGAGTATGCCGTCCATGGAGTGCTCAAACAGGGCCCGCAGGTGTTGCTCGCTTTCCCGAAAGGCCTCTT
Organism: Desulfarculaceae bacterium; assembly: GCA_027067385.1. Classification (GTDB taxonomy): domain Bacteria; phylum Desulfobacterota; class Desulfarculia; order Desulfarculales; family Desulfarculaceae; genus JAMOVV01. The sequence goes on from JAMOVV010000081.1 coordinate 2,669, forward strand.
CGGTTTTTTTGCGCTGCTCGATCTCGCTGGTCAGGCGGGCGGTTCTTTCGGCCACCCGGCTCTCCAGTTGGCGGCTGGCGTCTTGCAGGGAGCGGACCACCCGGTCGTGGGATACGGCCACCGCGGCCAGGTTGCCGATTAGCTGTAGGGTCTCCAGGTCATCTTGGTTAAAAGTAGTGCGGTTGCGGTTGAAGATATAAAGTACCCCCAGGTTTTCCTCACCCATTTGGATGGGTACCGCCATGCCGGAAAGCAGGCCCTCGGCAGCTACCGTGGAGTCCACCGCCCGGGTGAGGCGGGTGTCCTGGAAGTAGTCATCAACGATCAATCCCTGACGGGTGCTGGCCACCAGGCCACCTAGCCCCTTGCCCACGGGAATGCGTATTTTTCGGAAAGCTTCCGTGCGGATACCGCTGCAGGTGCGGATGTAAATATCGTCGTGCGCCGAATCGCGCAGGGCGATATAGGAAGTGTCGGCCGAGAGCAACTCGCGGGTGCGTTCGACGATCAACTGGAGGTTTTCATCCAGGCTATGGTCTGCGGTGAGGGCCGAGGCTAGTTCATACAGTACCTGAAATTTGCGCAATTCAAATTGCAAGTTACGCTGCGATTTTTCCTTGGAGTCGATCTTGGGATGTGTCGGAGGGCGATCGTGGACAGTGTCTTTACGCTTTGTTTCCGGCGTGGCATCGCCGCCAGGATCAGCACCCAGCGGATCAATTGGCACCTTGTTCCCTGTTGAGGTGCTCATCACGCGCCCTGGTTTCTGCGAATATATCCTAGAAAATTATCAAATTCAATGTGAGTTGTTGATAGCATATTCATCATTCTAATTATATGATTAATCATATCAGCAGTTCAACAAAAAGAGCAAGCAACCGGTATATTATCCAGTCAAAGGCTCACAATAATCATCAGCGTACGGGGCGTATTTATGCCGGGCGGGCCCCGCAATTTTGGTGATGCGGGGGCGGCTGGGGCAGGGATAGATCAGGCTGACGCCACTATCGATCCGGTGCCGTCAGCTGCGCAGGAGCCGCGTCACATCGTGGGCAGGGGGAGCAGTATGGGGCCGAGGCCAAAGGTATAGGCATCGAGCACCAGCTCGCCCACCATGGCCTGGCCGGTCTTGATCACCAGGGGGATGGGGCCGGGGGAGTGTCCCCACCGGAGCAGGACCCAGGCCCGCCGATCCCTGGGCCTGGATGATATTAAGAGTACTGACGCCCGGTTAAATGGTTTTGAGCCGCGCCAAGGCGCCGTGGGTCATAGGATGGCCTCCACCCGCAGGATATCCGGCAGCCGCTTTTTGAGCTCTTTTTCGATGATGTTGTGCAAGGTGGCCGAGGCGTGCTTGCATCCCGAGCAGGCCCCCACCAGGCGCACCAGCACCACGCCGTCGGGGCTAACCCCTACCAGCTCCACGTTGCCGCCGTGCTCCACCAGCACCGGCCGGGCCGCTTCCAGGGCCTGTTCCACCTCGTCGCGACTAGGCATTTTTACCTCCACCGGCCAGGCCCAGGCCCTGCATCACCTGGTCGGCCAGGCTACGGTAGGCCTCGGCCGAGGCCGGGGCGCCGGCCAGTACTGACTGGCCGTTGTCTTCCAGGCCGGGCACTGCCGGGTCCAGGGGTATCTCGCCCAGGAAGGGCACTCCCAGGTTGCGGGCCAGGGGGCTCACCGAGCCGTGGCCGAATATCTCGTGGCGCCCTCCGCAGTCCGGGCACACGAAGTAGCTCATGTTTTCCACCACGCCGAGGATGCGCGCGCCCACGTGCTTGAACATGTCCACCGCCTTGATCACGTCGGCCAGGGCCACGTCTTGCGGGGTGGCCACCACCACCGCGCCGTCGATGGGGGTCTCCGAGGCCAGGCTGATCTGGATGTCACCGGTGCCCGGCGGCAGGTCCAGCACCAGCACGTCGATCTCGCCCCAGTCCACCTCGTGCAGCAGTTGCTTCACCGCCTTGGCCACCATGGGGCCGCGCCAGATGAGGGCCGCGTCGGCCGGCACCAAAAAACCGATGGACAGGACCTTGATGCCCCAGGCCTCCAGGGGCAGCAGCTTGTCGCCCTCGCCCTGGGGCTTGGCGTTGGCCAGGCCCATCATCATGGGGATGGAGGGACCGTAGAGGTCCAGGTCCAGCAGGCCCACCCGGAGCCCCTTTTCGGACAAGGCCAGGGCGAGGTTCACCGCCACGGTGGATTTGCCCACCCCGCCTTTGCCCGAGGCCACCGGCACCACCGCCTTTACCCCGGAGATGGGCCTGGGGCCCTGGGGCTTGTCAGCCTGGGGCTTGGGCGGCTCGGGCAGGGTGAGAGACAGCTCGGTCACGCCCTCCAGCGCGCCCACCACCGAGGCCACCTGGTCTTCCAGGCTCTGGCGCACATCGTCGGGCGCGTTGATGGGCCGCAGCACTACCACCGCCTTGCCACCCGGGTCCAGGGTGGCCCGCTCCACCAGGCCGGCCTCCACGATGCTGGTGTCAAAGCCGGGGTAGTTCACCAGGCTCAGGGCCTGCAAAAGTTTTTCATCCAGGGCCGAGGGGTTTTGTGGCTTGCTCATGTCAGCTCCCAATATCTCGGTAATCACCAGGAATTGCTAATGCGAGGTTGGCTCGATTCTACCAGGACCGGCCGGTCCGGCCAAGGGGTGGTGCTGCTGCAACAGCTCCAGGAAGGCCTCCAGGCGGGTCTGGGTGCGCCCGTCCACCGGGGCCACCCGGTCGCCTTCGATGGTGAGCAGCGGCACCTTAAGGTGCCGGCGCATGACCAAGTCTTGCATCTGGCGAAAGCAAAAGGCCTGGGTATAGTGGACCAGGCCGTGGATGTTGCGCCGCCGCACCTGGCGGCTGATGTCCTGCAAGCGCCAGAACACGTCGTAGGGATAGGTGTAGCGGTGATACTGGTCCACCAGGTCCTGGTCGGGACTGTCGGCCGGCAGCATGGCGAACTGTCGGGGGACCTCGTTATAGACCACCGCCGCGCCCATCTCCTCCAGGGCCTGGTGCAGGTCGTCGATGATCGGCGGCACCCCCAGCAGGCCCAGGCGCAGGCCGGGGCGGCGCGGCCGGCGGCCGGCGGCCTGGTCCAGGAAATCCTTTAGCCGCCGGTGGTAGTCTTGGGCGTCGCCTTCAAAGTCGCTGGCCCCCACCAGCCACAGGTGGTTTTCCCGGCCGCTCACTAGGCCGTCGCGCCAGGTCATCTGGTCCAGGCGGGCCAGGTCGCGCCGCAGGTCCGCCAGCCGGCGGCGCACCGCCTCGGCCGCGTGCAGGTCGGTGCCCAGTTGCCGGGCCAGTTCCTCCAGGGCGGCGCACAGGGGCTCGGGCCGGCGGCCGTGGGGGTAGTCAAAGGCGATGACCCGGCGGCCGGCCTCTTGCAGCAGTTCCATCAGGCCGTGGGTGTTAGAGCAGTCGCCCTGGGTCACCGCCACGATGGTCTCCACCTCGGGGTGCTCCAGGGCCCAGGCGTAGATGCCCTTGATCCAGGCGCAGAGGGTGCGCGGCAGGCCCATCTCCTCGGCCCGCCGCACCAGGGCCCGGGGATCGGGGCTGGTGATAAAACGGTTGTTCAAGTCCACCGGGGTGTAGCCGGCGGCCATGGCTACCTCTATAGGGATGGAGGTGGTCATGCCCAGAAGACGGGCCCTCGGCTTCACCGCGGCCATGGCTACTGGGCCGACTCCACCCGGCAGCGGGCGTCCACCGCCACCGCCCCGCCGGGCCCCACCAGCAGGGGGTTGATGTCCAGCTCGGCCAGGGCCGGCATCCGGGCCGCCAGCCGCGATACCCGCATGATCACCTCCAGCAGGGCCATGCGGTTGACCGGCGGCGCGCCCCGAAATCCCTTTAGCAGCGCGGCGGCCCGGATGGCCTCGAGCATGCCGCCGGCCTCCACGTCGTCCACCGGGGCCAGGCGCAGGGCCACGTCGCCGTAGGCCTCGGCCGCAGTGCCGCCCAGGCCGAAGAGCACTAGCGGCCCAAAGGCCGCGTCGTGCTTGGCCCCCACGATCACCTCCCGGCCGCCGGTGACCATGCCCATCACCACCAGCCGATCAACCTCCAGGCGCTCGATCATCTCTTGGGCCGCGGTGCGCACCTCGGCGGCGTCGCACAGGTCCAGGACCACGCCGCCCTGCTCGGTCTTGTGGCTCATCCGGGAGCCCACCGCCTTGAGGGCCACCGGCCCGCCGAGACGTCCGGCCAGGGAGGCCGCCTCGTCCGGGTCCCTGGCCACCCCAAAGTCGGCCACCGGAATGCGGGCGGCCAGGAGCAGGTGTAGGGCCTCGGGCAACTCCAGCTCGCCCTGCTCGCGGGCGATATCCACGATGCGCGACACCTGCGGCCAGTTAATGTCATCGGCGCAGGCGATGGTCTCGTGCGGCTGGTGGCGCAGGCCGGCGCGCTGGTTGGCCGCCAGGGCCAGGACCCCGTCCTCCGGGGTGTCGAACAGGGGCAGGCCGGTGGTGGGGCGCACCGCCTCCACCTCCTCGGGGTCGGACAACAGGACCATGGCCAGGGGCTTGCCGGCCTCCTGGCACAGCCGCCGGAGCTGGGCCAAGAACTCCCGGCTGGGCTTGGTCTCCGGGCCGCGGTAGCCGTGGATCACCAGCACCGCGTCCACGTTGTCCAGGGCCAGGGCGCCCTTGGTGATCTCCAGGTAGAGCTTGAGGTTGAACAGGTCGCCCAGGTCCAGGGGGTTTTGCAGCTTGATCACCGAGGCGCGAAACTCCCGCTGGATCGGCTCCAGGTAGTCGGCCGGCAGGGCCGGCAGGCTCAGCCCCTGGCGGTGGATTTCATCGGCGGCCACCACCGCGTGCCCGCCGGAGCGCGATATCACCGCCACCCGCTTGCCCTGGGCCCGGGGCAGGGTCACCCCCTTGACCACCTGCAGGCACTGGTGAATGCTGCTCACCCGGATGGCCCCGCACTGGGCCAGGGCGCTGTCCACCACCAGGTCGTCGTTGGCCAGGGCCGCGGTGTGGCTGGCGGCGATGGCCTGGCTGGTGGCGGCGATGTTGGACTTGTGCACGATCACCGGCTTGTCAGTGCCGCGGATGAGCTCGAACATGTCGCGGCCGGCCACTATCGACTCCAGGTAGAGCAGGATCACCTCGGTACGCGGGTCATCGACGAGGTAGGCCAGCAGGTCCTGTTCGTTGACGTTTTGCTTGTTGCCCACCGCGGCGAAGCGGGCGATGCCCACCATGTCGCTGGTGAGGCGGTTCAGGTAGGTGAGTCCCACCCCGCCGCTCTGGGCCACGATGGAGACCCCGCCGGGGGTGAGGCCGTGGTTGATGATGGGGAAGGGCACCGCCAGCCCCCGGGCGGTGGAGATGATGCCGATGCAGTTGGGACCGATGAAGCGGATGCCGTGGCGGGCCGCGGCGTCGTCGAGCTCCTGCTCCAGGGCCCCGCGGCTGGCGTCGAGCTCGCTGAACCCGCCGGACTCCACGATGACCCGCTTGATGCCCTTTTGGCCGCAGGCCTCCACGATACCCGGCACCGTGGCCGCCGGGGTGAGGACCACCGCCAGGTCCACCGGGCCGGGCACCTCGCGGATGTCGGTATAGACCGTGCGGCCGTGGTACTGGCCGCCGGTGGGGGAGACCAGGTACACCTCGCCCTGGTAGTTGAAGGTCTTAAGGTTGGCCACGATGTTTTTGGCCAGGTTGCCGGGCCGGGCCGATACTCCTATGACCGCGACCGACTCCGCCTCGAAAAAGCCTTGCATGAGAGCCTCTCAGGATTAACCGGGCAGGTGGTGGAACTTCTTTGGGGGTAGCTGCAGGCAGGTCAACTCGTTGCCGAACACCGCGCCAGTGTCTATGCCGATGAGGTGCTCGGTGACCATGGGTTCCCGAAACGGGGTGTGTCCGAATATCACCGTGCGGCCAAAGTCGGCCCCGGCCAGGTAAAATTCCTCGCGTATCCACACCAGGTCCCAGGGGTCTTGCCGCTCCAGCTCCACCCCGGGCCGCAGGCCGGCGTGCACGAAGATGTAGTCATCGGTGACGTAATAGGGCGCCAGGCCGCGGAAAAACTCCACGTGCTCCTCCGGCAGCTTGGCCAACTCCCGGGGCTCCAGGCCGTAGGAGCGCATGGTGTCGGTCCCGCCGTTCCACAAGAAGGCGTCCACCCGCACCCCGTCCAGCGCGTCCAGGAGCATGGCCTCGTGGTTGCCCATGAGCAGCACCGTGTCCGGACGCTGGTTTTTCAGCTCTATCAGCTCGGCCACCACCTGGGCCGAGTGGGGCCCGCGGTCGATGTAGTCGCCCAGGAAGACCAACTGGATACCCGGCGGCAGGCCGGGCAGCAGCTCGTTTACGAGCCGCAATAGCACCCGGTGCATGCCGTGCAGGTCCCCCACGGCCAGTATGGGCTGGGTGGCTGGCATAGGCTGAACTATTTCACTCGGTGAACCGGCTGTCAAGCTGATTGATGAATCATTATTCAATATTCAGCCCGTGGCCAAGCAAAACCGGCCTCACCGGCGGACGCACGGTAACGGTTAGTCCTACGGTTCGCGGACCCTGGTGAAGCTGTGCCCCTCCGGCTGGCAGGCGCGCGGGAGCGGTTAGGCCGCCTGGGCCGAGTCCTCGGCCAGCTTGACCCCGGTTTTGAGCAGCTTGCGGTTGGCCCGGCGCCGGGCCGGCGGGCTCATGGCATCCAGGGTGGCGGCCAGGTCGGCCAGGGACATGGGCAGCATGCCGGCCTGGGCTGCGGCGGCCAGCATGACCACGTTTATGCCCTTGGGCGCGCCGGCCTGGGCCGCGGCGCGTCCCGCGTCCACCATGAAGACGCGGCCGCCGTGCTCGGCCAGGGCCTTGCGTCCCTTGGCCGAGAGGAAGCCAGCGTCCGGGGCGCTCACCACCAGGTCGCCGCCGGGCTTTAGGTAGACCAGGTTGCGGATGGCCTCGCCCGGGTCCAAGGAGAACAGCAGGTCGGCCGCACCGGCGCGCACCAGGGGACCGCTGAAGTCGCCGGCCTTGACGTGGCTCACCACGCTGCCGCCGCGTTGGGCCATGCCGTGCACCTCGCTCACCAGGATATTGGGGTAGCGCGCCCGCAGCCCGGCCGAGAGCAGCCGGGTGACGAAGATGACGCCCTGGCCGCCCACCCCGGCCACCAGTCCTTGGAATCCCGCCGCGCTCATGAGATCACCCCCTTGTTCACTATGGCCCCGTGGGCGCAGACGTCCACGCAGAGGCCGCACTGCACGCACCAGGCCGGGTCGATGGAGATATAGCCCTTGGCGTCCGGCCGCAGGGCGGGGCAGGCGAACCAGGTGGTGCACAGCCCGCAGGCCACGCACCCGCCGGCCGCCTCCAGCTCCATGGCCCCGGTGGGGCAGGCCTCGGCGCACAGCCGGCAGCCGGAGCATTTTCGTGGGTCCACCCGGTAGCGCTTTTTGCCGGTGCGCTTGATGGCCGCCTGGGGGCATATCTCCACGCAACGGCGGCAGTCGGCGCACAGGTTGGCCTTGGCGCCGAAGACGGCCTTCACCTTGGCCGCCGGCGGCAACATCTCCACCTGGTAACGGGTGGGCACCGCCTCGGCCGGGCGATGGGCCACGCAGGGATGGCGCGCGATGACCACGGCCACGGAGCCGCTCTCCTTGGCCGCGTGGCGCCGGGCCTTGCTCAGGGCCCGGGTGAGGGCCTTGCCGTTGTAGGGGTCCACCACCTCCACCTGCTGCACCCCGCAGCCCCGGATGAGCATCTCCAGGTCCACCACCCGGCCGGGGTGGCCATCGGCGGTGAGGCCCGAGGCCGGGGTGGGCTGCATGCCGGTCATGCCGGTGGTCTCGTTGTCCAGCACCACCAGTACGAAGCGGGCCCCGTTGTACACCGCGTTGATCAAGCCGGTGGTCCCGGAGTGGTAGAAGGTGGCGTCGCCGATGGTGGCCACCACCGGGGTCTTTTGCTTGTCGTCGCTGAAGACCCGGGCAAAGGCGGCGGCCATGTTCACCGCCGCGCCCATGTCGTGGCAGGTGTCCACCGTGCCCTGGTTGAGCCCCAGGGTGTAGCAGCCGATGTCGCTGGGATAGACCCCGCCGGGGAAATTTTTGCGCATGGCGAAAAACACCTGGCGGTGGGGGCAGCCGGGGCACAGGTTGGGACGGCGCAGGGGCGGCTGGTCCGGGATGGAGATGAGCTTGCCGCCGGGGTTGGGTATCTTGATGCGGACCTCGCCCAGGGCCCGGGTGAGCACCTGGTGCAGGCGATCCGGGGTGAGCTCGCCGGCCGACGGCACGTGGCCGCTGTAGCGCCCCAGGAGCTTGCGGCGATCCGGGGCCAGCATCTCCAGCACCGGTTCGGTCTCCTCCAGCACCAGCACCTTGCGGCAGGAGGCCACCAGGCGGCCCACGTTTTGGCGGGGCAGGGGATAGGGCACCGTGGTCTGCAGGAAGGGCAGGGGACCGTCTTCCACCGGCAGGCCCATCTCGGCCAGCAGGTCGCGGGCCAGGGCGGCCGACACCCCCGAGGCCAGGATACCCAGCTTGGCCTTGCCATCGGCCGGGCGGTGCCACAGGTTGAGGGTCTTGCGGCCGTCCAGGTAGCCCGCGATCTTATCTAATTTTTTATTCAAGGCCTGGTGCAGGGCCAGGCGCATCTTGGGGATGGCCGCCCAGCGGAAGGGATTGCGCTGGAAATTGGCCGGCCGCTTATACACCTTGGGCTGGCGCAGCTTGATGTTTTGCCGGGCGTGGCACACCCGCAGCACCGGCCGGAAGATAACCGGTATCTCAAAGCGCTCCGACAAGGCAAAGGCGTCGGCCATGAGGTTACGGGCCTGGTTGGGGCTGTCGGGGTCAAATACCGGCAGCTTGGCGAAATGGGCCAGCAGGCGGCTGTCCTGCTCGGTCTGGGAGGAGTGGGGACCGGGGTCGTCGGCGCTGATGATCACCAGGCCGCCGATCACCCCGATGTAGGCCGAGCTCATCACCGGGTCCAGGGCCACGTTGAGCCCCACCTGCTTCATGGCGCAGGCGGTGCGCTTGCCGCTGTAGGCCGCGGCCAGGGCCGTCTCCACCGCCACCTTCTCGTTCACCGACCACTCGCAGTAGGGCGGGTCTTTGAGATATGACCCAAAACGCACCACGGCCGGCAGAATCTCCGAACTGGGGGTGCCGGGATAGGAGGTCATGAACTGCACCCCGGCCTCGATCAGGCCGCGGCCCATGGCTTCGTTGCCCAACAAGATCATCTCTGGCGGCAGCTTGGCTTTCCTCACCTTGAATCCTCTCGTTATCTTTGGGTTTGTCGCAATTGACAGGCTACCTTTGCCGGCCCCCGTAATGCAACCCCCAAACGGCGATTTTTAGCAAAGACTAATGCTATTACCTAGGGCAGCGATTTTTTATTACCAATTTATTAGTTTTATGCTAATTTAAAAAAAGTCGTTACTAGCTATAGTTCAATTGAGAATGTAGCTCTTTGGTTGTTATTATTTATTAAAATATGGGGGGGACTATGAAAAGATTCCTGTTAATAGCGTTGGTATTGGTTGCAGCCCTTGGCGTGGCTTCGTGCAATAGCGGCGGCGGAGGCCTGATCGGCCAAATCGCTAGTGGCAGCGGTTACGTGGGCGGCACCTGGTCCGGCACCCTGGTGAGCAGGGGGGCTTACGGGACCATGAGCCTCACTATAACCATTTCCCAAAACGAATTGGGTGATATAATCGGGACTGCTAAAATCACCGGTAAGTTCAGTGATAGCAAGGGGATCGTGGCCGGCACTGTCTCCAATGCCAGTGGTCCGGGTGATATAGGCTTCTCCATTTCCTGGGGGACCGGCGACACCATGACCTTTATAGGTACCTACACCGCCACCACCATGAAGGGTGCATACTCGTCGCTAACCATCGGCGACGCCGGCTCTTTCTACCTGGCCAAGTAGCTACCGGCAAAAGGATTATGGGCGGGTCCCTAGGGGCCCGCCCATAACTTTGTACGTCTCGCCCCGGGCCGCCTATGAGGGAAACGGTCGGATAGTTACCGGGCTCTTGCGAGGGCGGCGGACGGACCTTCTATATTGCAACATCCATCGGCCAAGTATGCATTACGGGATGGCGCGGGCGCGTGAAAGTATGCGCCAGGCCAGGCCGAGTGAGGGCAGGTCGTGGCCGGCTATGCGGCGCCAGGCCTCGGCCAGGATGGGCAAGGCCTCCAGGCCCAGGCCGGAGGCAAAGCCCAGGCGGGCCAGGGCCCTGAGGTCCAGGGACTGGGCCGCGGCCAGGCCCTTGACCAGGCCGGGGGAGACCAGGCTGGCCTTGGCCTCGGGCAGGCAGCCGGGGCACAGCAGGCCGCCTTGCAGCCACAGGCGCACCGGCCCCTGGCCCGCCACCGGCCGGCCGCACTGCAGGCAACGCGACAGTTGCAGGCCAAACCCCATCTCCACCTGCAGGCGGGTGAGAAAGATGGCCAGGGCGTCGGCCATCTCCCGGGGGCTGCGCGCCGTGGCCAGGCGGGCCAGGGTGAGCAGGGCCAGGCCCAGGGCGGCCGGCTGGGGGTCGTGGGAGGCGGTGGCCCGGTACAGGAGCTCCATCACCGGGCCGGCGGCCATGAGACGGCGGAAGTCCCGGCGCAGCCCCAGGTGGGGCAGGAGCAGTTCGGCCGCCTCCAGGCGCCAGAGCTCCGACCAGCGGGTGGGGGCCAAGTGCAGTTGCAGGTGGTGGGCGGTGAGCAGCAGGCCAAAGAAGCGTTTGCGCGAGCGCTTACCGCCCTTGACTATGGCGGTGAGCCGGCCCAGGGTGTCGGTGAAAAACTCCACCAGCAGGTCGCTCTCGCCCAGGTTGCGCTGTTTGAGAAGCAGGCCCTGCACCACGCGGGGAGTCATGGGCTAGACCACCAGGTGATGGTAGAAGATCGTGGCGATGGTGAAGTAGATGGTAATAGCCATGATGTCGTTGAAGGTGGTGACAAACGGCCCGGCGCTCACGGCCGGATCGACCTTTATTTTTTTAAAGGCCGCCGGGGCCAGGGTGCCGATGAGCGAGGCGGCCAGGATGGCCACCAGCATGGATAGTCCCACCACCGGTCCCAGGGTGGCGTTGCCGTGCCAGAGGTAGGCCACCGATCCGGCCACCGTGCCGCAGGCCAAGCCCATGACCAGGGCCACGCGCAGCTCGCGGTACACAATGCTCCATAGGTTGGCAAAGGATACCCGGCCCACGGCAAAGCCGCGCACCATGATAGTGGAGGACTGGATGCCCACGTTGCCGCTCATGGACATGATCACCGGGATGAAACTGATGAGAAAGATGGCGTCGGTGAGCCGCACCCGGAAGAGCCACAGCAACCAGCCGGTGACCATACCGCCGAAGAGGTTGGTGAGCAGCCAGGGCAAACGCATACCGGTGACCCGCAGAATACGGCCGCTGTAGATGATATCGTCACCCGAGGAACCCGCCATGCGCAGGAAGTCCTCGCTGGTCTCTTCCTCCAAAACCTTCATCACGTCGTCACCGGTGATGCGGCCCAACAGGCGGCCTTGCTCGTCCACCACCGGTGCGCTGATGGCGTCGTAGCGCCGGAAACGGTGGGCTACGTCCTCCTGGTCTTCATCCACCCGGATGACCAGGTCGCAGGGCTCCATGATCTCCCCGGCCTTGGCGTCGGGCCGGGCGGTGACCAGCTTGGCCAGGGGAAGGACCCCGGCCAGGCGCTGTTGGTTGTCGACCACAAAGATATTTACCAGGTTTTCCACCTCGTCGCCCTTGAGGCGGATGTGGTCGATTACCTGGCTGACGGTCCAGTCGGTGCGGGCCTGGACCATCTCCATCTGCATGATGCCGCCGGCGGTGTCCTCATCGTATTGCAACAGGGTGCGCACCTCGGCGCTGTCTTCGGCGTCGATGTTGCGCAGGACCTCACTGGCCTGCTCGGCCGGCAGGTCGGCGATGATGTCCGTGGCTTCGTCGCTGGGAAGATCATCAACGATCTCGGTCAGTTTTTCGGTTTGCAGGAAATCCAGCACCTGCTGGCGCGAGTCCTCGCTCAACTCTACGATGACCTCGGCGGCCGTCTTGGCGTTCAGGGCGTTGAAGAGCAGGACCTTGCTGTCGTCCGGCAGCATCTCCAGCACGTGGGATATCTCGGCCGGGTGCATGTCTTGGAGCAGTTGGGCGGCCTGGTCCACTTCGCCTTGGGAGACCAGCGCCTTCACCTGGCTCAAAATTTGTTTGTCCCAGGTTGCCATGAATTACTACCCCCAAGGTTTGTCGCTATGGTGACAGGAACGGAGAAGTTTATACCCCGGTGGCGGTAAAAGTCAAACCGTCAATAGGTTATCCAGGGTCGCCGATGGCCGCGGCGCTCCGAGGCCCGGCGGCGGCGCCCCTGGTCTGTGCTGTGGAATCAGCTATCCGGTGATTTCCCTAAAGTGGCGCGGGAATGCTCCCGTCGCTCCAGGGGAGAGGTGGTGGGCGTAGTAGGCGCTTGGGCGGGCTCCTGCTCCTTATTGCTTGCCAAACCGCACGCTTGTGGGTATTCTCTAATTAGCGTCCCATGGGGGGAGCGACGCGTTTGCCCACCGCCGTTGTGCCTGAAAATATACCCATTGCGCCTGATCGCCCCCCGGGGTGACCAGCTAAAGCCAAACCGAGCCGGACGCCGCTGTTACCCGCACCACCAACCGAAAATGAAGAAAACACATGGCCAAACGCTCAGCCCCCCAAAAGAAAAAAACCAACTCCGGGGGCTCCCGGGCGAAAAAGGACCACAAGCCGACCACCCAAAAAGGCTCCGAAAAGAAGGGCTCCGAAGTCGAGGTGTCATCCGCCCTTCCCCCGGTCCCGCTCCCCCCGAGCGCCCCCCCGGCCTCACCCCTCCCAAGCGGTCCCCCGGCCTCACCGCTCCCAAGCGGCCCCCCGGCCCCGACCGATACCCTGCAACGCTATCTCTACGAGGTGCGCCAGCACCCCATGCTCACCCGCGAGGAAGAGGTGGCCCTGGCCAAAAAATTCCGCGAGACCGGCGATCCCGAGGCCGCCGCCCGCCTGGTCACCGCTAACCTACGCCTGGTCATCAAGATAGCCATGGACCACCAGCGCTACTGGACCCGCAATCTCTTGGACCTGATCCAAGAGGGTAACGTCGGGCTGTTGCAGGCGGTACAGAAATTCGATCCCTTTCGCGGCATCAAGTTTTCTTACTACGCCTCTTTTTGGATCAAAGCCTATATCCTCAAGTTCATCATGGACAACTGGCGCCTAGTCAAACTGGGCACCACCCAGGCCCAACGTAAGCTCTTTTACAACCTGCGCCGCGAAAAAGAGGCCCTCAAGGCCCAGGGTATCTACCCGGAGCCCAAGCTCATCGGCAGCCGGCTGGGGGTGAGCGAAAAAGAGGTGCTGGACATGCAACACCGGCTCGATAGCTGGGAGGTGAGCCTGGACCAGCCGGTGCAAGAGGACGGCGAGGCCTCGCGCCAGAACTTTTTGCCCGACGACCAGCCCTCGGCCGAGGACCGTTTGGCCGCCAACCAGTTGAAGCGGTTGTTTCACGATGAGCTTATGCGCTTTCGCGAGACCTTGGACCCCAAAGAACGCGATATATTCGACAAGCGCCTGATGGCCGAAAAACCCATGACCCTGAGCGACCTGGGCAAGGAGCACGGCATCAGCCGGGAGAGGGTGCGGCAGTTGCAGGTGCGTTTGATGGAGAAGCTGGGCCGCTACATGCGTGACAAGATCAATGACTTTGATGAACACTTCGCTGGCCTGGTCGGCAAGGAAGTTTGAGCCGGGAGCCGGCGCGCTACTTTTAACCCACCGCAGAGAACGCGATGATTGCCAGTTTGCTAAGAATAACCGCCGGACTTTTGCTTGTTCCCCTGCTGGGGTTGGCCGCCTGCAGCACCAAGACCCCGCCGGACCATTCCCGATCCGGTCTGGCCCAGGCCAAGGACCCCATGGCCCTGTACGCCTTGAGCCAACTGCAGCGGGCCGACGGCAGGGAAAAGCAGGCCCGGGCTACCCTGATCCGGGCCATCCAGGCCGATCCGTCCTCTGGTTTCCTGCGCCTGGAGCTGGCCCGCCAGCTCACCTCGGACGACCAGCCGGACAAGGGCATGCGCCTGGCGGCCGAGGCGGTCAAGCGCAACCCCGAGCTGGTGGACGGCTGGGTGCTCCTGGGCGGACTACACGCCTCGCGCAAAGAGCTGGACCAGGCGGTGTACGCCTACCGGCGGGTGCTCAAGCTTGATCCCGAGCGCGACGAGGTACGCCTGTTCTTAGGCATGTTGTACTTAGAGGACGGCTCGCCAGAGGCCGCGGCCCGGGTGCTGCGGGAGCTGGTCAAGCGCAACCCTGACCATGGCCTGTCCCATTACTACCTGGCCAAAGCCCTACTGGCACTGAAGCAAAACCGCCAGGCCGAGGAACATCTTCAACGGGCGGTGGAGGCCACCCCGGCCCTCACCGCGGCCCTGTTTGACCTGGCCGCCCTGTACGAGCGCACCGGCCGCCCCGGTAAGGCCGAGGCGGTGTATCGCCGGGTGCTCTCCAAGAACCCCCATTCGGCGCGGGCCCACGACCGCCTGGGCCGGCTTTACCTGCGCCTGGGGCGCTGGCAAGACGGTCTACGCCAATTCGCGGCCATCAAGGGAACCAATCAGAAGTCGCCACAAATTCGGCTCAAGGCGGGGCTGGTCTACTACGAGCAAAAAAACTACCCCCGGGCCATAAAGGTTTTTAAAGACCTGTTGGCCCAGGCGCCCAAGAACCAGCGGTTGCGTTTTTACCTGGGCATGGTCTACCACGCGGCCAAGAAAGACCGCCTGGCCATCAAGACCCTGCGGGCCATCTTGCCCCAGGCCGATGTCTTTGTCGACGCCCAGCTGCAACTGGCCGACATCCTGCGCCGCCAGGGCAAGACCGCCGAGGCCTACCGCCTGTTGCTCCAGGCCCGCCAACAGCATCCCAACAACCCGGAACTGCTCATGGCCCTGGCCGCCCTCGAGGAGATGGGCAAGCAGTACCCGGCCGCCTTGAGCCTGCTGGAGCAGGCCTTGAAGCTGCGGCCCAAGAGTGCCGAGATTTACTTCCGGCTGGGGGTGATCCTGGACAAGATGGGTAAGCGCGATGAGGGCATCGGGCGGATGCGACGGGCCATCGCCCTGGACCGCCGCCACGCGCGGGCCCTCAATTATCTTGGCTACGCCATGGCCGAGCGCGGCCAGAACCTGGACGAGGCCGAGCGCCTGATCCGGCGGGCCCTGGCCATCGAGCCGGGCAGCGGCTACATACTCGATAGCCTGGGGTGGGTGTACTTCCAGCGTGGCCAATACCAGCGGGCCAACCACTACCTGCAACGGGCGCGGGCCACCGGGGAAAAGGACCCGGTGATCTTTGAGCATCTGGGTGACGTGTCCATGAAGCTGGGTCGCTACCGGGCGGCGGTGGACTACTACCGCCAGGCGTTGCAACACAAGCACAACCATCCCGACCAACTCCGGCGCAAGCTGGCCAGGGCCCTGAAAAACTCCGCGGGACGCTGACACCTTGCGTTCGGGTACCCATAGTTTGCGAGGGCGTTGCGCCATGATCCTGGCGGCGTTGGCCACCTGCCTGGTAACCGCCTGCGCCGGGGTGTCCACACCGGTGGTGGTGGGTCCCTTGCCCCAGGCCCGCGAGGTGGTCAAGCGTCTCAACGCCCGGCGCACCGCGGTGCGCTCCTTTGTGATGCAGGGGCAGATCAGCCTCGTCTATCCCGACGGCGAACTCTACGGCGACCACCTGATCCAGGGCGTATATCCCGACCACCTGCGGGCCGACATTATGGGACCTTTCGGCCGGCCGGTGATGAGTCTGGCCACCGACGGCCGCCGGCTCACGGTGCTCTTGTTTCGGGAGAACAAGGCCTTCCAGGGACCGGCCACCCGCCAAAACCTGGGGCGCTTTTTAGGAATACCCATGTCGCCGGCGGAAATTTACGCCCTCATCACCGGCAACCCGCCGTTGGTGGTATACCAGGAAGCCACCGTGGTGCGGGCCGCCGGCGGCGGGGCCCAACTCAAGCTGCTGGCCAGCGGCGGGGCCGTGGGCCAGGGAATTGACTTTGACCCAACCGACTACACCGTGACCAGCGCCTGGCTGCGGGTCATCGACGGCCCGGTGGCGCTAAGGGCAACCTACAGCGACTTTCAGCCCTGGCAGGGCGCTCGCTATCCCCGCCAAGCCGAATTGCGCGACAGCCAGGGCCGCACCCTTACCCTGCAAAACGACGAAATGGACCTAAACCGCGCGGTGAGCGGTCAACTGTTTACCCTGAGGCCGCCGGCGGCCATGAAGCTGGAGCCCTTGCCGTGATCCCAGCTGTCAGCCGCCCGGGCCCCGAGAGCGCCGTGCGCCCGCCCTTTGACAGAAAGCGATAACCACGTGCCAGTGGCCAAAATACATATCAGTGACGAACTGGACCGGCAGGCACAGGCCGAGCTGGCCCGCGATGTCCGCCACGCGGTGGTGGAGAGCTTGGGCCTGGCGCCCGAGCTGGGCAAGGTGATCGTCTATAGCGCTCCGGTTCAGTGCCGTAGCGTACATTCCAGCCGCGACCCCGCCTTTGTGCTGGCCGAGGTGCTCATGTTCCCGGGCCGCGACCAGGAGATAAAAAACCGCCTGTATGCCCGTTTGAACCAGGTCATCAAGCAGCACACCGGGGTGGACGACGCCAATATTTTTATCAACGTCATAGAATCCCCGCGTGGCGATTGGGGCATCAGGGGAGGGCGGCCGGCCAGCCAGGTGGACCTGGGCTACTAGACGCAGCCAGGCACGGGGATGCGGCGGTCATGGACCAGGGCGTGCAAACATTCTTGGTGGACTGCATGCTGGGACGCCTGGCTACCTGGCTGCGGCTCTTGGGGCTGGACGCCCCCCTGCGGCACCGGCCACCCGCGCGGGTGGCCCCGGGCCAGGTGCTAATCACCCGGCGCACCCGGCTAAAGGGCCGGCCGGGGGTGTTGTTCATCAGTCATGACCGCCTGGGAGACCAACTGCGCCAGGTGGTGGATAGCTTGCGGCTCACCCTGGAGCCCAAGCGGTTTTTCACCCGTTGCCTGCGCTGCAACGTGGCGGTGCGGCCCCTAAGCCGGGAGCAGGCCGGCGAGCTGGTACCTCGCTACACCCTGCACACGGCCGAGCGCTTCACCCGGTGCCCGGCTTGCGGGCGGGTATACTGGCCGGGGTCGCACACCAAGCGGGCTGGGGACGTTTTGCGGGCCATCGATCCTTTGTATTTGAACCGGGAGAAAACCACATGAACCTCGCAGCACCGGAGACCGCCAGCGCCCCCACCGGCCCGGCCGCGGCCGAGAAGCGGCCCCGTTCCGCCTGGCGCGCCGCCCTACTCACCTTTATCACCACCGGCCTGGGCCAGCTCTACAACGGCCAGCCGCGCCAGGCGCTGTTTTTCTTTCTGGCCATGACCTCTATCTCGGTGCTGAGTTACCTGATGGACTGGTTCGCCAGCGCCATGGCCCTGCTGGTGGTGCTGGTGGTCTCCCTGGGCCTGGAGTTGGTGGCGGTGGTCCACGCGGCCACCGTGGCCTGGAAGCGCCAGGACTACGTTTTGCAGCCCTACAACCGCTGGTATGTCTACGTGGGGTTGATCATCGCCAGCTCGCTGCTCTCCTGGGGGCTGCAGTCGGCCCTGTTCACCTACGACACCTTCACCATCCCCAGCAACGCCATGCAGCCCACCCTGCAGGTGGGCGACTACCTCATGGCCAAGACCGACGCCTACCGCGACCATGACCCCGAGCGCGGCGACGTGGTGGTGTTTCGCCTGCCGGAAGACCCCCATAAGGTTTTTGTCAGTCGGGTGATCGGTCTGCCGGGCGAGCGGGTGGCGGTAAAGCAGTACCGGGTCTACATCAACGGCCAGGCCATCGCCGACCCCTGGGCCAACCTCAAGCTCAAGGCAGTGCCCAAGGGCGCGCCGGAAGCGCCGGCGGACTTTGGGCCGGTGGTGGTGCCCCGGCGGGCCTATTTCGTACTGGGCGACAACCGGCGCTACTCCTACGACTCCCGCCGGTGGCCGGGGGACCCCTTTGTGCCGCGCCAGGCCATCATCGGCAAGGCCATGTACATCCTGTGGTCGCGAGACCGGGGACGGGTGGGCCAAGGCATGGACCCGCAGCCCGGCCCGAAACCTGGCCAGCCGTGATGTTGTTGCCGTGAAAAACGGGGCCGGGGAGTTAAGCGCTTAGCTCGTCGATGTTGGCCAGCGAGATGCGGCGGCGCCCCATCACGATCTCTTCGATCATGCGCACCAGGGCCTGGTTCACCGGGGTGGGCACCCCGAGCTGGCGCCCCTTGTCCACGATGTAGCCGTTGAGGTAGGCGGTCTCGGGCTCCTTGCCCCGCTCCAGGGATTGCAGGGTGGAGGACTTGAGGCGGCGGTACTTGAAACCGATGAGGCGCAGCATCAGATGGCGTTTGAAGTCTTCCCGCCATCCGTCGCCATCCAGGTATTGGTAATAGTCCAGCTTGCCGCCGGCGGCCGGCTCCACCTTGAGCCCCAGCTTGTCGGCCACGGCCATGGCCTCGCGCATGATGGCCAAGAACAACCGGCGAATCTTTTTTTTGCCCATCATGGCGCCCAAGGTGAGCCCGCAGACCCCGCCCAGGGTGGTGATGCAGGAGTTGATCACCAGTTTGGAATACAACTCGCCCATGATGTTGTTGGACACCCGGGTGGGCACCACGTCGGACATCATCTTCTTCAGGGGGTCCAGGCGCGGGTCGGGGCGGTGGTCCAGGTTGCCGATGACAAACTCGCCGGAGGAGGTCATCTCCAGCTCGCCGGGCTCGTGCATGGTGGCTCCAAAGCCCACCACGCAGCCCACCACCCGCTGGCGTCCCAGCACCATGGCCAAGCTCTCTTCGCAGATGCCGTTTTGCAGCGAGACCACCATGGACTCCGGGTGCAGCAAGGGCAGCAGCTCCTGGAGCGCCTCGATCATGTCGGTGGCCTTGACCGCTAAAAAGACCAGGTCCAGGGGGCCGGCCAGGTCGGCGATGGTGCGCACCGAGGGCACCTTGATGGTATGGTGGCCGCGCGCCCCAAAGATATGCAGCCCGGGACCGGCAGCGATATCCAGAGTGAGCTTGTGCTTGCAAACCAGGGTGAGATTCCACCCGGCGTCGGTCATAAAGGCCGCGGTGATGCCGCCGATGGCCCCTGCGCCGATCACGGCGGTTTTACTGTTTTGCCCTGATATCTCGGTCATCGCCTGGTTTCCTCGTGGTGGTTCATGGGCCATGATAACGCCGGGGGCGTGGCTGGCGCAGCAAGTTTTTTCGGTCCGGCCGGGGAGTGGTTCCTGGGCAGCGAGCAAGCCGCGTCGCTTGGCCGGCGCAGTCCCCGGCCACCCGCGGGCTCTTGGCGGCCACCAGTGCCCGGGCCGGCGGAAGCGGTGGCCCTAGCGGGCGCAGTCGCGGGTATCGCCCTTTAGCTTGTCCAGGCCGTGGCCCAGGGCCGGCAGGATGGCCTCCAGGCCCTCCATGGCCCCCTTGGGCGAGCCGGGCAGGTTGACGATGAGGGTGGCCTTGCGTATGCCGCACACCGCCCGGCTCAGCATGGCCATGGGGGTGTGGGCCAGGCCGGCGGCCCGCATGGCCTCGGCCAGGCCGGGGACCGGCCGGTCGATGACCGCGCTGGTGGCCTCGGGGGTCACGTCGCGCGGGGACAGGCCGGTGCCGCCGCTGGTGAGCACCAGGCTCAGGCCCAGGTCGTCGGCGTAGTGGATGAGTCGTTGGGAGATGAGCGGTATCTCGTCGGGCACGGTGTGGCTGTGGCGCACCTCGATGCCGGCGGCGGCCAGGGTCTGAGCCAGCCGCGGGCCGGCGGTGTCGGTCCGCCGGCCCGCGGCCGCCTTGTCGCTGATGGTCAGTATGGCCGCCAGGTGCTTAATTGCCTTCCTCCTTGGCCGCCTGGTAGGCCTCCACGATCTTGGCCTGGATGTCGCCGGGCACCTCCTCGTAGTGGTCCAGCTCCATGGTGAAGGCCCCGCGGCCGCCGGTCATGGCGGTTAGCTCGGGCTGGTAGGTGAGCACCTCGGCCATGGGCACGTGGGCCTTGATCACCTGCAGGGAGCCCTTGGCGTCCATGCCCAGCACCCGGCCCCGCCGGCCGCTGATGTCGCCCATGACGTCGCCCATGGCGTCGTCGGGCACGGTGACCGTGAGCAGCATGATCGGCTCCAGCAGGGTGGGCTTGCACTCGGCCGCGCCCTTTTTAAAGCCCATGGAACCGGCGACCTTGAAGGCCATCTCCGAGCTGTCCACCGGGTGGTAGGAGCCGTCCACCAGGCTCACCTTGACGTCCACCAGGGGATAGCCGGCCAGCACGCCACCGGCCATGGCCTCCACGATGCCCTTTTCCACCGCCGGGATGTAGTTGCGCGGAATGGCCCCGCCCACGATTTTGTTCTCGAAGATGAAGCCCTCGCCGCTGGGGGCCGGTTCGATCTCCAGCCAGGTGTCGCCGAACTGGCCGCGGCCGCCGGTCTGTTTCTTGTAGCGACCCTGCACCCGGGTCTTGCCCTTGATGGTCTCGCGGTAGGGCACCTTGGGGGTCTTGAGGTTCACCTCCACCCCGTACTTGCGCTTTAAGCGGTCCAGGGTGGTCTCGATGTGCACCTGGCCCATGCCCGAGAGCAGGGCCTCGTTGGTCTGGGGATCGCGGTCCAGGCGCAGGGTGGGGTCTTCTTCCAGCAGCTTGTTGATGCCGGCGAAAACCTTTTCCTCGTCGCCCTTTTCCTTGGCCTCGATGGCAAAGCTGATGGAGGCGGGCAGGGGCTCGATGGGCGCGAAGCGCACCCGCTGTTTGTCGTCGCACAGGGTGTCGCCGGTGGCGGTGTCCTTGAGCTTGGGAATGGCCACCAACTCGCCGGGCAGGGCCTGCTTGATGGTCTCCTGGTTCTTGCCGGTGAGGCGGTAGAGCTGGCCGAAGCGCTCCTTGATATCCTGGTTGGGGTTGTAGAGCTGCTGGTCGGCGGTGAGGGTGCCGGAGAAGACCCGGGCCATGGAGAGCTTGCCGAACTGGTCCACCGTGGTCTTGAACACCAGCACCGACACCGGGGCGTCGGGGTCGGGCAGCACGGCGGTCTCTTCGTCGCTGGCCACGTCGATGGCCGTCACCGGTCCCCGGTCGGCCGGGGAGGGCAGCAGGCTGTTGACCAGGTCCATGATCGGCTGCACCCCCATGTTGTTGAGGGTCGAGGCCACGGCCACCGGCACAAAGGCCTGCTCGGCGATGCCCGCCGCCAGGCCGTGGGCCAGGTCGGCGCCGGTGAGCTCCTCACCCTCCAGGTAGCGTTCCATCAGCTCGTCTTCCGACTCGGCGATGTCTTCGATGAGGGTCTCGCGGGCGCTGGCCACCTCGTCGGCCAGGTCGCCGGGCACCTCGATCTCCTCCATCTTGCCGGAGCCGTCGTTGGCAAAGCTGTAGGCCTTGCCGGACAACAGGTCCACCACCCCGCTGAAGGACTCGCCGGCGCCGATGGGCAGTTGCAGGGTAATGGCCTTGACCCCCAGCATCTCGGAGATGGTGGTGATGGCCTGGGCGAAGTCGGCCCGGTCGCGGTCCATCTTGTTAACCACTACGATGGTGGGCAGGCCGAGCTTCTTCACGTGCTGCCAGACCTTTTCGCCCTGGACCTTTACGCCGTCGATGGCGTCGGCCACCAGGACCACGCCGTCCACCGCGCGCAGGGCGGCCACCGCGTCGGAGAGAAAGTTGTCGTCGCCCGGGGCATCCACGAAGTAAACATGATGCTTTTTGTACTGGTAATGTCCGCAGGCCGCGCTGACGCTGGAGTTGCGCTTGGCCTCCTCCGGCTCGTAGTCCATGGTCGCGTTGCCTTGGTCGACTTTACCCAGGCGCTCGATGGCCTTGGTGTTGAAGAGCATGGCCTCGGCCAGGGAGGTCTTGCCGCCGCCGCCATGGCCGACCAGGGCGATGGTGCGAGTCTGGTTGATTTCACTCATGGTGGTTCCTCGTAAGTGGTTTGCGCCAGGCGCAAACGGTCAATTTATATGGTTAACGGCCAAAGTTAACCAAGGCGCCGCGGCAAGTCAAGGACTAAAGCGCCGCGGTCGGCTGGCCGACGGGAATAAGGCTCCGGAGGCCGCCGCGGACGCCGAACATCCCCGGCCCGGGGCGCGGCGCCCCGGCTGGAAAGCGCGGCGCAAAAACCCGCCGGGCCGGGGCGGGGCCTGGCGGTTTAATCACGATTTTCTCTTGATTCCTCGCGCAGGTACGATAACATGAATTTCTTTGGGCTGGCACGGTCGCGGCCACCGAAGGCGGGGCCGATACCGGGCGGCTACAGGGGCGAAAAGCACGGCCCAGGGACACGGCCCATGCAGCGGGAGATCGCCGAGTTCACCGACTACCTGGCGCACAGCAAGGGGGCTTCGGTCCACACCGTGGCCGCATATCGGCGCGACTTGCAGCAGTTCGCCCGCTTCCTGGCCCGGCACCGGCAGACCCCGGCCTGGGACCAGGTGGACGTGGAGGACCTCCGCTTTTTCCTGGCCCGGGAGCTCGCCGGTCTCAAGCGAAGCACCCGGGCGCGTAAACTGGCAAGCCTGCGTGCTTTTTTCGACTTTTACGGCCAGGAGGAAGACCGGCCCAACCCGGCGCGGCTGGTGAGCATGCCCCGCCAGGCCCAGGACCTGCCGCCGCGGCTCAGCGTGGACGAGGCCTTCCACCTGGTCGACGCCCCGGGGAGACGGCCGGAGAGCGGGCGCAAGCTGGCCGCCGAGCGCCGGCTGCGCGACGCCGCGCTCCTGGAAGTGGCCTACTCCTGCGGGCTGCGGGTGAGCGAGCTCACCGGCCTGGACCTGGAGCACCTGCGGCTGGACCTGAACCTGGTGCGGGTGGTCCGGGGCAAGGGAGGCAAGGAGCGCCTGGTGCCCTTGGGGCAAAAGGCGGCCCGGGCGGTCCAGGCCTACCTGGCGGTGCGCCCCCGGTTTTTAAGCAAAAAGCGCGGGGCCCAGGACGCCCTGTTTTTATCGCAAAAAGGCGGGAGGCTCTCCCCCCGCCAGGTGGAGCGCATAGTGGCCCAGAGCCTCGACGGCCTGGCCGTGGGACGCAAGGTGAGCACCCACGCCCTGCGCCACGCCATGGCCACCCACCTGCTGGAAGGCGGGGCCGACCTGCGCAGCGTGCAGGAGATGCTGGGGCACCAGAGCCTCTCCACCACCCAGAAGTACACCCACCTGGCCATGGATCACCTGATGAAGGTCTATGACCGGGCACATCCCCGGGCCGCCCCGGACCACCCGGCGGCCGGGGAATACCGGCAAGGCGAAGAAGATGATTGACCACAGGCAAAAGGCCACCCCGGGCCAGACGCCCCCGGTGATTCGCTCCACCACCGTCTTGGCCCTGCGGCGCGACGGCCAGGTGATCATGGCCGCCGACGGCCAGGTGACCATGGGCGACACGGTGGTTAAGGCCGGGGCCATCAAGGTCCGCCGGCTCTATCACGACAAGGTACTGGTGGGTTTCGCCGGCAGCACGGCCGACGCCTTCACCCTGTTCGAGCGCCTGGAAAGCAAACTGGAGGCCCACAGCGGCAACCTGCCCCGGGCCGCGGTGGAGCTGGCCAAGGACTGGCGCACCGACAAGGTCCTGCGCCGCCTGGAGGCCCTGTTGCTCACCGCCGACAGGCAGCACCTGCTGTTGGTCTCCGGCCTGGGAGATGTCATCGAGCCGGAAGAGGGCGTGGCCGCCATCGGCTCCGGCGGACCCTACGCCCTGGCCGCGGCCCGGGCGCTGATGGCCCACAGCTCCCTGGCGCCGGCCAAGATGGTGCGCACGGCCATGGAGATCGCGGCCGATATCTGCATCTACACCAACCGCCAAATCGTAGTGGAGACCCTGTGATATGGCTAACCTCACTCCGCGCCAGATAGTCGAAGAGTTGGACAAGTACGTGGTGGGCCAACACGAGGCCAAACGCTGCGTGGCCATCGCCCTGCGCAACCGCTGGCGCCGCCGCCAGGTGCCCGAGGACCTGCGCGACGAGATAGCCCCCAAGAACATCATCATGATCGGCCCCACCGGGGTGGGCAAGACCGAGATAGCCCGCCGCCTGGCCCGCCTGGCCGAGGCCCCCTTTTACAAGGTCGAGGCCTCCAAGTTCACCGAGGTGGGCTACGTGGGACGCGACGTGGAATCCATGGTGCGTGACCTCACCGAGCTGTCGGTGAACATGGTCAAGGCCAGCGAGCAGGAGCGGGTGCGCAAAAAGGCCCAGGAGGTGGCCGAGGAAAAGCTGCTGGACATCATGCTGCCCCCGCGCCGCGAGGAAGAGATGGGCGAGGAGGACGAACCGCAGCACCTGGAGGTGGTGGGGCGCGACTTCCAGATGAACCCCACCCGCGAGAAGCTGCGCAAGCTGCTGCGCGAAGGCAAGATGGACGAGCGCTACGTGGACCTGGAGGTGACCAGCGGACCCAACATGCCCATGGTGGAGATATTCCCGGCCGGGGGCATGGAAGAGCTGGACATCAACCTCAAGGAGATGCTCAGCGGCTTTTTCCCCAAGCAGAGCAAGCGGCGCAAGGTGAAGGTGAAGGAGGCCCTGGAGATTCTCACCAACGAGGAGGCCGGCCGGCTCATCGACATGGACAAGGTGGTCCAGGAGGCCCTGGCCAAGGTGGAGCAGGAGGGGATCATTTTCCTCGACGAGATCGACAAGGTGGCCGGGCGCAACGGCGGCCACGGCCCGGACGTGAGCCGCGAGGGGGTGCAGCGCGACCTGCTGCCCCTGGTGGAAGGCACCACGGTGAGCACCAAGTACGGCATGATCAAGACCGACCACATCCTGTTCATCGCCGCCGGGGCCTTCCACGTGGCCAAGCCCTCGGACCTGGTGCCCGAGCTGCAGGGGCGCTTCCCCATACGGGTGGAGCTCTCGGCGCTCACGGCCGAGGACTTCGTGCGCATCCTCACCGAGCCGCGCAACGCGCTCACCACCCAGTACCAGGCCCTGCTGGAGACCGAGGGCATGACCCTGTCTTTTGAGCCGGACTCCATCGAGGCCATAGCCCAGATCGCCAGCCAGGTCAACGAGGCCACCGAGAACATCGGGGCCCGCCGGCTGCACACGGTGATGGAGCGGCTGCTGGAGGACATCAGTTTCGACGCGCCGGAGATGACCCAAAAGTCCATCAAGGTCGACGCGGACTACGTGCGCGAAAAGCTGTCCTCCATCAGCGCGGACAACGACCTGAGCCGCTATATACTTTAGGATGCGGCCGGGACCAACTCATCACGGAGGACGGACCATGCGGGAAGCCGTGAAAAGAGCCCAGGTGCTAAGCGAGGCGCTGCCCTATATCCAGCGCTTTGCCGGCAGCACCGTGGTGGTGAAATACGGCGGCCACGCCATGGCCGACAGCGAGCTGCAACAGAGCTTCGCCAAGAACGTGATCATGCTCAAGGCGGTGGGCATCAACCCGGTGGTGGTCCACGGCGGCGGGCCCCAGATCGGCCGGCTGCTGGAGCGGCTCGACATCGACTGCGAGTTCGTCGACGGCATGCGGGTCACCAGCTCCGAGGTGATGGACGTGGTGCTCATGGTGCTCAAGGGCCAGGTCAACACCTCCATCGTCAGCCTCATCAACCGCCACGGCGGCCGGGCGGTGGGGCTCTGCGGCCACGACGGCGGGCTCATCACCGCCGGCCGCATGCAGATGGCCAAGGAAGTGGTGGGCGGGCATCCGCCGGAGATCATCGACCTGGGCCTGGTGGGCGAGGTGGAAAAGGTCAACCCCCAACTGCTCAACCTGCTATCCGACTCGGCCTTCATCCCGGTGATCGCGCCGGTGGGGGTGGGGCCCGGGGGCGAGAGCCTCAACATCAACGCCGACCTGGTGGCCGCGGCCGTGGCCAGCGCCCTGGGCGCGGCCAAGCTGGTGCTGCTCACCGACACCCCCGGCGTGCTGGACACCGATGGCCAACTGGTGAGCGAACTGAGTCCGGCCCGGGTAGGGCGGTTGATGGAGAGCGGAGCCATCAGCGGCGGCATGATCCCCAAGGTGAGCTGCTGCCTGGAGGCCCTGGAGGCCGGGGTGGCCCAGGCCCACATCATCGATGGCCGCACCCCCAACGCCCTGCTGTTGGAGTTGTTCACCGACCGGGGGGTGGGCTCGGTCTTTACCAACGCCAGATAGCGCGGGTCCGCGTGGGGCCTGCTTGTGGATTGCTGATAATGCCTGACGAGCTGAAAAAACAGGTCGACGACCTACTGATGAACACCTACGGCCGCAGCCCGGTCACCTTTGTCCGCGGCCAGGGCTGCACCCTGTTTGACGACCAGGGCAAGAGCTACCTCGACTTCCTGGCCGGCATCGCGGTGGTGAACCTGGGCCACGCCCACCCCGGGGTGAGCCAGGCGGTGTGCAACCAGGCCCTGAAGCTCACCCACGTGAGCAACCTGTTCTACACCGAGCCCCAGGCCCGGGTGGCCCGGCTATTGGTGGAAAACTCCTTTGCCCAGCGGGTGTTCTTTTGCAACTCCGGGGCCGAGGCCAACGAAGGCGCGCTCAAGCTCACCCGCCTGTGGGGCAAGAAGAAGCTCGGCGGGGCCTACGGGGTGATCACCATGGAGATGAGCTTTCACGGCCGCACCATGAAGACCCTCACCGCCACC
Source organism: Desulfarculaceae bacterium (assembly GCA_027067385.1). Lineage (GTDB taxonomy): Bacteria > Desulfobacterota > Desulfarculia > Desulfarculales > Desulfarculaceae > JAMOVV01. The sequence goes on from JAMOVV010000081.1 coordinate 29,343, forward strand.
GGCCAGAAGAAGATCAAGGAGGGCTACGACCCCCTGGTGCCCGGTTTCAAGCATGTGCCCTTTGGCGACCTGGCCGCCCTGGAGGCCGCCTGGGACGATAACACCTGCGCGGTGATGGTGGAGCCGGTGCAGGGTGAGGGCGGGGTGAACGTCCCGCCCGAGGGCTACCTGTCGGGCCTGCGGGAGCTCTGCGACCAGCGCGGGGCCCTGCTCATCTTCGACGAGATACAGACCGGCCTGGGCCGCACCGGCAAGCTTTTCGCCTACGAGCATTTCGGAGCCGAGCCCCACATCATGACCCTGGCCAAGGGGCTGGCCAACGGCCTGCCGGCCGGGGCGGTGCTGGCCGCCGGCGAGGCGGCCGAGCTCTTCACCCCCGGCGCCCACGCCACCACCTTTGGGGCCGGGCCGGTGATCATGGAGGCCTGCCGGGTGGTGCTGGAGACCCTCACCTCGCCGGGATTCCTGGACCAGGCCGCCAAGACCGGCGAGTACCTGCGGGCGCGGTTGCAAGACCTGGCCGCCAAGCACCCGGACAAGATCAAGCAGGTGCGCGGCCTGGGGCTCATGCTGGGCCTGGAGCTGGCCGGCTCCGGGGCCGCGGTGGTGCGGGACATGCTGGCGCGGGGCTTTGTGCTCAACTGCACCCAGGACAAGGTGCTGCGCTTCCTGCCGCCCTTGATCGTGAACCCGGGCGAGATCGACGCCATGGGCCAGGCCCTGGACCAGGTGCTGGCGGCCTGGTCGCCGGCGGCGTAGATGTGAACCATAACGGATCAAAATGGCATGCGACTTAAAACCAACCATCTGTTGACCATACGCGACCTGGACGCCGAGGAGGTGCAAGCCCTGGTGCGGCGCGCCGCCCAGCTCAAGGCCGGCCGGCCGGCGGGCGAGGGAGCCACGGCCCTGGCCGGCAAGACGGTGGCCCTGGTCTTTGAAAAGCCCTCCACCCGCACCCGGGTGTCTTTCGAGGTGGCCGCCGGTCAGTTGGGCGCCCAGTGCCTGTTCATGGCCAGCCGCGACACCCAACTGCGGCGCTCCGAGCCGCTCAAGGACACCGCCCGGGTGATGAGCCGCTACGTGGACGCCATGGTGGTGCGCACCTTTGGCCACGAGGTGGTCGAAGAACTGGCCAAGTACAGCGACGTGCCGGTGATCAACGCGCTCACCGACCGCTACCATCCCTGCCAGGTGCTAAGCGACCTGCTCACCGTGCAGGAGCACCTGGGCGACGCGGTGGCGCCGGTCTACGCCTGGATCGGCGACGGCAACAACATGGCCCACTCCTGGTTGGAGGCGGCCGCGGCCCTCAAGCTGGAGCTGAACCTGGCCTGCCCCCTGGGCTTCACCCCCGACCCGGCCATCGTGGAATACGCCCGCTCCAAGGGAGCCCGGGTCACCCTGGGCCAGGACCCGGTGGAGGCGGTAAAGGGGGCCCAGGTGGTCTCCACCGACGTCTGGGCCTCCATGGGCCAGGAGGACGAAGCCGAGCGCCGCCGCCGGGCCTTTGCCGGCTTTACGGTGGACGAGACACTGCTGCAAGCGGCGCACCAGGAGGCCATCGTGCTGCACTGCCTACCGGCCCACCGCGGCGAGGAGATTAGCGAGGCGGTCCTGGAAGGCCCCCGCTCGGTGGTGTGGGACCAGGCCGAAAACCGCCTGCACATGCAAAAGGCCATACTGGAAGCCCTGGTGGGCGCGCCGGCCAAGTAAAAGGAAAGACCAATGGCAGACAAGGTAAACAAGGTGGTGCTGGCCTACTCCGGCGGGCTCGACACCAGCGTAATCCTCAAGTGGCTCATTGAAAACTACGACTGCGAGGTGATCGCCTTTGCCGCCGACCTGGGCCAAGGCGAGGAACTCGACCCCATCGAAGGCAAGGCCAAGGACACCGGGGCCTCGGTGGTCTACATCGACGACCTGCGCGAGGAGTTCGTGCGCGACTACGTGTTCCCGGCCTTCCGCGCCGGGGCGGTGTACGAGACCTGCTACCTGCTGGGCACCTCCCTGGCCCGGCCGCTCATCGCCAAGCGCCAGGTGGAGATAGCCCGGGCCGAGGGAGCCGACGCGGTGAGCCACGGGGCCACCGGCAAGGGCAACGACCAGGTGCGCTTTGAGCTCACCTACCAGGCCCTGGCCCCGGAGCTGCGCATCATCGCCCCCTGGCGCGAGTGGGACCTCAACTCGCGCGAGGTGCTCATCGCCTATGCCAAGGACCACGGCATCCCGGTGCCGGTGACCAAGGCCAAGCCCTACAGCTCCGACGCCAACCTGTTGCACATCTCCTACGAGGGCGGCATCTTGGAAGACCCCTGGGCCGCGCCGCCGGAGGATATGTTCACCCTCAGCGTCTCGCCCCAGGCCGCGCCGGACCAGCCCGAGGAGATCACCCTTGGCTTTGAATCCGGCGACCCGGTGGAGCTAAACGGCCAGCGGCTCAGCCCGGCGGCCATGCTGGAGGCCCTCAATAAACTCGGCGGCAAGCACGGCGTCGGCCGGGTGGACCTGGTGGAAAACCGTTACGTGGGCATGAAGAGCCGCGGGGTGTACGAAACCCCCGGCGGCACCATAATGCGGGCGGCCCACCTGGCGGTGGAGTCGCTGTGCCTGGACCGCGAGGTCCTGCGCCTGCGCGACACCCTCTTGACCACCTATAGCCAATTGATCTACTACGGGTATTGGTTCAGCCCCGAGATGGAGCTGTTGCAGTCGTTCATGGACCAGGCCCAGGAGCCGGTGACCGGCGAGGCGCGCCTGGTGCTCTACAAGGGCAACGCCACCGTGGTGGGCCGGCGGTCGGACAACTCCCTGTACCGCCCGGACTTCGCCACCTTTGAAGCGGACCAGGTCTACGACCAGGCCGACGCCACCGGCTTTATCCGCTTGAGCGGCCTGCGGCTGCGCATCCGCCACGCCCTGCAGCAGGGGCTGGGCAAGCTGGGGTAACGAGCCGCGGCCGGGCGCCTTAAGCGGGCCGGGCCGGGGTTGGGAAAAGGGCGCACATGACTGGCACCAAGGACTACAAGCTGTGGGGCGGCAGGTTTGCAGAGCCCAACCACGAGCTGATGGAGCGCTTCAACGCCTCCCTGGGCTTTGACCGCCGGCTCTTTGAGGTGGACATCGCCGCCTCTAAGGCCCACGCGGCCATGCTGGCTGAGCAGGGGATCATCGGCCGGGAAGACGCCGAGGCCATCATCAGCGGCCTGGAGCAGGTGCGCGCCGAGATCACCGCCGGCGACCTGGAGTTGACCGATCCCTCGCTGGAGGACATCCACACCGCGGTGGAGGCCCGTCTGCAGCAGCTCATCGGCGAGGCGGCCGGCCGGCTGCACACCGCGCGCAGCCGCAACGACCAGGTGGCCACCGACCTGCGCCTGTGGGTGATGGCCGCCGGCCGGGAGTTGGACCAGGCCCTGTTGCAGTATCAACGCGCCCTGGTGGAGCTGGCCGAAAAGCATCTGGACACCCTCATGCCGGCCTACACCCACCTGCAGCCGGCCCAGCCCACCTTGCTGGCCCACCACCTGCTGGCCTATTACGAGATGGCCCGGCGCGACCGCCGGCGCCTGGCCGACTGCCTGGCCCGCGCCGCGGTGCTGCCCCTGGGCGCGGCCGCCTGCACCGGCACCACCTATCCCATCGACCAGGCCGCGGTGGCCGAGCAGTTGGGATTTACCGAGGTCTGCGCCAACAGCCTGGACGCGGTGAGCGACCGCGACTTCGCGGCCGAGTACCTCTTTGTGCTGAGTCTGGTGCAGATTCACCTGTCGCGCCTGGCCGAAGAACTCATCATCTGGTCCAGCGCCGAGTTCGGCTTTGTCACTCCCTCGGACGCCTTTGCCACCGGCAGCTCTATCATGCCGCAAAAGAAGAATCCCGACGCGGCCGAGCTGATGCGGGGCAAGACCGGCCGGGTGATCGGATCGCTGGTGGGGCTGCTCACCGTGCTCAAGGGACTGCCCCTGGCCTACAACAAGGACCTGCAAGAAGACAAAGAGCCGGTTTTCGACGCCCACGACCATGTGTTAGACTCCCTGCGGGTGGCCGCTCCCATGCTGGAGGGGCTCACGGTGCATGCCGATCGCATGCGCGCCTCGGTGGCGCAGGGATTTCTCAACGCCACCGAGCTGGCCGATTACCTGGCGGCCAAGGGGGTGCCCTTTCGCCAGGCCCACGAGATGGCCGGCCGGGCGGTGCGCCTGGCCGAGCAGCAGGGAGTAGGGCTGGAACAACTGGAGTTGGCCCAGCTCCAGGGGATATCGGACCAGGTGGAAGATGACGTTTATGAGGCCCTGGACCCGCGGACCGCGGTGAACCGCCGCACCAGTGCAGGCGGCACCTCGGCGGCCGGCGTGGCCAAGGCCCTCAAGGAGGCGAGAAAGCGCTTATGGCCCCCCAAAAAATAGCTTTCGTTTTGTGTGTCGCGGTGGCCCTGGTCGCGATGGTCATGTCCCTGGGTTGCGGCCTCAAGGCCCATCCCGAGCCCTACTCCAAGCTGGCCCCCAAGAAGGTGGCCAAGCTATCGCTGCGGCCGGTGAAAAGCGGCATGGAGATAAGCTTTGACATCCCCGAGGCCGACCGGCCCCAGCGCACCGTGGTGGAGGTCTTGCTGTACTACGCCTACCGCCCGCTGGGGGCTAAGCTGCCCTGCGGCAAATGCCCCATCGTGCTGAAAAAGCATCGCAGCCTCAAGGTGGCCAAGGACAAGACCGGCCGGGTGCGCGGCGGGACCTTCGTGTTCCTGGACAGCCAAGCGCCTTTTGGTCGGGTGGCCATCTACCAGGTGGCGCTCAAGGACGCCACCGGCAAGCGCAGCCCGCTGTCGCCCTGGGCCGCGGCGGTGCGCCTGGCCCCGCCGGCCGCGCCCACCGGGCTAAAGGCCAAGGCGGCGGCCGACTCGGTGGCCCTGAGCTGGCGCCCGGTGACCAAGCCCGGCGGCGTGATCGGCTATATCGTGTATCGCAAGGCCGAGAAAAAGGTGACCCCCATCACCCCCAAACCGGTGAAGACCACCGCCTTTGTGGACCACGGCGTGATCACCGGCCACACCTACGCCTACCAGGTGGCCGCGGTGCGTAAAAAGGGCCGCCACACCATCAAGGGTGCGCCCAGCGCCTGGGTGCAGGCCACGCCGGCCGACACCGAGCCGCCCGCGGCGCCCAAGGAGCTGGTGACCGTGAGCGCGCCGGCCGGGGTGTACCTGCGGTTTGTGGCCAGCGCCTCCCAGGACGTGGTGGGCTACTTCATCATGCGCCAAAGCAAGTCCGGTGGGGCCTGGGTGCGGCTCAACCCCAAGCCGGTTAAGGAAAACGCCTTTGTGGATAAAACGGCCAAGCCGGGAGAAACCTACCTCTACCGGGTGATCGCGGTTGACCAGCGGGGCAACCGCTCGACGCCCAGCACCGTGGCGGAGGTCGCCCACCAGCCATAACCGGCGGGGACCCGTTTAGACCAATTACGGATAACAAGCGATGCACCATTTTCAATATCACCAGGGGATTCTTTTGGCCGAAGAGGTCGATCTGCGCTTGATCGCCGAAGAGGTCGGCACCCCCACCTACATCTACAGCCAGGCCACCCTGCAGCGTCATTTCGAGGTCTTCTCCAGCGCCTTTGCCGGGGCCGACCACCTGGTATGCTACGCGGTGAAGGCCAACACCAGCCGGGCCGTCATGGCCCAGTTCGCCGCGGCCGGCGGCGGGGCCGACATCGTCAGCGGCGGGGAGCTGGTGCGCGCCCTGCAGGCCGGGGTGCCGGCCCAGCGCATCGTCTACTCCGGGGTGGGCAAGACCGAAAGCGAGATAGCCGAGGCCCTGCAGGCCGGCATCCTGATGTTCAACCTGGAGTCGTCCCAGGAGCTGGAGGTGGTCAACCGCGTGGCCGGTAACCTGGGGGTCAAGGCGCCGGTGAGCTTTCGGGTCAACCCCGACGTGGACGCCAAGACCCACCCCAAGATCACCACCGGCTTGGCCAAGAACAAGTTCGGCCTGGACATGGAGCTGGCCTTCGAGCAGTACCTGGCCGCCTCGGCCATGGACCACCTGGAGATCAAGGGCGTCTCCTGCCACATCGGCAGCCAGCTCACCCAGGTGGCGCCTTTTCACGACGCCCTGGAGCGCTTGGCCAAGCTGATCCAGCGGCTGCGCGGCCGAGGCATGGAGCTTTCGTTGCTGGACATGGGCGGCGGGCTGGGCATCACCTATGACCAGGAAGAGCCGCCCACCCCGCGGGAGTATGCCGAGGCCCTGCAGGAAACGGTGAACCGCCTGGGCCTGCGGCTGATACTGGAGCCGGGCCGGGTGCTGGTGGGCAACGCCGGGATTCTGCTGACCCGGGTGCTCTACACCAAGTCCACCCCGGCCAAGCGTTTCGTGGTGGTCGACGCCGGCATGAACGACCTTATGCGCCCGACCATGTACGATTCCTACCACGCCATATTGCCGGTGGTCCAGGCGGCCGAGAGCCGGGTCATGGTGGCCGACGTGGTGGGGCCCATCTGCGAGACCGGCGACTTCCTGGCCCGGGACCGCGAGCTGCCCGAGCTTAAGCGCGGCGACCTGGTGGCGGTGATGAGCGCCGGGGCCTACGGCTTTGCCATGAGCTCCAACTACAACTCGCGGCCGCGGGCCGCCGAGGTGATGGTGGCCGGCCAGCGCTGGGCGGTGATAAACCAACGCGAAACCATAGAGGACCTCACCCGGGGCGAGAGCCTGCCGCCGTGGGCCGGATGACCGGACCTGACACGACACCGGCCGCGGCCAGGGATCCCGGGTGGCGGCAGGGTATATTTTGCAGCCTTGCGCGGATTGCCAAGCATGAGTGAAACACAGGCCCTAAACTCCCTGGCCGGGCTGGACTTCGTCAAGATGACCGGCAGCGGCAACGACTTCATCGTGGTGGACAACCGCGGCGCTGGGGTGCCGCCGGCGCTCATGTCCCGGTTGGCCCGGGCCCTGTGTCCCCGCCGGCTCAGCGTGGGGGCCGACGGCCTGATCCTGCTGCGCCCCAGCCACCGGGTGGATTCGGTGCGCGGGCCGGTGGATTTCGCCTGGGACTTTTTCAACGCCGACGGCTCCTCGGCCGAGATGTGCGGTAACGGCGGCCGCTGCGCCGCCCGCTTTGCCCGCGACCGCGGCATCGCCGGTGACCAGATGCTCTTTGACACCCTGGCCGGTCCCATCCGGGCCTGGGTCGGCGGTGGCGTGGTCAAGCTGGAGCTGGTAAAGCCCCAGGGGTTTTACCGCGGCCTGACTCTGGAGATCGACGGCAACCGCTTGACCCTCGACGGGGTGAACACCGGAGTGCCCCACGCGGTGATAACCGTCGATGACATCGACGCCGCCGCGGTGAGGGAGATCGGCCGGCGGGTACGCTTCCATCCGCACTTCGCCCCGGCCGGCACCAACGTGAACTTCGCGGCCTCCCAGGACGGTGAGCTGTGGGTGCGCACCTACGAACGCGGGGTGGAAGACGAGACCCTGGCCTGCGGCACCGGCGCGGTGGCCGCGGCCCTTACCGCCGGCCGAGCCTTGGGCCTGGACTCGCCGGTGAAGGTGCGGGTAAAGAGCGGCGAGACCCTGTTGGTGCATTTTAATGCCGCGGCCGATGAAGTTTTCCTGGAAGGCGGCGCGGCTTACGTGTATGAAGGCAATCTGCACCCCGAAGCATGGAGCTGGATGGCTTAAATCCGCCCCTGTAAAACCGCGCCGGGAAATGCGCTACGCAGCCCTGGCATAGCCAATATAAGACACCGCATGGGTTTGTCGGATAGGCCGGCAGGCGCCCGCGGCGAAAAACAACACAAGGAGTGGGGAATGTTCGAAGGAGCCTTTGTAGCCCTGGTGACGCCCTTTAAGGACGGCCGGGTGGATGAAGAGACGCTCAGGAGGCTCGTCGACTTTCAAATCGAAAGCGGTACCAGCGGGATCGTACCCTGCGGCACCACCGGCGAGTCGGCAACCCTTAGCCACGCCGAGCACAAAACGGTGGTGGAAGTGGTTATCGAGCAGGCCGCTAAACGGGTGCCCGTGATCGCCGGGGCGGGGTCCAATAACACCGCCGAGGCCATCGAGCTGACCCTGCACGCCAAACAGGCCGGGGCCGACGCGGCTTTGCATATTACGCCCTATTACAACAAGCCGACCCAAGAGGGTATATACCAACACTTCAAGGCCATCGCCGAGGCCTGCCGCTTCCCCCTGGTGCCCTACAACATCGCCGGGCGCACCGCGGTGAACATCGAGACCCCGACCATGGCCCGCATCGCCGAGCTCGACGAGGTGGTGGCCGTGAAAGAGGCCAGCGGCAGCATCAACCAGATGGTGGACGTGATCATGGCCTGCAAGCCCGAGCTGGACGTACTCTCCGGCGACGACGGCATGTTGCTGCCCCTGCTGGCCGTGGGCGGCAAGGGGGTCATCAGCGTGGTGAACAACCTGGTGCCGGACAAGGTGATCGAGGTGGTGCGGGCCTGGCAGGAGGGTGACACGGTCCGGGCCCGCCAGCTATTCTTCAAGCTGCTGCCGCTGTGCAAGGCCATGTTCATCGAGACCAACCCCATGCCGGCCAAGACGGCCATGGAGATGATGGGCCTTATCCCCAGCGCACAGATGCGCCTGCCCATGTGCCAGATGCAGCCGGCCAACAAAGAAAAACTGGCCGGGGTGCTCAAAGAGTACGGGCTCATCACCTAGGCCCAGGGTTACATTTCGTGAACCATCCGGGGCCCTGCGGGGCCCCGTTGTCCACAAGGGGGCTAATCATGATACGTGTGGCAGTCGCCGGCGCCGCCGGCCGCATGGGCGGACGCATCATAAGCGCCGTGTGCGCCTCGGACCAGGCCGAGTTGGTGGGGGCCTTCGAGGCCCCGGGGCACAGCGCCCTGGAGCAAAAAATATCCGTGATCGCCGGTTGCCCCAACGCGCCCGGCTTTGTCGCCTCAGACCCCGCCCGGGCCATAAAAGCGGCCGACGTGCTCATAGACTTCACCGCGCCCGAGGCCACCCTGGCCAACCTGGATATCTGCGCCCAGGCCTCCAAGGCCGCGGTGGTGGGTACCACCGGCATGCAGGACCAGCAGATCGACCAGGCCAGGCAATACGCCCAGGACATCCCCCTGGTCATGGCCCCCAACATGAGCGTGGGCATGAACCTCATGTTCAAGCTGGTGGGTCAGATGGCCGAGGTGCTCGGCGATGAGTACGCCCTGGAGCTGGTGGAGGCCCATCACGACCAGAAAAAGGACGCGCCCAGCGGCACGGCGGTGCGGCTCATCGCCGAGCTGTGCCGGGTGCGCGGTTGGGACCCGGAGGAGACCGTCCGCCACGGCCGCCAGGGCATGGTGGGGGCGCGCGCCAGTGACGAGCTGGGGGTCAGCGTGATCCGCGGCGGCGACATCGTGGGTGACCATACCGTCTACTTCGTGGGCCACGGCGAACGCCTGGAGCTCACCCACCGGGCCCACTCCCGCGACACCTTTGCCCGCGGCGCCCTGCGGGCCGCCCTGTGGGTGGTGGGACGGGAGCCGGGCCTCTACGACATGGCCGACGTTTTGGGGCTCAACTAAACACGGGGACGAACATGCCGGTTAAATCCATCATAAAAGCCAAGAAGGCCATCGTTCGCTTCAGCCACCAGGGTAGGGTGGGCTATGGCCTGTACAACGGAAAGACCATCACCCGCCTGCAGGGCTCGCCCTTTAGCGGCGGCAAGCCCGGCAAAAGCACCGTGGCCCTGTCCAAGGTGCGCCTGTTGGCCCCCTGCCGCCCCTCCAAGGTGGTGGCCGTGGGGCTCAACTACAAGGCCCACGCCAAGGAGATGAAAAAGGCCCTGCCGGATGAGCCCATGCTCTTTATCAAGCCCTCCACCAGCGTCATCGGCCCGGACGAGCCGATCATCATGCCGCCCCAGAGCAACCGGGTGGACTACGAGGCCGAGCTGGCCGTGGTAATCGGACGCGCCTGCCGCCAGGTGGACGCCTCCCAAGCCGGCGACTACATCCTGGGCTACTGCTGCCTAAACGACGTCACCGCCCGCGACCTGCAGGCCAAGGACGTCCAGTTCACCCGGGCCAAGGGCTTTGACACCTTCTGCCCCATCGGCCCGGCCATAGCCCTGGACCTCAACCCGGACAACCTCATGGTCAGCTCCAAGGTGGGCGCCAAGCTGCGCCAAAAAAGCCGCACCAACGACCTGATCTTCAGCGTGGCCGAACTGGTCTCTTTTATCAGCCAGGTCATGACCCTGCGCCCCGGCGACGTCATCGCCACCGGCACCCCGGCCGGGGTGGGGCCATTGGCCCCCGGCGACACCGTGTCCATCGAGGTGCAGGGGGTAGGGGTGTTGAGCAACCCGGTGGTGCGGCCGGCCTAGGGGCCGTGGCAACCCAGGGGTTGCAACCGCCGCTCAATTGTGGTCAAAGAAAGGAGCCGTTGGGCGGCGGCATGACCCGCCGCGGCAACCAAAACACCGGCACTGGGGGCGCCGGGCCAGCGAGCGGCCGGAGCCTGGGGCGCAAGAGGGAAGGGCGCCGGCCACTGCGCACTCCCATAACCACCCCGCGAGGACTTACCGAACGAGGATTTTGCTGATGGATTTCCAGCGCGCACAGAGACTGCAATTACTACCACCCTACCTGTTTAAAGAGATCGACCGCCTCCGCGACCAGGTGCGACAAAAAGGGGTGGATATCATCGACCTCGGCGTCGGCGACCCCGACCAGCCCACCCCGGGCCACATCATCGACGCCCTGGCCGCCGCCGCCGCCGACCCGGCCACCCATAAATACCCCGCCTACTCCGGCATGAGCCGCTTCCGCGAGGTCACCGCCGCCTGGTACCAGCGCCGCTTCGGGGTAAAGGCCGACCCGGAAAAAGAAGTGATCACCCTCATCGGCTCCAAGGAGGGCATCGCCCACTTCCCCTTGGCCTACATCAACCCCGGCGACCTGGCCCTGGTCCCCAGCCCGGCCTACCCGGTCTACCACTCCTCGGTCCTCATCGCCGGCGGAACCCCCGTCGAGATGCCGCTCACCCGGGAAAACGGCTTCCTGCCCGACCTGGAGGCCATCGACCCGGCCGTGGCCGATAAGGCCAAGCTGATGGTCATCAACTACCCCAACAACCCCACCAGCGCGGTGGCCGACCGGGAGTTCTATGAGCGGGTGGTGGCCTTTGCCCGCCGGCACCAACTAATAGTGGTCAGCGACGCCGCCTACACCGAGATGGCCTACGACGGGTTCAAGCCGCCGAGCTTTTTGGAGGTCGAGGGCGCCATGGAAGTGGGCATCGAGTTCCACTCCCTGTCCAAGACCTACAACATGACCGGGTGGCGATTGGGCATGGCCGTGGGCAACGCCGAGCTCATCGGCGGCCTGGGACAGGTGAAAAGCCAGATCGACTCCGGCGCCTTTGACGCGGTGCAGATGGCCGGCATCGCGGCCCTGCAAGGCGACCAGCAGTGCGTGGCCGACATGAACGCCATGTACCAGCAACGCCGCGACGTCCTGGTCGCGGGACTGGCCAAGCTCGGCCTAGAGGTGCCCAAACCCCGGGCCACCTTCTACGTCTGGTGCCCCTGTCCCGACGGCTACACCAGCGCCGATTTCACCATGCGGCTGCTCAGCCAGGCCGGCATCGTCACCACCCCCGGCTCCGGCTTTGGCCAGGCCGGCGAAGGCTACGTCCGCTTTGCCCTCACCGTGGACCAAGAACGCCTGCGCGAGGCGGTGCAGCGGCTGGCCGGGCTGGGATTTTAGTGATACCATGGGGGCCGGCGCCGAGGTCTACATCGGGCTGGGTTCCAACCTCGCCGATCCCCGCCGCCAGGTCCTGCGGGGAATTAAACAGCTGGCCGGGCTCAAAGGCTACACCCCGCTGGCCTCGTCATCGCTGTACCAAACCGCGCCGGTGGGCAAGACCGACCAGCCGGCCTTTATCAACGCGGTGGCCTCGGGACGCTACAGCGCCGGCCCCAGGGAACTGTTGGCCGGCCTGCAAGAGATCGAAAAACTCGCCGGCCGGGTGCGCCTGCAAAAATGGGGGCCGCGCACCCTGGACCTGGATATCCTGGTCTTCGGCGACCTGGTCCTGGAAGAGGCGGGCCTCAGCCTACCTCATCCCCACATGTGGCAACGGGCCTTTGTGCTCATCCCCCTGGCCGAAGTGGCCCCCGGGCTGGTAATCCCCCGCTGGGACATGACCGCCGCCCAGTTGCTCCAGCGCATGGAGCCGGACATGTTGGCTAAGCAGAAAGTGGTGAAGGTTTAATGGGTCTCTACGGCCTCTTGCGTGTCATCTTAATCGCCATGGCCATCTGGTGGCTCTACAAGCTCGCCCGCCGGTGGCTTACCGGCAACCCCAAGCCCCAGGGGCGGGTAAACCCCAGGCCGCAACCCTCCGACGGCGAGATCGAGGTGATGGTGCAAGACCCCTTCTGTGGCACCTACCTGCCCCAAAGCGAGGCCCTGCGCTCCCGCATCGCCGGACGCTACGTTCACTTTTGCAGCGAACAATGCCGCCAGGGATACTTAGACGCCCTGGTGGATAAACAAAAGCAAAACAAACGCCGATAAACCCCAACCCCGCCGAGAGGTTAACGAGCATGGAGATTTTCATCGACACCGCCGATATCGCCGAAATCCGCGAGGCCAAGAGCCTCGGGGTTCTCGACGGCGTAACCACCAACCCCTCCCTGGTGGCCAAGACCGGCAAACCCTTTGAAGAGTGCATCAAGGAAATACTGGCCGAAGTGCCCGGACCGGTGAGCGTCGAGGTCTTGAGCACCGAACACCAGGCCATGGTGGATGAGGCCAACAAGTACGCTGCCTGGGGCGATAACGTGGTGGTAAAAGTCCCCATCATCCGCGAAGGACTAAAAGCCATCAAAACCCTCTCCGACCAGGGCATCCGGGTCAACGTAACCCTGTGCTTCTCGCCCATGCAGGCCCTGTTGGCAGCCAAGGCCGGCGCGGCCTACATCAGCCCCTTTGTGGGACGCCTGGACGATATCTCCAACGACGGCATGGAGCTCATAGCCCAAATCGTAGATATCTACGGCAACTACGGCTTTGACACCAAGATACTGGTCGCCAGCGTGCGCAACCCCATGCACGTGGTGCAGTCGGCCCTCATGGGCGCCGATGTGGCCACTATCCCCCTCAAGGTCATAGACGCCCTGTTAAAACACCCGCTTACCGACATCGGCCTGGAAAAGTTCCTGGCCGATTGGGAAAACCGCAAGGGCTAACCCGGAAAACGAAGACCAACCATGCCGCCGGCCCGCGAGGACATCTTCAACCTGCCCAACCTGCTCACTTGGGCACGCATAGGCGCCATCCCCTTCCTGGTGCTGGCCATGTACCAGAACCAGGGCTATTGGAGCCTGGTGGCCGGGATAGTCTTCTTCCTCGTGGGGCTTACCGACCTGCTCGACGGCATCTTGGCCCGCCGCCTCAAACAGGTCACCGTGTGGGGCAAGTTCCTCGACCCCCTGGCCGACAAACTGCTCATCTCCTCCGTGCTGGTGATGTTGGTCGCCCTGCAGCGCGCCCCGGCCTGGGCCACCATCATCATCATCGGACGTGAAATCAGCGTAACCGGCCTGCGGGCCGTGGCCGAGAGCCAGGGCTTTGGCCTGCCCAGCGATATGTGGGGCAAGTGGAAAAACGGCATCCAGCTACTTGCCGCCTGGCTTTTGATCTTCTATTACCCCGGCGGTCCTCTCTGGCTTTACCAGTGGGGCAACTGGATTTTATGGGTGGCCACCGCGCTAACCGCCTATTCCGGCTTGGCCTATTTCCTGCGCTTCCGCCACCGACTAAAAGCCGGGCCCCAAGCTCGAAACAATCGGATTTAGTCTTGACATAGCGATGACTTCTGATAACATTTGGCCGGCGTAACCCTCAATGCGGGAGTAACTCAGAGGTAGAGTGCAACCTTGCCAAGGTTGAAGTCGCGGGTTCAAATCCCGTCTCCCGCTCCACCAAGGGGGGCTAGCTAAGGGGGTGCCAGGTCTAGCCAGGACGCCAAGGCTAGCCAAGAGGGTGCCAGATAAGGGGCAGGGCGAGAGAGGGCGCACCGTCCAGGCACCTTGTGGAGTCTGCCGGAGACAAGGCTGCTATGTGAAG
>JAMOVV010000082.1 GCA_027067385.1 Desulfarculaceae bacterium
TCGGCGCCGGCCACCGTGATCTGCATCTTGAGGCTGTAGATGTGGTCGTCCAAAAAGCCCCGGGCCAGGTAGGTGTCGTCATCGATCTTTTCGACGCCTACGATTTTATTGCGCATGAAACTGAGCATGCCCCTTGTCCTTCCTGTGGCCATGGCGTGGTCGATCCGGCGCCGGCCGCGGCCGGCTCACCGGGGCTCAGCCGGGCGGTTCGATGCCCTCCACCAGCGAGCTGCCCGGGGCAAAGGCGGCGCACCGGTTGTACAGGCGGGTGTTCTTTTGGATCATGCGGGCAAAGTGCTCGCGGGAGTCCTCGGGCTGCCAGGGGGCCTTTTGCAGCTCCTGCTTGGTGAGGCTCAGGATCACCCCGTGGCAACACTCCTGCACCATGAAGCTCAGCTCGGCGTAGGCCGGGTCGTCGCCGATGAGGCCCTCGATGATCTTGAGCATGCCCGGGCCCACCCGCACCCCCAGGACCTTTTGCAGGCGCTCTTGCGCGTCGGCCGGCACGGCCGGCTCGGCGCGGTCTACCTGGCAGGTGACCCGGGTAATCTCCAACTCCGGCAGGCCCACCTGCAACTGGACCTTGAGGTCGAGCTGGTTGTCCTGCAGGCGGCAGGTGGAGCGCAGGGTCTGGTCGTCGATCTGTTCCACGCTGGTGGTGCGGCTGCGCGAGAAGCAAAGCAGGTAGGCCACGGACACTCTCCCCTGTAGGGTGCGGTTTAACGGCGGGCTCGACCGGTGACGCCGGCGGCCGGCACCGTGGCTGAAGTTTGGACACATCGGCCCGGGCTTGTCAAGCGCGGTCCCGGGGCCGGCCGCGCCGGCTAAACCTAGGGATTAAGGGTGAATTTCCAGGCGCAGTACCACTCCTCCGGGTGGTCGCCCGGCGGGCAGCCCACGCACTCGGTGGTGATGCGCGAGTCGATGGTCGAGGCGAAGTAGGGGTACTCCACGTTGCCCACCGAGCTGCAGGGATAGTCGGGCAGGCCGCGGCGCTTGCGGGCCGACTGCACCCGGCAGTCGTTCATCTGGAAGATGAAGCTGTTTTCATCCACCTGGTGGATGGACTGGCGGTTGACCAGGGCGTAGTTGCGCAGGCCCAGGGCCGCCCGCAGCCCCTCCAGGCCGGAGTTTTGGCCCAGGCCCAAAAGCAGCTTGATGCGCTCGGCCTCGTAGGGCGAAAAGTGGGTCCAGCAGGTGTCGTTGATGCGCTTGGCGCTGGCCATGTCGTACATGTTCTCGATCTTCTGGAACCACACCCCGTCGTTGGCCAGCCAGTTAACCGCCTGGGCCTTGGCCAGCTCCAGGAGCTGGTCGCGATCCATGTCCTTGAGCTTGCGCGGGATGCCGTCCTGGTCCACCTCGAAGCCCAGCACCTTGGACAGGCGCTTCATCTGGACCATGAGGCTGGTGCGGAAGACGTCCTCGTCGGCCTCGATGGCCCGGGCCAGGCCGGTTTGGTACTCCATCTCGCGGTACCACAGGCCGTAGTGGATCAGGGTGCGGTGGAAGATGTCCAGGACGAAGAGTACCAGGCGGTCGTGGTCCAACTGCTCGATGGTGTCGAATTGGTCGGCCATTTTTCCTCCCCCCAACCGCCGGCCGCCAGGCGCGGCGGGTGTGTCGGTGGTGCTGGTGCCGGCGGCGACGCGGCCCCGCCGGGACCCCGGCACCATAGCACCACCCGCCCCCGGGCTCAAGCGGCGGCCGGCCAAAAAAGAGGGGGAGGCGCCGGCCTCCCCCTGGGGGTTACTTCAGGCGGCCGATGCCCTTTAGCACCTTCTCGGGGGTGATGGGCAGCTCCAGGGCGCGGAACCCGGTGGCCTGGTACACCGCGTCGGCGATGGCCGGGGCGGTGGGGATGGCCAGGCCCTCGCCGGCCTCCTTGGCCCCAAAGGGACCCTCGGGCTCGTAGGTCTCCACCTCCACGTAGGTGCTGGGAGGCATGTCCTCGGCCGCGGGCATCTTGTAGTCCAAGAAGGAGGTATTGAGGGTGCGGCCCTGCTCCATGACGAAGGCCTCGCTCAGGGTGTAGCCCAGGCCCATCTGGATGGCGCCTTCCAGTTGGCCCTCCACCGCCATCTTGTTGATGGCCACCCCGCAGTCGTGGGCGGTGTAGGTGTTGGTCACCGTGACCAGGCCGGTATCCTGGTCCACGGCCACCTCGGCCACCTGGGCCCCGAAGCTGAAGGCCGGGCTCACCAGCCCCTTGTCGCGCGGGGTGTAGTATCCCCGGGCGGTGAGCGGCTCGCCGCGCCGGCCGCGCAGGGCGTGGTAGACGCACTCGCCAAAGGACATGGACTTCTTGGGGTTGGCCTTGACCAGGACCCGGTCGTCCTCAAAGGCGATCTCGTGGATCTGGTTGAGGTCCAGGTGGTCAAAGAGCACCGGCTTGAGCATGTCCTTGATCTTCTTGGCCGCGTCGATGATGGCGTTGCCGTTCATCAGGGTCACCCGGCTGCCCCAGGTACCCAGGTCGGCCTTGGGGGTGAGCGCGGTGTCCATGGACACCAGCCGGATCTTCTCTATGCCGATGCCCAGCTCGGCGGCCAGAATCTGGCGCAGCACCGTGTCCGGGCCCTGGCCGATGTCGCAGGCCATGGTGTTTAGCTGGGCGGTGCCGTCGGGGTATACCGTCACCTCGGCGGCGGCGAAGTTGTACTTGGTGTTGAACCAGTTGAAGACCCCGCCGCTGATAAAGCTGAAGCAGCCGATGCCCAGGCCCACGCCGGGTTTCTTCTCCTTGCGCTTGGCGTCCCAGCCGCTGACCTGGCGCACCTTCTCCAGGCTCTCTTTGAACCCGCAGGAGCTGATGGTGGCCACGTCGGGGATGACGTCGCCGGTTTCCATGGCGTTGATGAGCCGCAGGTCGATGGGGTCGATGCCCAGCTCCTCGGCGGCCATGTTCATCTGGGACTCCTGGGCAAAGGCGGCTTGGGGCGCGCCAAAGCCGCGCATGGCGCTGGCCGGCGGCTTGTTGGTGTAGACGTGGCGTCCCCGGTAGCGGTAGGCCTGGAAGTTGTAGAGCATGTTGCCGAAGGTGCCGCACAGGAAGGTGGCGGTGGGGCCCATGGCGTTGTAGGCCCCGCCGTCGAGCATCACCTCGAAGTCCTTGGCCAGCAGCTTGCCGTCCTTGGTGAAGCCCACCTTGGAACGGATGGACATGGGGTGGCGGCGGCGGCCAAAGGCCAGCTCGTCGCTGCGGGTGAGGGTGAACTTCACCGGCCGGCCGGTACGCAGGGCCATGAAGGCGGCGGCGAACTCCCAAGGGCGCATCTCCATCTTGCCGCCGAAGCCGCCGCCCACCTGGGTCTTGACCACCCGCACGTGGTTTTCCGGTATGTCCAGGGTAGACGCCAGCAGGCACTGCACGATGTAGGGGGTCTGGGTGGAGGTGTAGAGGGTGACGCGGCCGCCCTCCTCGGGCACCGCGATGGAGCTGCAGGGCTCCAGGTAGGCGTGGCTCACCGCGTGCACCTTGAAGAAGTCCTCGCGCACGTAGTCGGCCTGGGCCAAGAGCCCTTCCAGGTCGCCGTAGCTGATCTCGCGGGTGAGGCTCACGTTGCCCGGGCTCTCGTCGTGGAGCAGCGGGGCTCCCTCGGCGGTGGCCTCTTCCACGCTGTAGATGGCCGGCAGCTCCTCGTATTCCACCTCGATGGCCTCGGCCGCCTTGATCGCCGTCTCGCGGTCCACGGCGCACACCGCGGCGATCTCGTCGCCGATGAAGCGCACCTTGTCCACCGCCAGGGGCAGCTCGTCCTGGCTGCCCGGCACCAGCCGCCAGTTGCCGTACTTGATCTGGGGGGTGTCGGCGCCGGTGACCACGTCCTTGACGCCCTTGATCTTTTTGGCCGCGCTGGTGTCGACCTTCTTGATCCGGGCGTGGGGCAGCCGCGAGCGGTGCAGCGCGCCGTAGAGCATGCCCGGGAACTTGAGATCGTCGGTGTACAGCGCCCGTCCGGTTACCTTGTCCTTGCCGTCCAGGCGGGGAATAGAGGCGCCGATTATCTTGGGGTTGTGGTTCATTGCGCGTCCTCCCCCCGGGCCAGGCGGCCGCAGCGGGCCAGCACCCGTTGGGCCAGGGTCTGGACCATGGCCCGGCGGAAGTTGGCGCTGGCGCGTACATCGTCAATGGGCTTGGCGGTGCGCACGCAGGCGGCGCCGGCCCGGGCCAACAGGTCGTGGTCGGGGATCTGTTCCATGAGCATGTCCTCGGCCTGGCGGGCCCGCAGCGGGGTGGGCCCCACCGCGGCCAGGGCGATGCGTACCCCGATGACGCGGCCCTCCAGGTCCAGGTTGAGCGCGGCGGCCACCCCCACGGCGGCGATGTCCACCTTGGAGCGGGCCGAGACCCGCAGGTAGGCCGAGCCGGAGCGCAGGGGCGGGGCCGGCACCCGGATGGCCTCGATGATCTCCATGGGCTCGGCCACGGTGAGCCCCGGCCCGGTGAAGAAGTCTTCCAGGGGCACTTGGCGCCGGCCGCCGCGCTCCACCAGCACCAGGCTGGCCCCGTAGGCCAAGAGCGGGGCGGCGGTGTCGGCGCTGGGCGCGGCGTTGGCCAGGTTGCCGGCCACGGTGCCCATGTTGCGTATCTGCACGGTGGCCATCTTGTCGCAGGCGTAGGCCAGGGCCGGGTAGTGCCGGCGGACGTCCGGGTGGCGGGCCACGTCGCTGATGCGGGCGGTGCCCCCGATGACCAGGCCGTCGTCGTCGCGGTAGCTGATCGTGGACAACCCCGGCACCCGGGTGAGGCTCACCACGTTTTCGGCCACCGCTACCCCGGCGCGCATCTTGGGCACCAGGTCGGTGCCGCCGCACATCACCTTGACGCTGGCCCGGAAGCGGCTCACCAGGTCCAGGGCCTCCTCCATGGTGCCGGGACGGTGAAAGTTGAAGCGGGGCATGTTGGGCATGGCTACTCCCCCTCCCCGGCCGGGGCCATCTTGGCCGCGGCCGCGCCGATGGCCTCGACGATCTTGCTGTAGCCGGTACAGCGGCACAGGTTGCCCGAGAGCCCCTGGCGTATCTCCTGCTCGCTGGGGGTGGGATTGTGGTCCAGCAGGTGCTTGGCCGATAGGATCATGCCCGGGGTGCAGTAGCCGCACTGCACCGCGCCGTGCTCCACAAAGGCCTCCTGCAAGGGGTGCAGGTCCTCGGGACCCTGGGCCAGCCCCTCAATGGTTACGATCTCGCGTTGGTGGGCCTCGGCCGCCAGGGTGAGGCAGGAGCTAACGCTACGCCCTTCCATCAACACGGTGCAGGCCCCGCAGTCGCCCTGGTTGCAGCCGATCTTGGTGCCGGTGAGGTTTAGGTCCTCGCGCAGCACCTCGGCCAGGGTGCGCCAAGGCTCTACCGCCACTTCATAGCGGTCACCGTTCACTATGAGTTCTATGATTTCTTTGGCCACGGCCCGCCTCGCTTTTGGGAGGTGTCTGGATATTGTGCCAATTTATTAAAGCTATACCGATGATTACCGGTAAGGATATCAGCCGGGCCCGGCCGGGTCAAGCGATCATTTGGCGCGCAACGTCGTTCATCTAAGTGAACGAAAGGCGCGGGCCGCCCGCCCGGCGGCGTCGCCCTAGATGCGGACCAGCTCGTAGTCCCGGCGGCCCAGGCCGATCTCCTGGGCGTAGTCCAACTGGATGGTCCAGTCCACCTGGGGGTAGACGTCGCGGAACTTGTCGTCGCCGGGCTGGTGGGCGCCCTTGAGGCAGGAGCCCGGCAGCCCCGGCGCCTGGTTCACCAGGTCCACACTGGCCTGGTCCACGGCCACCGGGTCGTGGCTGGCGACGATGCCCAGGTCACCCACCACCGGGGCGTCCTGGAAGGGGTAACAGTCGCAGGCCGGGCTGATCTGGGTGAGGAAGTTGATACACACGGTGCGCTCCTGCTTGCCGGCCAGCACCGCCTTGGTGTAGGCTACCACGCGCCGCATCAGCTCGGGAACCTGGGCGTCCCAGGCGATGTGGATGGCCTGGCGGGGGCAAGCCAGGATGCAGTCGCCGCAGCCGATGCACTTGTCCGGGTTCTTGCGGGCCACCAGTTCGGGGTTTTGGCTGTCGGCCGGGGCCGGCTGGTCCGGGCTGCGCTGGACCAACTTGATAGCCGCGGCCGGGCAGCGCTGGATGCAGCTTGCGCAGGCGATGCATTTGTCGGCCGCGATGGTGGGGCTGATGTTGGAGTGCATGAAGAGCTTGCCCCGGCGGGCGGCCGCGCCCATGCCCAGGTTCTTGATGGCCCCGCCAAAGCCGGTCAGCTCGTGCCCCTTGAAGTGGGCCAGGCTGACGATGCTGTCGGCCTCCACGATCTCGCTGCCGATGTAGGCCTCGGCACATTCGGGCAGGTCCACCGGTACCGCGGTGGCCCCGGCGCCGCGCAGCCCGTCGGCGATGACCAGGGGAGCGCCCACCACGCTGTAGGCAAAGCCGTTGGCCACGGCGGTGCCCAGGTGGTGGACCGAATCGGAGCGCGAACCCACGTAGAGGGTGTTGGCGTCGGTGAGAAAGGGCTCGGCCCCGGCCGCCCGCACCGCCTCCACCACCCGGCGGACGTACACCGGGCGGATGTAGGCGGTGTTGCCCGCCTCGCCGAAGTGCAGCTTGAGGGCCGTGAGCCCGCGCGGCTTCACCCGCCCCGCCAGCTCCACCTGGTCCATCAGCTCCCCCAGCTTGTCCAGGAGGGAACGCTTGATGTTGGCGCGTAGATCGGCGAAAAAGACCTTTACAGGCATTGGGAAGCTCCTTGCTTGGCCGGTTGTTTTCCCAAGGCTAGGGTGATCTCCCGGGATTTGTCAAGCGCGCTCCACGGCTTGCACTCCAGGGCCAGGCGGTAAAAAAACCTTGACCCCGCTGAGGGATTCAACGGTATATTAGGCATAGGAAGTTATGGTTAACCTCAAGTCAAGACTGCATAACCGGGGCATTTCGGGATGGATTGGGCTCCGGTGCCGGAGAAAATAGCTTCAAGGGCCAGGTGCCGCCTGGGACGAATCGTCCCGGTTTTGGGGCGCACCATGCCGGAGAAAATAGCTTCAGGGGCCAGGTGCCGCCAGCTATGGGCATATACGGACCACAGTGTAGGTTCGTTTGCCACCGGGTTGAGGCTACTGGTGACGGATAAATAGCTTTCCAGGCATTTGTATCGCTGGCTTATTACGGTCCTGCTCGGGATGTGGCGAGGTCGATTTCGCTAGATAGCCGGGGGTAACAGGGAGTAAGCATGGATATTGAGAATTTAATAGCCAAGCAAGACGAGCAGTCGCAGTTAAATGTACAGATACCCAAAAAGGTCTTGGTCCAGATCGAGGGAGTGGAGAATTACGTCAAGACCATGCTGGTGGGCATGGTGCCCGTGCAATACCTGATCATGCTGACCCCGCGCGGCAACCCGTCGATCAAGCAAAAGTTTTTCGAAGGCAACACCTTGTTGGTGCGCTACTTCCAAGAAGGTACCATCTTCGCCTTTCAGTCCAATATCATCGGCCTGAGCCACGATCCCTATCCCCTGATCTTCGTGGCCTACCCCAAGATCGTCTCCAACCACGAGCTGCGCAAGCAACGGCGCGCCAGTTGCCAAGTGCCGGTAAAGGTTACCGCGGGCGGGCGGCAATACTCCGCGGTGATGTTGGACATATCCAAGGGCGGCTGCCGTTTCGCCATCGTGGACGCCAGTCTTAAGGCCCCGCCCATGGAGGAAAAAGACGAGGTCGAACTTCTCTTCCGGCTATTTGAAGAAAAAGATCCGCTGGCCTGTAACGGCATTGTGCGCAACACCTCCCTGGAGGACAACGTGTTCATCGCCGGGGTCCAGTTCGTGGGCCTGGACCACGACGCCATGTCCACCATCGACTACTTTGTGAGCAATACCGAGATGTGGAGCCGCATCAAGGAGAGCATCTCCCACATGAAGGAGTGAGCCACCCTCGGCCCGTGGCAGTAACCAGGTCCCCCGGCGGGGGGGCCTTTTTTTGTGGCACAGGGGACCCCGCCGGCCCGGGCGGACGCCCCCGCCCGGCGACAATTCCAGCGACAAAGCAGTTGACAGAATAAAATGGTGAGCGTATATAACATTGTATGAATACTAGATAATATAACGACAAGGACTGCGACAAAAGTGACGACAAAATGGCTGTCAAAAAGGTGGTTACCTTCAAGGCGGGGCACTTCCGGTTCAGCGACATCTACGACGCCGCCGCCCTAAACGAGGCCGTGGTAGAGGCCCGCGTGCTCACAACCACGGTGGCCGAGTTGCCGGTCTTGCCCAGCCTGGCGGCCAAGCTGGATGAAGAGGTGATCCGCAGGTCCATTTTCAGTACCGCCGCCTTGGAGGGAAACCCCCTGAGCGAGGAGGAAGTGGGCCGGGTGCTGGAGGCCGCTGACGCCACGGAGTTCAAAGAGCGGGCCAAGATCGAGACCGCCAACCTGAAAAAGGCCTACCGTATAAGCCGTGGGCTGGATTATTCCGGTGGTAAAATACAACTGAGCGAAGGCCTTGTAAAGCAGATACACCAAACATTAACCGCTGGCATTGAAAGCAAAGTAAATCGCCCGGGTCGCTACCGGGAAGGGATGGTGAAGGTCGGCGATAAAGATCACGGTGGAATATATACTCCCCCTAAAATACTGGACGACATTAAGAAGCTGATGAGCGAGTTTATCGCCTGGATCAACGGCGACGATCTGCTGGGGCTGCCGCCGCCCATAAGGGCCGCCCTGGCCCATTACCATCTGGGTCTCATCCATCCCTTTGGCGATGGCAACGGCCGCACGGCCCGCCTGGTAGAGGCCATCATCCTCCAGTCCCAGGGCCTTAGGTGGGTGCCGGAGATGATGTCCAATTACTATTACCAAAAACCAGATGATTACTATTGGGCTTTTTCCCTGGCCAGGAAGAACCGGCAGCACGATGTGACCCCGTTCGTGGAATTCGTATTGCGGGCTTTTGTCGGTTCACTTTACGAGATAAGAGACAAGGTAACTTTTTTCATCAGATTGTTTGCCGTCCGCGATTACCTGGCATTTATTCGTCAAGAGCGAAATATAACCCAGAGGCAATACGACCTGCTGCTGGCCTTGCTGGAAAACATGGTTTCTTTTAATCTTGATGATCTTTTCAAGCGGTCGCCGTTTGATATTTTGTACCGCCAAGTCTCCCTTCGCACCGCCCAGCGAGACCTGGCCAAGCTCACCCGCATGGGCCTTCTGACCAAGGACCCGCAGGGCGCCTACAGCCTGAACCTGGGCGTGCTCGATGGCATGTGAGGCCGGCGGGCGGGGCCGGCCCAAGCCAAAAAAGGGGGACCCCGGCGGGGTCCCCCTTGCGGTTGGTGGTGGGGTGTCAGGCGCGCTTGCGCCCGGCGATGAGCGAGACCAGGCCGCTGATCATAAAGACCATGGCCGAACCCAGGTGGGAGAAGTCCAGCAGCATCATGGTGGTGGGGTCCAGGTACACGCAGCAGTTGCGCAGGGCCTTGGCCACGCCGGTGATCACCAGCACCACCAGCAGGAACCAGCCCCAGGCCGAACGCGGGCCCCAACTCCAGGTTATGCCCTTTTCCCGCAGGTCCAGGCCCAGGCGCCAGCCCAGGACCAGCAGCAGCAAGATAGCCGAGTAGTAGTGCAGCTCGCTGGTGATGAAGAAGTCGGCGGCCCAATGCATGCCCGGGATGTCGGCCACGTAGTAGCGTTTCATGATGGGCAACTGGGCCATGCCGGTGAAGATGGCCAGGCCGGTGGCGATGCCGTAGAGCCAGCGCACGAGGCTGCCTCCCGGGGTGCTCTGATGCAGGCTCATGCCTCACCTCCCTTCTCCTGGCCGGCGGTGGGCCGTTTGCTGCCAAAGACCTTGAGGAACCCGGCGGCCAGCCCGGCCACCGGGGCCAGGAGCACCGCGGCGGTCATGTTTTCCTCGCTGGCCATGGAGTTGCCCACCGGTCCCATGGCCGGCCGGCCCAGGTTGGATTTGGCGGTGCGCTTCTTCTTGCGCTTGGCCTTGATCAGGGCCTCTTGCTTGTCGGCCTTCTTCAGCTTGGCGATGGCCGCGTCCAGGCGGGCCAGTACCTTCTGCTTCTTGGCCCGGTGATCGGCGGCCACGGCCTTGGCGATGACCTTCATGGGCATGGGGGTGACATAGATGGTGTTGGTGCCGCCGTTTTCAGTGAGGCCGTAGACATACTCCCGCCAGCGGGAGGGGTCGGCGCCGTCTTCCTGGGCCCGCTTCCGGGCCAGGGCCTCGGCCTTGGCCAGCATCTCGCGGCGCGGCCCGATGGACTGCAGCTCCTGGGGACACACCTCGATGCACCGGGGCTGCTCGCCCTTTTTGAGCAGGGGCAGGCAGCGGTTGCACTTGTACATGGTGCCGTTGCCGGCCAGGGTGGGCAGGAACTTGAGGTACAGGCCGATGCCGGACTGGCGCTGCGGGATGTGCCAGGGACAGACGGTGTTGCACTTGGCGCCGCCCATGCACAGGACGGGGTCGATGTGCACTACGCCGTTTTTTTCCATGCGGCCGGCGCCAAAGGGGCACAGATTGGTGCAGGGCGGGTTCTCGCAGTGCATGCAGCGCCGCGGGATGTTGAGCTCCACGGTCTTGCCCTTGTGCTTGATGGTGAGCTTCTCGATATACAAGAAGTTGTACGGCGTAAGGCGATCCTGGACCTCCTTGCGCCCGGACCAGTCGCTGGTGGGCACCCGGGGAGGGAAGGGCTTGGGCAGAGGCTTGACCGGGTCGGGCACCGTGGGTTGCCACTGCTCGCGGCAGGCGCCCACGCACTCTTCGCAGCCTTCGCACCGGGCCACGTCCAGCACGGTGGTGAGCACCTCGTCCCCGGAGGAAGCCTGGGCCGCCTGGGGCAGCACCACCGGGCTTAAAGCCGCCGTGGCCGCCGCGGCCGCTGATCCGGCCAGGAAGCTTCGCCGACTGATTTGCTTATCAGACATTAGCAGTTCTCCTTTTTATCGTTCATCGGATGAGAATAGCAAGTTCCGTGCCGCGAGTTGGGGGCAGGGCGGAAATTTTTTATCCAATGATATCAACTTAGTGGAGAGTGGCAGACTGTAAACGGCTGTTTACATGGCTTAACAAGCTTAACCGCGTTAACGTTTACGCGGCCAGGGCCCGATACTCTATTTTAACGGAACTCAGGGCGCCTACACCACCCCCAGCAAGCCAGGAGGCCATAGCCGGCTTAAATCCCTACCAGTATCGATCTATTGCAACCCAGTTGCAATAAACTTGAAACAGACTTATGTTGTGTTAAAGTGCATTGACGCGCAGAAGGATGCTTTGATGACCAAGCAACTACACCAAGAAGAACGCCGGCAGTTCGAACGCCTGCTCACCCAGCAGCGTATGGACCGCATCGCCGACCGCATGGCCGTGCTGGAGGCGTTCTTGGGCTCCGAGGAGCACCTGGACGCCGCGGGATGGCAGGCCTTGGTCAAGGAGCAGGGGCTGGACCTGGAACCGGAGTTCGTGGAGCAGACCCTGGAGCTGCTGTGCCGCAACGGCCTGGCCGAACGCCGCCCCTTTGAGGGCGGACCGCCCCGCTACGAGCACCGCCACCTGGGCGAACACCACGACCACCTCATCTGCACCCGGTGCGGCTCCATCACCGAGTTCCACAACCCCGAGCTGGAGGAGCTCAAACAGCGGGCCTCGGCCGAGCACGGCTTCCACCACCTCAGCCACCGGTTGCAGATCTACGGTCTGTGCCAAAAGTGCCGGGACGATCGCCAGCCGGATATGCCCCTGGCCATGGCCTCGCCCGGCGAACGGGTGAAGGTAACCGACCTCAAGGGCTGCGGCAAGCACACCGCCCACCTGTCGGACCTGGGGCTGCACATGGGCAGCGAGCTGGAGGTGATCACCTGCAACGGCGGACCCATCGTGGTGGCCTCCAAGGGATCGCGTATCGCCCTGGGCCGGGGGGTGGCCCGCAAGATCATGGTGAGCCCCTGCGCCAAGCCCGAAGACGCAACCAGTTAAAATAAAAGCGAATAAGTGGTAAAATGGCACGCAGGGTTGACGGGGCGGAATAGTTCTGCTATTAATTGCGACTGAGTTTCAATTGCAATGGAGGTAGGGATGAGCCAAAATCTACCGCTGCGGCGGATGCAAAAGGGCCAGGAGGGGGTGGTCGCCAAGGTGAACACCCGGGGAGAGCTGGGGCGGCGCATACGGGACATGGGCCTGGTTCCCGGCACCACCATCCGGGTCATCGGCCGGGCGCCGCTCAAGGACCCGGTGGAGATCAAGCTGCGCGGCTACAACCTCACCCTGCGCAACAACGAGGCCGACCACATCATGGTCACCGTAAAGGAAGTAGAGGAATGAGCATGGAGCCGGAGAAATACACCATCGCCCTGGCCGGCAACCCCAACGCCGGCAAGACCTCGCTGTTCAACGCCTTAACCGGCGCCCGGCAGCACGTGGGCAACTACCCCGGGGTGACCGTGGAGCGCAAGGAGGGCGTGGCTTTTTACCAGGACATACCCATCCGGGTGGTGGACCTGCCGGGCACCTACAGCCTCACCGCCTATTCCATGGAAGAGCTGGTGGCCCGCAATTTCATCGTGGGGCAGCGGCCCGACGTGGTCATCGACGTGGTGGACGCCTCCAACCTGGAGCGCAACCTGTACCTGGCGGTGCAGCTCCTGGAGTTGGGCGTGCCGGTGGTCATCGCGCTCAACATGATGGACGTGGCCGAGCAGCGCGGCACCCGTATCGACGTGGCCAAGCTAGCGAGGCTTTTGGGGGTGCCGGTGGTGCCCACCGTGGCCCGCACCGGCCAGGGCATCGACGAGCTCTTGGAACAAGCCCAAAAGGTGGCCGAGCGTCAGGAGCCCTGGCGGCCCCTGGTGATCAGCTACGGTCCGGACGTGGACGCCGGCCTGGAAGAGCTCACCCGCCTGCTGGAGGGCGGGGTGCCCCGCCAGGGCCTGGTGGACGCCCGTTGGTTGGCCCTCAAGTGCCTGGAGGGCGACCAGGAGGTGATGGACCTGCTGGCCGACTACCCCGAGCTGCGCCAAAAGCTCGAACCGGTGCTCAAGCGGGTGTACGCCCACATCAACTCCACCTTAGACGACGACCCCGAAGGGGTCATAGCCGACTACCGCTACGGCTACATCACCGGCATCGTGCGCCGCGCGGTGGAGACCAAGCGGGAGATGCGCCTGAACTTTTCGGACAAGATCGACATGGTGCTCACCCACCGCCTGCTGGGGCCGGTATTCTTGCTGCTGGTGGTCTATGCCATCTACCAGTTCGTCTTCAGCGCCTCGGAGGTGCCGGTTGGTTGGCTGGAGGGCTTTTTCGCCTGGCTCAGCTCCACGGTGGAGGGGCTGCTGCCCGAGGGCCCGGTGCGCTCGCTGCTGGTGAGCGGGGTGATCGACGGGGTGGGCGGAGTGCTGGGCTTCGTGCCCCTGATCATGTTCATGTTCCTGGCCATCGCCGTGCTGGAAGACAGCGGTTACATGGCCCGGATGGCCTACCTCATGGACCGGGTGCTGCGCATCTTCGGGCTGCACGGCAACAGCGTCATCAGCCTGATGGTGGGCGGCGGCATCAGTGGCGGCTGCGCGGTGCCGGCCATCATGGCCGCGCGCACCCTCAAGGACCCCAAGGCCCGGCTGGCCACCATCATGGCGGTGCCCTTCATGAACTGCGGGGCCAAGCTGCCGGTCTACGGGGTGCTCATCGCCGCCTTTTTCGCGGGCCAACACGCGGCCATGCTCTTTGGGCTCACCATCATCTCCTGGGTGCTGGCCCTGTTGGCTGCCCGCCTGCTGCGCAGCACCTTGCTGGCCGGCGAGCAGTCGCCCTTTGTCATGGAACTGCCGCCCTACCGCACCCCCACCCTCAAGGGCCTGGCCATCCACACCTGGGAGCGCACCTGGCGCTACATCAAAAAGGCCGGCACCCTCATCCTGGGCATCAGCATCGTGATGTGGGCCCTGATGAGCTACCCGGGGCTGCCGGAGCAGGAGGTGGCCCGCTGGCAGGCCCGCCTGGCGGCGGCCGGCCCGGCGGAGGCCCAGCAGTTGCAGATGGACATGGCCCAGGCCCGCCTGGCCGGCACCGCGGCCGGCCGCTTGGGGCGCGCCCTGTCGGTGGTCACTGCGCCGCTGGGTTTCGACTGGCGCACCAACGTGGCCCTGGTGGGTGGTTTTGCGGCCAAGGAGGTGATCGTCTCCACCCTGGCCACCGCCCACAGCCTGGGCATCGATGACCCGGAGGACAGCCAGGGGCTGGCCGAGCGCCTGGCCGCCGACCCGGGCTGGGGGCCGCTCAAGGCCTTTGCCCTGATGATCTTCGTGATGGTCTACGCCCCCTGCTTCCCCACCGTGGTCATGACCCGCAAGGAGACCGGCTCCTGGAAGTGGGCCCTGTTCTCGGTGGTCTACAACACGGCCATCGCCTATGGCCTGTCCCTGGCCGTATACCAGGGTGGCCGCGCCCTGGGACTGGGTTAGGCGGCGGCCAGGCCGGCGGGATTCCGGGGTCGTGTCAAGAGTAGGTTTTACTCCCACTTCGGATGAATTTGTGGTATAGAAATCGAGCCCGGTCGCACCGGCGTTTCTGGCAGGCCCAAATCAATGCCATGCCGGTGGGGCGGGGTGGGTGCGAGGGTTGAAGCCCTCGGTTCCCGTGCATACCACGCCAAGCCGTCCACGGCTTGGAGGAAATGCATCCCAAGTAGGGATCAGGAGTGAACTCCCGCAGAACGGGCGAACCCGTGGTGCGCGACTACGACTGGGAATTATTTCTTCCAACCGTTAACAAGGAGGTTTGGCAACCATGCCACGTAGATTCATTACTATTGCCGTTGCGTTCATCTTTCTCCTGGGCCTGGCCGGGCCCGCCCTGGCGGCCGATGCCGACGTCGCCGCCCTGATGGCCGAGCTCAAGGCCCTCAAGGCGCGGGTGGGCCAGCTAGAGAGCAAGCTGGCCGCCGCCCAGGGCCAGGCGGCCAAGGCCGCCGCCGACGCCGCGGCCGCGGCCCAGCAGACCAGCAAGATATCCCAGCAGGTGCAAGACACCACCAAGCCCGGTTGGCTCAGCGAGCTCTCCAAGCGGGTGAGCGTCTCCGGCGCGGTGGAGTTCGAGGCCTCCTGGGAGCGCTCCCGCCCGGCGGCGGGCGACTCGGAGACCAGCAGCAACCTGGAGCTGGCCAAGGCCGAGATCATCTTCGCCCTGCAGATTCACAAGTACGCCAAGGGCGTGATCCATTTCCTGTGGGAGCAGGGTGACGACGCCATCGGCCTGGACGAGGGCTTCATCCTGTTGGGCCAGACCGACGACGTGCCCTTCTACGTGATGGCCGGTCGCATGTACCCGGCCATCGGGGTGTTTGATAGCTGGTTCATCAGCGATCCCATCACCCTGGAGGCCTTTGAGACCCAGGCCACCGCCATCGAGGTGGGCTACGCCCACCAGTGGTTCAGCATCGGGGTGGGCGGCTACAACGCCACGGTCCACGCCCGCAGCGACACCGGCAGCAATCTCAACACCTTTTTCGCCCGCTTGAACATCACCCCCCCGGCCGAGCTCCTGGGTGGGGTGGCCGTCACCCTGGGCTTTGCCTACACCAACAACATCGCCACCAACAACGGCCTGGGCGACGTGGTGGCCGGCACCCTGGTGCCGGATGACACCGGCGCCCTGGCGCCCTCGGGCGACAACACCCTGGCCTCCCTGGTGGGCGGCTACTCGGCCTCCATCCTGGTGGAATACGGCATGTTCTCCCTGGCCGCCGAGTACATCACCGCGGCCTCGTCTTTCACCGCCGCGGACCTCACCATGGACAACGGGGCCGCGTCCCCCCGTCCCCGCGCCTTCAACATCGAGCTGGCCATCACTCCGGTGGAGCCTCTGACCATCGCGGTGCGCTATGGCGGCAGCCGCGACATGTTCGACCTGTACCCCGAGAGCCAGTACGGCATAGCGGCCAGCTACCAGCTCTTGGAGCACGTCACCCTGGCCCTGCAGTACCTGCACAACCGCTTCTCCAACGACGACCAGTCCGACCTGGTCTCCGGCCAGTTGGCCGTGGAATTCTAACCTCCCTGGTCCCCGGCCCGGCCCCTGGCCGGGCCGGGGACTGCCGCTCTGCCGGCTCACTCCCACCGTCGGCCGGGTGTCCCAGCTCATTGTCCTGGTGTGCCGGTAGCTCCTGGTCTTCTTATGTGTTAATATTTCTAACAAAGAGTAGTAACTTCGCCGCCGTGTTTTCAATTCGGCCGGGTGCGGGCAAGTCCCCGGCAAGCCAAAGGTCATTAACTGCAACCCTGTCTGCGAGGGCCCCTTGGACCGTAACACCGACCAGCCGCCGCCGGAGACGGCCAACAGCCTGCGCATCCTGTTGGTGGATGACGAGCCGGCTATTCGCGACCTGTTGGGCGAATACCTTTCCGCGGTGGAGGGCCACCAGGCGGTGGTAGCCGGCTCTGGCGAGGAGGCGCTGAAGATATTCAAGGAAGGAGCCTTTGACTGCGCCTTTTTGGATTTGAAGATGCCGGGCATGAGCGGCGTGGACCTGCTCAAGGCCATCAAGGACATAGAGCCCACCTTGCCGGTGGTTATTATGACCGGTTATCCCTCGCTGGACGTGGCCATCGATACCATGCGCCAGGGGGCCAGCGATTTTCTCATCAAGCCCATCAATCCCAACCAGGTTAAGATCACCCTGGAGAGGGTGGTGCGCGAGCATCGCCTGCTGCAGGAGAACCTGCGCCTGTCTGAGCGCCTGCGCCACCAGGAAAAGATCGAGCGGCTCAACCGCGAGCTGGAGCGCAAGTTCCGGGAACAGGAGATCATCAACCGGATATCGGAGGCCATTGACCGGGCCCAGTCCTCCGAGGCCATCTACCAGGCCATGGCCGACCTGTCGTGCCGCTACCTGGAGGCCGACAAGGCGGCGGTGCTCCTGCTGGACCGCATGGCCGAGGAGCTGGTGGTAATCGCCAGCCGCGGCTTTGACCGCAACCCGCTGGGCAGCACGGCCTGCCGGGTGGGCGAGGGCCTGTTCGGCCGGGTGGCCAGCAGCGGCCAGCCCCTGGTGGGGGCCCTGGACGAGGAACCGCTGCACGACACGGTGATGGGCATCGATAAGTACTACCTGTGCATGCCGGTGAAAATCCGCCACGAAGTCTTTGGCATCTTGGTGGTGGCCGACAAGAAAAACGGCGAGCCGTTCCAGAGCTCGGATATTTTTCTGGCCAACTTCCTGCTGGACAAGGTGGCCCTGGCCATTGAAAACATTGCCTTGTATGAATCCATGGTCTCCAACCTGCACGCCACCCTGGCCGGCCTGGTGGCGGCCATGGAGGCCAAGGACCCCTACACCAAGCAGCATAGCCGACGGGTGACCAACCTCAGCGTGGTGACCGCCCAGGCCATGGGGATGAGCAGCGAGGCCCTGGAGTCTCTACGGTTCGCGGCCTACCTGCACGACATCGGCAAGATCGGGGTTAAGGACGACATTCTCACCAAGGCGTCTTCCCTCACCGACCGGGAGTACGAGGACATCAAGCGGCACCCGGTGGTGGGCGAAAACATCGTGGCCGCCCTGGACCTGTCGCCAGATGAACTGGCGGTGATCCGCAACCACCACGAGCGCTGGGACGGGGGGGGGTATCCCGATGGCATGGCCGGCGAGGAGATTCCCCTGTTGGCCCGGGTGGTGGCCGTGGCCGACGCCTTTGACGCCATGACCAGCAACCGTCACTACCGCAAGGCCCTGGCCCGCGCCCAGGCCTTTGCCGAGCTGCGGCGTTGCGCCGGCTCCCAGTTTGATCCCGAGGTGGTCGCGCAGTTTTTGGCCGTCTTCGAACGCTCTCATGCGGAGGAGGCCGTTTATCTCGACGAAGCCGCGGCGGGCCCCCGGGCCTGAACCGGCTGGTTTAACACCGGCGGCGGCCGCGGCCCAGCCGGCCGGCGCCGGGGGGCGCGGGCGCCGGGAGGTAGCGATGCAACCAGAACAACAAAGCGACGGACGGAATTTCTACCGCACCACGGCCAAGCTCACGGTGCGCTATGGCCCAGACACCGCCGAGGCCCGGCGGGCCATGGCGGTGGACGAGGAACTCTGGCGCACCCAGTCCAACCTGGAGCAGGCCGCCCGCAACGTCCTGGAAATGGAAGGCTCGGCCGCCTCCGACGACGCGACCCTCACGGTATTGCGCTGGTTGGATTTTAAACTGGACTTGATCCTGTACCATCTCCGCCTGAGCCAACACGAGTTGCATTTCCCCTACGTCACCCACACCACCGACATCTCGGGTTCGGGCATGGGCCTGGCCGACCCCCAGGGCCTGGCCGTCGGCGACACCATCTTGTTCGTGCTGGAGCTGCCCGACGCCCCCTACCGGGCCATCTACGGTTCGGCCAAGGTTATCTGGCTCAAGGAAAACCCCAAGCCGGGAGAGGCCCCCTGCGCCGTGCAATTAGTGGATATCTCGGAGGTGGACCGGGAGCGCATCGTCCGTTTCACCTTTCAGCAGCAACGCCGGGAGCTGGCCAAACGAAACGAGGAGGCCGTGGACCAGGAGGTTGTGGAATAGCTTATGGCGGAAAATCACTTGCCCGACCACGTGGTGATGGCCCTGTTGAAACGGGAACGCGAGGCCCTGGTGGGGCGCTTGTTGCCGGGCTTGCTGCACAACGTGTCCGGGGCCATGCAGATGATCCGTCTGCCCCTGGACATGGTTGGCCTGATGCTGGCCCAGGCCAACCACGCCCAGGCCGGCGAGCGTCTGGAGACGGTGAACCAGGGCCTGGAGCGCCTCACCCACGAGTTGGAGGTACTGGGGGCCAAGTGCCGGCAGCCGGCCGGGGCCGAGACCGGGGCCATCGACCTGGAGCGGATGGCCCGCGAGCAGTTGGAGTTTTGGCGGGCCGACCTGTTCTTCAAGCACAACGTGGCCCTCACGGTGGATTTCCCCGGCGGTGGGACGCTGGGGCGCGGTTCCTGGGACGACACCTGCTTGGCTTTCAACTGCCTGGTGGCCAACTGCGTCGAGGCCCTACGCGATACGGAGGAGCCGGCCATCACAGTGCGCGCCTGGCACCAGGGGGACCAGGTGGGAGTGTTCATCTCCGACTCCGGCCCCGGGCCGGACGAGGCCTGTTGCGGTCGGATGTTCGAACCGTTTGTCACCACCAAGGGCCGGGGGCACGATGGCCTGGGGCTTTTTTTAAGCCGCTGGGCCATGCAGGTCCACCAGGGCGACGTACTCTGGCGCTCCGAACCCACCGGTGGTTTTTTGCTGCAACTGCCGGCTTTTTGAGCCCGGCGGCCGGCGACGGTCCGAGGCCACCACTCACCTGCCGGCGGAGGCCGCGGTTCCGGGAGGGGAGGTGGCCGCTCCCGGCTACCCGGCCATGCCCGGAGTTAGCTCCCTGTGTCCAAGCCCGCCGAAAAAAAAGACCTGCGCTTCTTGGTGGTGGACGACCAGTTCAACGTCCGCCGCATGATTCAAAACTTCCTGCGCACCTTTGGTTACGCCAAGGCCCTGGAGGCCTCTGACGGTGCCAAGGCCCTGGAGACCCTGCGGGTGCACCGGGTGGACCTGGTCATCTGCGACTGGAACATGCCCAACATGTCCGGGGTGGAGCTGCTTAGGGTGCTGCGCGCCGACCGGCACCTGAAGGATTTGCCTTTCCTCATGGTTACCGCCGAGACCGGCGGGGACGTGGTGGCCGAGGCCATCGAGGAGAAGGTGGACGGCTATATCGTCAAGCCCTTCCAGGCCCGCACCCTCACCGACAAGATTGAGGCCATCCTGGAGGCGCGCCGCACCCCGGACCCGGTGGAGAAGGCCCTGGAGCAGGGCTACCACCACCTGTCCCTGGGCCGTTCGGAACAGGCCATGCTCTTTTTTGAGCAGGCCCAGGAGCTCGCCCCCAGCTCGCCGCGGGTGTTGTTGGCCCTGGGCCAGGCCCTGGAGGTTCGGCAGGATGACGCCGCGGCCTTGGAGCATTACCAGCAGGCGGTGGCCGGCTCCAAGCGCTTTGTAAAGGGTCACGACCGGCTGGCCGCGCTCTATGAAAAGATGGGCCGGGCGCAAAAGGCGCTGGAGCACCTTAAGCGGGCGGTGAAGATATCGCCGCGCAACGCCGCGCGCCAACTGTCCCTGGGCCGGTTGCTCATCCGGCAGGGACGGCTCGACGAGGGCCGGGCCGCCCTGGAGCGGGCCATGGCCATCGATCCCGGCAACGCCGAGCTGGCCCAGCAGGCCGGCGAGATAATGCTGGCCGCCGGGCTCAACGACCCGGCGGCCGAGGCCTTCCACGCCGCGGTGGCCCTGGACCCGGCCATGGTGCACGTCTTCAACCGCATGGGCCTGGCCTATCGCCGCCAGGGGCTCTTTCAAAAGGCCATGGAGGAATACGCCCGCGCCCTGGATCTGGTGCGAGACGATGAAAACCTCTATTACAACCTGGCCCGGGCCCAGGAAGCAGCCGGCTTGCACCGGGAGGCCCTGGAGTCGCTCAAGGAGGCGCTGCGCCTTAAACCGGATTTTGAGCGGGCCCGCCAACTCCACCAACGGATCAAAGCCTAGCCATGGCCGACACGCCCCCATCCCCCCCGGAGGTCCCGCCCAGCGACCGTGAGCTCGTTGAACTACTGCGGGCCAGCCGGGACAAGCTCAAGGCGGTCTTTGACACCATGAGCGACCCGGTGTTTTCGCTTACTCCCGAACTGACGGTGGAGTCCGTCAACCTGGCCCTGTCCCGGATGCTCCAACGCCACCCCCGCGAGCTGGTGGGGCGCCACTACCGGGACGTGCTGCGGGCCCTGTGGCCCGATGAGCACATCCACCAGGCGGTGGCCGAGGGCATCAGCCGGGCCGACCGCACCCGCGCCTTGCAAAGGCTGGTGTTGGTCACCCCCAGCCGGCCCGACGAGCGCTACTGGGAGGTGAGTGTATCACCGGTGCGGGACCCGGCCGGGGCGGTGGCCTTGCTGGTGGTGCAGTTCAAGGACATCACCGAGTTCAAGCGCATGGAAGACACCATCGTGCGCTACAGTCGCAACCTGGAAGAGATGGTGGACGAGCGCACCAAGGAGCTGGTGGAGGCCCGCGACCAACTGCGGGCCGAGAAGGAGCGCCTGGAACAGGCCTACGAACGCCTCAAGGACCTGGAGCAGTTGCGCCACGACCTTACCGCCATGGTGGTGCACGATCTCAAGGGGCCCTTGGCCGAGGTCCTGGGCAACCTGGACCTCATCGCCTACGAGCCCTTGAGCGAGACCCAGCGCGAGTACCTGGGCCTGGCCGAGCTGGGGGCCGAGGACCTGCTGCGCATGATCATGAACCTGCTGGACATCGACCGCATGGAAGAGGGGCGTATCGAGCTGCGGACCGAGCCGGTGGACTTCGCCGCCGCGGCCGAGCGGGTCAGCCGCAAGTTCCAGACCGTCATCGGGCTCAAGGAGTTGGAGTTGGTCATCGACGACCAGAGCAAGCAGCCCCTGCTGGTGGACCAAGGGCTCTTTGATCGCGTGTTGCAAAACCTGCTCACCAATGCCATCGGCCACACCGACGAGGGCGGGGCCATTACCTTGGCCGCCCGGGAAGAGGCCGACGAGGTGGTGATCCGAGTGACCGACAACGGCGAGGGCATCGACCCCCAGCACCAGGGACGCATCTTCGAGAAATTCTCCCAGGCCCACGGCGGCCGGGGGCCGCGCACCAGCACCGGGTTGGGGCTGGCCTTTTGTAAGCTGGCGGTCCAGGCCCACGGCGGACGCATCTGGTTCGAAAGCCGGCTGGGAGAGGGCACCACCTTTTTCGTGGCCCTGCCGCGCCGCGCCGCGGACCGCGCGCCACGGGCCGTCACCCCGGCCGAGGCCGGGCCATAGTCGCGGGGCCGTGGTGGCAGGGTCGTTGTAGCCGGGCCGTAGTGGCGGGGTCGGGTTCAGCGGGTGCGCATGGTCGGCGGGTGCGCGGGCTGGGGCGGGGGTCACACCAGGGAGGTGAGCAGGTTGCGCACCGAGCCCTCGCGGGCGGCGGCGGCCAGTTCCAGGGCCTCCTCCGGCGGCATCTGCCGCAGGACGCGCTTACCGTCCTGGCTCATGATCTTGACCACCTGGCGTCCAGTGGACTCGTCGGTGGCCATCTCCACCTTCACCTTGAAGTTGAGCTCCAGGTCTCCGAGAGCGGGCCCGGCCTGGCGGGCCGGCGGCGGGGACCCGGCGGTCTCCTGGTCGGCCGAACGCGCGACCGGTTCCGCGGCCTGGGGACGGCGCCCCCCTGCCGAGGTCGCCGAAGCCGCCTCCCGGGGGTAATTTATTGAAAGCGCCGAGACTTCCATGATACGCCTTCCATTTCCATCGCCGGAAAAACTTGCGTAGTCCATCTCTACCGTGGGTTCCCTCCTCTTCAATCACTCTATCGGTCCAACTTCGGCCGAACTTTAAGGTTGGCCGCAATTTTTTTTGGAAAAACATCCGGCGCCCGGACGCCTCGGTTGAAGGGGAGGTGGTTAGGTAAGCTCCGAGGGGATATAATGGCAGTCGCGGTTCGCACCCGGCCGGGAGATAGCCATGCAGAGTCCAAGCCCTTTAGTCGATCCCCAAGTGCTGGCCGATATCTGGCAGGACCAGAGCCCGGCCAAGTATCCCGTGCAAGACCTGACCCACCCCTGCCCCCTGGCTTCGCCGGCACCGGCGGCCCAGCCGGCGCCGGAGGTGGCCAAGGCGGCCGAGGCCCTGCGCCAGGGCCTGGGTTGGCCCGACTGGGTACGGCTCTACCCCAAGCCGGCCTCGGTGGTGGTGGCCTTGAACCGCCTGGCCCGGGACCGCGGCTTGCCGCGGGGGGTGGTGTGGATGGCCCCCGGCACCGGGGCGCCGCTCAAGTCCCCGGCCGAGAACCCGGGGGTGGCCATCCTGCGGGCCGACTGGGCCCCAGACGCCGCCAGCATGGCCGAGGCCGAGGCCACTGCCCGCGGGCAGGGCATGCTGGTGGCCCTGGACGAGTCGTGTACCGGCTTTCGCCTGTCGCCCGGCGGCGCCCGGCAGGCCATGGGCCTGGACCCCGACGCGGTGATCCTGGGCCCGGGGCTCACCACCGGCCATCCCCTGGCCGCCCTGGCCGGCCGGGGGCCGGCCCCGCCGGAGGGCAAGCCCCCCGCCCCCGAGGCCCTGGCCGAGCTGACGGCCAACCTGCCGCACCTGACCGCGCCGGGGCTGGCCGACCGGCTAGAGGCGCTGGGCCGCGGACTGGTGCAGGGCCTGCGGCACTTCATCCGGGTAACCGGCCAGATCGACGCGGTGACGGTTGAGGGGCCGCCGGCCATGCCCCGCCTGGGCGGCCGCCGCATGTGGGCCTTTATCGAGCTGGCCAAGGAAGAGGGGCTGGTCCTGGGGCCGCTGCTTTTGATCAACGACTGCATCGACGGCCCGGGCATGCGGCCGGCCCTGGTCCGGGTGGCCCGGGCCCTGGCCCGGCTGCGGGTGTTGCCCGAGGGCGAGAAGGCCCCCCTGGGCTGGAAGGACGCGGCCCAGCCCACTTCCTGCGCCCGGGTGGAAGAGATGCTGGCTTCCCTGGACGACTAACCCGGCCGCCGCCGGCGGCCCGATGGAGGTTGCGATGAGACACGTGATAATCCTGTTGGCCATGGCGGCCCTGCTGATACCGACCCTGGCGGCGGCCGATGATCAGCCGATGGTGAGCGTGGAGTCCCCCCGGCAGATGAACCCGGTGCGCCCCGGCGGCCGGGTGAAGCTCCAGTTCATCCTCAAGCTCAAGGACGGCATCCACATCAACTCCGAGCAGCCCGGCGACGAGTCCCTCATCCCCACCAAGGTGGTCCTGTTGCCCCTGGAGGGCTTCCAGCTCGTCTCGGTCACCTATCCGCGGCCGTTCATGCGCAAGTTCTCCTACACCGACAAGCCGGTGCCGGTGTTCACCGGCGCGGTGAAGCTGGAGCTGCACATCAAGGTGGACGCCGGGGTGGAGCCCGACACCTACCTGTTGCCGGTGACCATATCCCTCCAGGCCTGTGACGACGAGACCTGCTTCATGCCCCGCAAATGGTCGGTGGATATGCCCCTGGTGGTCTCGCCCTGACGGGCCGGGCGGCCCCGCCGTGACTATACTCATGGTGGGAGACCTTGGTGACTACCAGCCGTCGCAAAAAGCATCCCTGCCCCGATTGCCACCAATGCCAACAGTGCTCGGAGGCCCGTTGCCGCTTGTGCCGTGGCCAAGGAGCCGAGGCCGCCGAGCGGCGCTTTGCCGCCTTGTCCATGGCCCAGCAGATCGAGCTCTTCGAAAAGGTCAGCGCCGGCCTGGCGCCCGAGGGGGACTACCACCACGGTTGCGGCCGTGGTTCGTCCTGCCGCCGGTCTGGTGGTGACCACGATTGAGATAATCCCTACACACTAAATCCCTACGCCGGCGGCCCGACTTTGCCGTCACGGCGCGCCAAGATCGCCACCCCGGCGGTGGAGCCGCTGGGGCGCCGGGCCGCGCCGTGGCCTAGCTGTGGTTGGCAAAATCTTTTGCGCGACAATGCTTCTTTATTATTCTAGGCGGATTCTGTTATCCTAAGCGGAACCATGGCTAAGCTGGAGGATTAGAGCCAATGGAAGCCTTTGAAAAGCTCGGCGCCTTTTACCTGGGCAAAAAATATCAATTGTCCCAAAGGCGGCTCCTGGACGAGCTTATTCTTTACGACTCCAAGGACCTCAGCACCCATGCGGTGATCGTGGGCATGACCGGCAGCGGCAAGACCGGCCTGGGCATATCCATGTTGGAAGAGGCCCTCATCGACAACATCCCCGTGCTGGCCATCGATCCCAAGGGCGACCTCACCAACCTGCTGCTCAACTTCCCGGAGCTGCGGCCGGAGGACTTCCTGCCCTGGCTGCACCAGCGCGACGCCGCGGCCAAGGGGCTGTCCCTGGAGCAGTTCGCCAAGAAGCAGGCTGACATGTGGCGCAAGGGCCTGGCCCAGTGGGGGCAGGGTCCCGAGCGTTTGCAGCGGCTGAAGCAGTCGGCCGATTTCGCCATCTACACCCCGGGCTCCAACG
This sequence comes from Desulfarculaceae bacterium, assembly GCA_027067385.1. Taxonomy (GTDB): domain Bacteria; phylum Desulfobacterota; class Desulfarculia; order Desulfarculales; family Desulfarculaceae; genus JAMOVV01. The sequence goes on from JAMOVV010000082.1 coordinate 25,043, forward strand.
CCGGTCTCACCATCAACCTGCTCAGCGGCTTCGACCCGCCGCCAGGCGAGTTGCGCGACGATGACGAGCTGGTGCGCGAGACCATCAAGACCCTGGCCTCGAGCATCCTCACCCTGGCCGGCCTGGACACCGACCCGCTCACCAGCCGGGAGCACATCCTGGTCTCCAACATCATCGAGCACCACTGGACCAGCGGCCAACGCCTGGACCTGGGCCTGCTCATCGGGGCCATCAGCCAGCCGCCCTTCACCCGCTTGGGGGTGATGAGCCTGGAGTCGTTCTTCCCGGAGAAGGACCGCTTCGCCCTGGCCATGCGGCTCAACAACCTGCTGGCCTCGCCCGGCTTCGAGTCCTGGCTGCAGGGCGCTCCCCTAAACATCGGCGAAATGCTCTACAGCCAGGGCGGCAAGCCGCGGGCCTGCATCTTTTGCATCAGCCACCTAAACGACCAGGAGCGGATGTTCTTCGTCTCGCTGCTGCTCAACAAGATCATCGGCTGGATGCGTTCCCAGCCCGGCACCTCCAGCCTCAAGGCGGTGCTCTACATGGACGAGGTGCTCGGCTACATGCCGCCCCTGGGCAACCCGCCCTCCAAGGGGCCGCTGCTCACCCTGCTCAAGCAGGCCCGGGCCTTTGGCCTGGGGCTGGTCCTGGCCACCCAGAACCCGGTGGACCTGGACTACAAGGGCCTGTCCAACGCCGGCACCTGGTTCATCGGCCGCCTGCAGACCGAGCGGGACAAGGCGCGGCTCATGGACGGCCTGGAGGGGGTGTCGCCGGAGATGGAGATGGACAAGGGCGAGTTGGAGGAGGTGCTGGCCTCGCTGGGCAAGCGCGTTTTCTTGCTGCACAACGTGCACGAGAGCCGGCCCGAGGTCTTCCACGTACGCTGGGCCATGTCCTACCTCGGCGGCCCGCTGACCCGCGACCAGATCAGCCAGCTCATGGCCGGGCGCAAGCAGTTGGCGGAGGCCGCCGGGCCGGCCCCGGCCACGCCGGAAAAGGGCGGCTTCTCCGAACCGCCCATGCTGCCACCGGGCATCGAGGTGGGCTACCTGCCGGCCTCGGGGGCCGGGGCCGGCCTGGAGTACCACCCCGCGGTGCTGGGCCGCCTGCGCATCGACTACAGCAATGCCCGCTACAATATCGCCTGCCAAAAGGTGGTGGCCCTGGCCGCCCTGTGGCAGGACGATTGGAAGGCCCCGCAGTGGGACGAGGCCCTGGAGCTGGACCCGGCCGCAGGCGACGCCCTGGCTCCCGAGCCCTCGGCCGGGGCCAGCTTCCGTGAGCTGCCCGGCGCCATGGGCCGGGTCAAGTCCTACGGCCGGTGGTCCAAGAGCATGCTGAGCTGGGCCCGCCAGAACCTGGCCCTCACCCTCTACCGCTCCAAGCGCTTCAAGGCCGTGAGCCGGCCGGAGGAGAGCGAGGACGAGTTCCGGGGACGCCTGGCCCACCTGGCCCGGGAGAAGCGCGACCTGGCGGTGGAGAAATTGCGGCGCCGCTACCAGGGCAAGTTCAACACCCTGCAGAACCGCTTGCTGCGGGCCCAGCAGGCCCTGGAGCGCGAAAAGGAACAGGCCCAGGCCAGCAAGATCGACACCCTGGTCTCGGTGGGCACCGCCATCTTGGGCGCCTTCCTGGGGCGCAAGGCCATAAGCAGCCGTACCGTGTCCAAGGTGGGCACCGCCATAGGGCGGGCCGGCCGGGCACGCAAGCAGGCCATGGACGTCAACCGGGCCAAGCAGACCATCGCCGCCATCCAGCAGCAGATGGACGAGCTCGACGGCGCCCTGCAGGCCGACATCCAGAAGCTGGAGGAAATCTGGGACCCGGCCGCCGAAGAGCTGACCGAGATCGTGGTCAGGCCCAAGTCCACCCAGATGGCCTTGGACGTCTTTTGCCTGGCCTGGCTGCCCTATCGCAAAAGTGTAAACGGAACCATGAGTCCGGACTGGTAGTTCCGGCTCGCCAGTGGTGATCATTGGGGCTAACTTAATCAAGGAAGGGATCACATGACCAAACTGGTGGACATCGAGGGCATCGGCAAAACGCAAGCCAAGAAGCTGGAGAAGGCCGGCGTCAGGAGCCTGGAGCACCTGCTGGAGATCGGCGCCAGCCCGGCCGGCCGCAAGAAGATCGCCAACCAAACCGGCATCAGCGCCAAGCTGGTGTTGAAGTGGGTCAACCGGGCCGACCTGGTGCGCATCAAGGGCGTGGGCGAGGAATACGCCGACCTGTTGGAGGTGGCCGGGGTGGATACCGTACCCGAGTTGGCCAAACGCAACCCCGCCAACCTCTACGCCAAGATGGTGGAGGTGAACCAGGCCAAGAACCTGGTGCGCAAGCTGCCGGCCGAGAAACAGGTGGCCGACTGGGTGGCCCAGGCCAAGAAACTGCCCAGGGTGATCAAGTATTAGCTGGGCCTCCGGGGACGGCCCGGGGATAAACAATACAACTGCGTGCGGTACTGCCGCTTGGCCGCGGGGAGGCTTCAACCGGCCGGGTGGGGAGGCGGACCAGTGTCCGCCGCGACAGAAAAGAATTCAGCCGAGGTTTATCATGAACTGTCGCAAATTGTTGGTGGGCCTGCTGACCGCAGCGGTGGCCCTGTCTCTAGGTACCGGCTGGGCCCTGGCCAAGAAGCCGGTGCAGGTCAAATCCAGGACCCGGGTGGTGACCACCAAGGCCCGCACCGAGGCCGCCAAGATCATCGATATAAACACCGCCACGATCAAGGAGCTGCAAGAGATCAAGGGCATCGGCCCCGTGTTGGCCGAGAGGATCGTAAAGTACCGCAAGCGCCACGGGCCGTTTAAAACCAAGGCCGATATCCAAGAGATCAAGGGCATCGGTCCGGTCACCTATGACAAGATCAAGGCGCACATCAAGGCCGGACACACCAGGCGATAGACACCAGTGACCCAACCGTTTCCTGGCCGCCGGCTTTGGCGGCCGGGTTTTTATCGGCGCTTCCCTTGTGGCCCGGTTGCGGCGGTTGCTATCATGGCCGTTATCAACCGGGAGTTTTTGGGGGGAGGGGTGCCGTGCGGTCAGCTATGGGTGTATTAACCGGCTTGGCCTTGATCCTTGGCGCGACCCTGGCCGCGGCGGTGCTGCCGCCGTGGGTCTACGAGGCCCGCCGCGTCAAGGCCGCGGCGGTGTTCTGGGGCCAGGTGGTCCGGGTGCGCCAGGTGGACACCGCCAGGTACTACGCGGTTATGCTGGCCGAGCTCAAGCTCATCAAGGTGTTTCGGGGCTCGCCGCCGCCCTCGGCCACGGCCCGGGTGCGCTTTCCCTCCCTGCGCCCCGGGATCAACCCGCCGCCGGGTCCCACCATCTTCCATTCCCTGGAGCCCGGCGAGTTGGTGCTGGTTTTCGCCGCTTCCTTTGACGGCAAGACCAAGGCCGCCGGCCTGGTGGAAGCCGGCCGGGCCACCGGTGCCGCGGCCGAGGCCAAGCTGGCCCGGACGGTGGGCTTCTACCAGCACATGGCCCAGGAGATGACCGCCAAGACCGGCCAGGCCATGGTGGACCCGGCCCGGGCCCGCGCCCAGGTGGCGCTGTACCAGCGGATCATCGCCTACCTCAAGGCCATGCCCTAACCCCGCGCCAGCGGGAGATCGCGAAGGAGACCATGTCCGGCACCGGGGAGAGCGGCGGCCGCCGGCGGGGCTTTTGGTATTGGTTCGTGCGCCTGCTGGTGCTGGCCATGGTGGGGTCGGTGTGGATCAACCTGCCGCGCTACCTGCACGGCATGGACCAGGAAACCTACGTGGTGTGGCTGGCGCGGGTGCTGTGGGTGGTGGGGCTGCCGGCGGTCTTCGCCGGGGTCATCGCCATCGTGGGCCGCCGCTGGCGCCGCTGAGGCGGACGGCCGCGGCTTAGCCGGCGATGCGCTGCCACACCTGGTCCACCCCCTGGCCGGTCTTGGCCGAGAAGACGATGGGGTCCAGGTCGTAGGGGATCAGCAGCGGCCGCAGCTTGGCCAGGCGGGAGTTGGCCTGGTTCTTGGAAAGCTTGTCGGCCTTGGTGATCACCACGGTGGTGTTTTGGCCCAAGGCGTTGAGCCAGTCCAGGAGCATCAGGTCCTCGTCGCTGGGCTGGCGGCGGATGTCTAAGATCACCACCACCACGGCCAAGGTGTCGCGGCCGGTGAGGTAGCCCTCGATCATTTTGCGCCAGGAGGCGCGCACCGCTTTAGGCACCTTGGCAAAGCCGTAGCCCGGCAGGTCCACCAGGCGCAGCTCGTCGCCGTTGATGGAAAAGAAATTGATCTGCTGGGTGCGGCCCGGCCGGTTGGAGACCCGCACCAGCTTTTTGCGGTTGGTGATCTTGTTGATGAGCGAGCTCTTACCCACGTTGGAGCGGCCGGCAAAGGCCACCTCGCGGGGGCCGGGCGGAGGATAGCCCCTGGCATTTACCGCCGCGGTGAGGAACTCGGCTGTTTGCAATTTATAAGGCATGGCCCATTGTACCGGCAAAGGCGGGGAGAGGCAATTTGGGACTGGCCGGCCCGGCGCCATCGCCTCTTCCGCCTTGGCCTTGGGCGCCGCCTACCAGGTGGCGATGGTCCCGCTGTGGTGCACGGTGCGTCCGCCCTCCACCGTGGTGACATTCTGGGCCTCCAGGCTGGCGCTGCCCCACACCGATTTGGCGAAAAACCCGATGGTGCCGTAGGCCTGGGCCTTGCCTTCGGCGTGGTGGAAGTATTTCTGCGGGTTGTCAGCGGTGAGGATGAACTGGTTCACCTTGCGGTTGTTGAGGTACAGCACGATCTGCACGTTGTCGCCCTGGGCCTCCCACTGTATCTTGAGGCACTCCAGGGTAACCGAACCCTGGGGCGCGTTGACCGCGCTGATCTCTTGACCCGCGCCGCCGCTGCTGGTGGTGGAGCTATCGCAGCCCAGCAGCAAGACCAGGCACAGGATCACCAGGACCGATTTAACCATACGCGTCATTAAAGCCTCTCCTGGTAACCGGTGTGTTGCGCCGGGCTGCCCGCCGGTATTCATGGCAGCCGGTCGGGATGGTAGCGCCGCAGGTAGTCGTGCAGGCGCTCCAGTCCCTGCTCGATGTTGGCCAGGGAGTTGCAGTAGGAAAAGCGCAGGTAGCCCCGGCCGCCCTGGCCAAAGTCGCGGCCCGGGGTTACGCCCACGTGGGCCTTTTCCAAGATGTCAAAGGCCAGGCGGTAGTCGTCCGGGTCCAGGTGGTCGGCCCGGGCCAACACGTAGAAGGCCCCGGTGGGCGGCACCTTGATACCCAGCCCCAGCTCCCTGAGCCCATCGATCATGCGGCGGCGGCGGGCGTCGTAGCGCTGAACCATACGGGCCACGTCGTCGGCCGCCTCGGTGAGGGCGGCGATGCCGGCCCGCTGGGCCATGGACGGGGCGCAGATGGCGAAGTTCTGGTGCATCTTCTGCAGGGGGCGCATGTAGCGCTCCGGCGCGATGAGATATCCCAGGCGCCAGCCGGTCATGGCGTAGAGCTTGGAAAAGCCGCCCAGCACAAAGGCCTCGTCGGTGAACTCCAGCACGCTGTGCTCCTGGCCCTGGTAGACCAGGCCGTGGTAAATTTCGTCGCTGACGAGGTAAGGTCCCCGGCGCTCCCCCGGGGCCATAGCGGCGATGGCCTCCATGCGCCGGCGTGACAAGAGCTGGCCGGTGGGGTTGGCCGGCGAGTTGATGAGGATGCCCTTGGTGGCCGGGCCGATGCGCTCGGCGATGGCCTCGGGCCGGTACTGGAAACCGTCGTCCTCGAACACCGGCACCGTGGCCGGCACCCCACCCACGAAGGAGATGAAGTTAGCGTAGCAGGCATAGCCGGGGTCGGAGATGATCACCTCCTGGCCGGGCTCCAGCAGGGCCGAGAACATCAGCAGCATGGCCGGGCTGGTACCGCTGGTGACCAGGATGCGCCCCGGGTCCACCTCCACCCCGTAGCGCCGGGCGTAGTCTTGGGCGATGGCCCGGCGCAGCTCGATTATGCCCAGCGAGTGGGTGTAGTGGGTGTGGTTGTCCTCCAGGGCACGGATGGCGGCGTCTTTTATGCAGCGGGGGGTGTCGAAATCGGGCTCGCCCACTTCCAGGTGGATGACCTCGGCCCCGCCGGCGGCCAGCTCCTGGGCGCGCTCCAGCACGTCCATCACGATGAAGGGAGGAATCTCCCGGGCGCGTTTGCTAACCGGCATGGGTCGGCCTCCGGCGCGGGTCAAATCACCTTGTTGAGCGAGTACTCGATGATGCCCTCGGCCCCGCGGCGCATCAACTCGGGGATCAGGTCGCGCACCTGGCTCTCCTCGATCACCGTCTCCACGCTGAACCAGTCGCTGCCGTAGAGCCCGGCCACCGTGGGGGCGGTGAGGCTGGGCAGGGCCTCCACCACGTCGGTGAGCTTGAGCTTGGGCACGTTCATCTTGATGGCCACCAGCTTCTGGGCCACCAGGGCGGCCTTGAGCAGCATGGCGACCTGCTCGATCTTGCGGCGCTTGTCGTCGTCTTGCCAGGCCTGCTTGTTGGCGATGAGCTGGGTGGTGGAGGTCATCAGCTCCTTGATGATGCGCAGGCCGTGGGCCCGGATGGTGGAACCGGTCTCGGTCACCTCCACGATGGCGTCGGCCAGGCCGTTGACCACCTTGGCCTCGGTGGCCCCCCAGGAGAAGTGCACCTCCACCTCGATGCCGCGTTCGGCGAAATAGTTCTTGGTGAAGTTGACCATCTCGGTGGCTACCCGCTTGCCCTGCAGGTCCTCGGGCTTTTCGACGCCCGAGTCCTTGGCCACGGCCAGCACCCAGCGGGCCGGGCGCGAGGAGACCTTGGAGTAGATCAGCTCGTCCACGAACTGCACGTCCGACTGGTTCTCCAGAATCCAGTCGCGGCCGGTGATGCCGGCGTCGAGGGTGCCGCTCTCCACGTAGCGGCTCATCTCCTGGGCCCGGCAGATGGAGCAGTCGATCTCCTCGTCGTTGATCTCCGGGAAGTAGGAGCGGCCGTTGACGTTGATCTTCCAGCCGGCTCGATCAAACAGGCGGATGGTGGCGTCTTGCAGGCTGCCCTTGGGCACGCCCAGCTTCAGCGGCTCTTTCATTTTCCATATACCTCTTTGGGGTCAAAGACCGGTTCGCCCTCGGTGACCAGGCGGTCGCCCTCCACCCGGCGGTAAAAACAACTGCGCATGCCGGTGTGGCAGGCGGCGCCGCCGATCTGCTGTACCTTAAACACCACGGTGTCGTCGTCGCAGTCGACATAGACGGCCTTGATCTTTTGCACGTTGCCGCTGGTGCCGCCCTTGTGCCACAGCTCCTGGCGGGAGCGCGACCAGTAGTGGGCCTCGCCGGTCTCCAGGGTCTTGGCCCAGGATTCGGCGTTGATATAGGCCAGCATCAGTACCTCGCCGGTGTCGGCGTCTTGGGCGATGGCGGGGATGAGGCCGCCGGTCTTGTCAAAGTCCAACTCGATCATTTTATTATCCCGCGTCGTGAAAAACAGAATCTACCTATTTAACGTTGCGCGCCGCTCTTGTCAAGGCCGGCGCGGGCGGCCAACTGCCCGCAGGCGGCGTCGATGTCCTGGCCGCGGGAGCGCCGGATAATGGCCGTGAGGTGCCCGTCCACCAGCACGTCCTGGAACCGGGCCACGTCCTCGGGCGCCGGCGCCCGGAAGGCCGCCCCGGCAAAGGGGTTGAAGGGAATCAGGTTGATCTTCACCTTGAGCCCCCGGACCCAGCGAACCAGTTGGCGGGCGTGGTCGGGCCGGTCGTTCACCCCGCCCAGCAACACGTACTCCAGGGTTATGCGGCGGGTGGGCTTGAGAGGATAGGCCGCCAGGGCCGCCTTGAGCGCGGCCAGGGGAAAGCGCCGGTTCACCGGCATGAGCCGGTCACGCAGCTTGTCGTCGGCCGCGCCCAGGCTGACGGCCAGGGCGGCCGGGGTGGCTCGTCCCAGCCGGGGCAAGCGATCGGCCAGGCCCACGGTGGAGACGGTGACCTTGCGCTGGCTCATCTGCAACCCGTGCGGCCCCAGGATGTGCTCCAGGGCCTTCAGCAGGTTGTCCAGGTTGTCCAGGGGCTCGCCCATGCCCATGAACACCAGGTTGGTGAGGGGGCGGTCGGCCTCCACCACGCTGCGGGCGTAGAGCACCTGGCCGATGATCTCGGCCGGGGTGAGGCTGCGCTTGAAGCCCAGGGTGGCGGTGCGGCAAAAGGCGCAGCCCTGGCGGCAGCCAACTTGGCTGGACACGCAGAGGGTGTGGTGGTCGGCCTCGGGGATGAGCACGCTCTCCACCGCCAGGCCGTCGGCCAGGGTGAAGAGGAACTTGCGGGTGCCGTCGCCGGCCTGCTGCTGGTGGGCCGGCTCCATCCAGGCCAGCCGGGTCACCCGGGCCAAGCGGACGCGCAGGTCCTGGGACAGGTCGGTCATCTCGGCGATGCTGGTGGCTCCGCCCTTGTAGAGCCAGTGCAGCACCTGGCGGGCGCGGAAGGGCTTTTGGCCCAGCTCGGCCATGAGCCTCTGCAGCTCGGCGGCGCTCAAGTCGCGCAGGTCTGGCTTTTTCTCCGGTGCTCTGATCATCAGCCAACTATAACACCACCGGCAGCCTCTTGCCGCCGCCGGGTTTATGCTCCATACTCGTCGGGGGAGATGGTCCCATGCACGATAAAGCTTCACCGCGCAAACTGGCCGACATCCTGGAGAGCGCCTGGCCGCGGGCCCGCGACGGCCGGGTGCCGCCGCCGGCGTTGCTGGCCGACTGGCGCCGGGCGGCCGGTTCCCCGGTGGCCCGGCGGGCCCGGCCGGTGTGCCTCAAGCCCGACGGGGTGCTGGTGGTGGCCGTGGTGGGTTCGTTGTGGCGGCAGGAGATAACCCTGGCCGCGCCCCAGTTGACCGAGGCCCTGGCCCGGCGGGGCCACCCGGTCACCTCCCTAAAGGTGGTGCAGGCCGCCACCGCGCCGCCGGCCCCGCCGCCGCCGCCGGAGGTGGAGCTGGGTCCCGAGGACCTGGCCCGGGCCCAGGCGGCGGTGGCCTCCGCCGGCGACCCCCGCCTGCGCGCCGCCCTGGAGCGGGTGGTGCGGGCCCAGCTGGCCGCGGCCAAGGCGGCCGGGCTGGATGATGACTAGCCGTCTCAATCCAGGTCGCTGCGCACCCGGCGCACCGCCCGTTGCCAACCGGCCAGCAGCCGTCGGCGCTGCGCCTGGTCCATGGCCGCCTCGAACCAACGCTCCCTCTGCCACTGGGCGCTGATCTCCTCCAGCGAGCCGTAGACCCCGGCCTGCAGGCCGGCCAGGTAGGCCGCGCCCAGGGCGGTGGTCTCGGTCACCCGGGGCCGCTCTACCTTTAGGCCGGTGATGTCGGCCAGGAACTGGCAGGCCCAGTCGTTGGCCACCAGCCCGCCGTCCACCCGCAGGGCCTCCAGCTCGGAGCCGGCGTCATCGGCCATGGCGGCCATGAGGTCGTGGGTCTGGTAGGCCTGGGCCTCCAGGGCGGCGCGCACCACGTGGCTGGCCCGGCTGTCGCGGGTGAGCCCCACGATGGCCCCGCGGGCCTCGGGGTCCCAGTAGGGCGCGCCCAGGCCGGTGAAGGCCGGCACCAGGTATACCCCGCCGTTGTCAGGCACCGACGCGGCCAGGGCGGCGCTGTCGGCCGCCCGCTCGATGAGCCCCAGGCCGTCGCGCAGCCACTGAATGGCCGCCCCGGCCACGAAGATCGATCCCTCCAAGGCGTAGCACACCTCGCCGCCCAGTCCGTAGGCCACGGTGGTGAGCAGGCGGTTGGCCGAGGTCCGAAGGCGGGCGCCGGTGTTGAGCAGCATGAAGCAGCCGGTGCCGTAGGTGCTCTTGATCATGCCCGGGGCGAAGCAGGCCTGCCCCACCAGGGCCGCTTGCTGGTCGCCGGCCATGCCCCGCACCGGGACCGCTGCGCCCAGCAGGTCGGGCCGGGTGGTGCCGAACTCGGCGCTGTTGGGTTTCACCTCCGGCAGCACCGCGGCCGGGATGTCAAACAGCTCCAGCAGCTCGGGGTCCCACGCGCCGGTGTGGATGTTCAGCAGCATGGTGCGGCTGGCGTTGGTGATGTCGGTGGCGTGCACCTTACCGCCGGTGAGCCGAAACAGCAGGTAGCTGTCCACCGTGCCAAAGGCCAGTTCGCCGCGGGCGGCGCGCTCCCGCGCCCCGGGCACGTTGTCCAGCAGCCAGGCCAGCTTGGTGGCCGAGAAGTAGGGGTCTGGCAGCAGGCCGGTGCGCTCGGTGATGAGGGCCTGGTGGCCCTGCTCGGCCAGTCGACGGCAATGCCCGGCGGTGCGGCGGTCTTGCCACACGATGGCGTGGTGCAGGGCCCGGCCGCTGGCGCGCTCCCACAGGATGGTGGTCTCGCGCTGGTTGGTGATGCCGATGCCGGCCAGTTGGGCGGCGCTGACCCCGGCGCGCTCCAGGGCCCGGCGGCACACCGCCAAGGTGTCGGACCAGATGAACTCCGGGTCGTGCTCCACCCAGCCGTCGGCCGGGTATATCTGGGGCAGCTCGCGCCCGGCGGCGGCCAGGGCCCGGCCGGCGGCGTCAAAGACCATGGCCCGGGTGCTGGTGGTTCCCTGGTCGATGGCCAAGAGATAGGCGGGGTTCACGGTATCCTCCGGGGCGCGGGGTGAAGGTGGGTCCGCCAAAAGCGGCGGCTACCACTTCATAACCGAGGCCGGCGGCCCAAGGCAAGGGCGGCGGTGGGACCGACTAGTCCAGGCGGGCGTAGATGGCGGCCACCTCGGGGCTGTAGCGCTGGCCCTCGGCGTAGACTATAAGCGGCGGCAGGACGCTGAGCTGCGGGCCGCCGTCTTTGACCGCCTCGATGAGGGCCAGCTTGGCCGGCAGATCGGCGCGGCCGTGCACCAGGCGCAGCCGCTTGGGCGCCAGGCGCCGCGCCGCCAGGCCGGCCAGGCAGGCGGGCAGGCGGGCGGGCGGCCAGCACAAGACCAGGCGGCCCCGCGGCGGCAGCAGACGAGCGGCCAGGCTCCACAGCCGCTTAGCCTCCAGGGCCAGCTCGTGACGGGCCCGGGCCCGGGAGGGCTCGGGCGGCAACCGGCCGTGGCCGCTGCGGCCAAAGGGGGGATTGCTCACCACCAGGCGGAAACCGCCGGCCGGCAGGTGGCGGTGGTCCTGGTTGAGGTCGTGCTCCAGCACCCGGCCGGGGACGCCGGCGGCCGCGAAGTTGCTCCGGCAGCAGGCCGCGGCCAGGGGGTCGATCTCCACCGCGGTGAAGGGACCCGCGAAACCGCGGCCCCACAGCAGCAGGCACAGCACCCCGCAGCCGGCCCCCAGGTCGGCCACCGGTCCGCTGGTGGCCGGCGCGAAGTCGGCCAGCAAGACGCTGTTCATGGAAAAACGGTAGCCCTGTTTGGGCTGCACCAGGCTATAGCGGCCCAGTTGGTCCCGGCTGACTTGCTCGGCCGGCACCCGGGACACCCGGTTAGCCCCGGCCCGCCTCGATGGTCTCGGCCGGGTCGATGAGGTTCATGGTGAGGCCGGTGAGCACCTTGGGGTAGAAGTAGGTGGACTTGCGCGGCATGATGAGGCCGGCCTCGGCCACGGATTGCACCTGGTCCACCGGGGTGGGGTTCATCAAGAAGGCCAGGCGGGCCTTGCCGCTTAGTACATCGCTCACCACCCCGGCGGTGTCGGAACGGTAGGCGATGAGGTGTTCGCGGTCGCGGGCGTGGTTGTCCAGGCCCAGGATGTGCTCCAGCACCACGTGGGTGAGCACCTCGGCGTCCAGGGCGCGCATGGGCCCCGGGATGTTGGCCAGCGGCTCCTGCTCGGCCACGCCGGGCTTGAGGGTGAGCAGGTGGAAGGCCTGGTCGCCGGAGGTGACGAGCCCGAAGCTGGGGGCCTTGCGCCAGTTGTCGGTGAGTTGCTTGATGAACCGCCGCCGGGCCGCTTCGGGGTCGCCGTCAAACGGCACCTCGCTGGCGTCGAAATAGGGCTCGGCCAGGGCCAGGAAGTCGCGGCTGTTGAAGCCGTGCAGGTGGTGGATGAGCCGGTGGCAGCCCAGGGTGGTGAGGCCGGGATCGCTCATGGAGCAGAGGTAGACCATCACGTAGTTGAACGAGGCGTTGTCCGGGGCCTGGGGATAGCGGCGGCGCATGTAGGCCCGGTAGTTCTGGGCCGTCTCGTAGCGGTGGTGGCCGTCGGCGATGAAGATCACCTTGTCGGCCATGAGCCGCACCACCTCGGCGCAGACCTCGGGGTCGTCCACCACGCTCATGCGCTGGACCATGTCCAGGGGATCGGTCATGTCCACCAACTCCGGGGTGCGCTTGGCCGCCTCCAGGGTGCGCTGGACCAGGTTGTCGTCATCGGGATACAGGGCGAAGATCGGCGATAGGTTGGTGCTCACCGCCTTGAGCAGGTTGAGGCGGTCTTCTTTGGTGCCGCTGAAGGTCTTTTCATGCGGCAGCACCCCCCCCAGGGAATAGTCCACCGCCTTGAGCAAGGTGAGGAAGCCGTGGCGCACGTGTTCTTCGCCCTCGGGGTCGGTGAAACGGGTGGTGAGCGGGTAGAAGCCGGCCGCCGCGTCGCGCTTTATCACCTCTTGGGCCATCCACTGCTTAAGATTGGCGGCGGCGCGGGTGTAGGTGTTGTCTTCGGCGGTGTCGCTATCGCGCTGCTTGTTCAGGTCCAGCCGGATGATATTGTGGGGATCGGCCTGGTAGTAGGCGTCCTGTTGCTCGGGGCTGATAACGTCGTAAGGCGGCGTCACCACTTTTTCCAGGCTGACTTTTTCGGCGTTGTAACGCAGGGCCTTAAACGGCGCAACCAGGGCCATCGTATCCTCCCAAGAACCTACCGGAAAAATGATCATCCCCCCGGATTACGGGGGGCGCCGGTTCTACCTACACCATTAGAATACAACTTGCAAGTGATCAGTGACCGCCGGGTTGGGCGGACTTGACTGCCAACCGCGGGCCACTCAAAATGGTAGAAGATTGTTGGTTGGTCGTCGAAGTGGCAACTTCAGCCGGTAAGGAGGTTCATCGTGACTACGCCGCGACACTGCCCGGGTTTTGAGGCCAATAAGGACCTTAAGTCGTTTATCTGCAAGTGCCCCAACTGCGGCAAGGAGAAGGAGATATTCTCCGACGAGTTCGACCGGGAGCACTATTGCGCTGGATGTAAGAAAAAGATCGATTTCACCCAGTGCACCCTGGAGTCGGGCTAGGTTTTCCGGCCGTTGCGTCAGGCCCCGCCCAGGCACCATCCGCCCCCCCCCGCCACCGTTGTGGCGCGAGGGGGCTTACCGCAGCTTGGCCCGGGCGTCGGCCGCTTTGGCCTGGTACTCCAGGGCCAGGGCCTTGCGCTTGGCCAGGTAGGCGCGTTGCAGTTGGATGCGGTGGCGCACCAGCTTGTCAAAGGCGCTGTCGTGGTCCATGCCGCCGGCCAGGTCCTGGTTGTACTGCTGTTGCGCCTGGTTTAGTTGCAGCATCAGCTCTTGGCGGGCCTTTTCCATCCTGTCCTGGTGCTGGGTCTCCAGGGCCTCCAGCTCGCGCTTGAGCTCCGGTGATATCTTGGGCGGCTTCTTCAGCTTGGTCGCCGCGGCCGGGCGTTTGCCCATCTTCACGCGGTACAGGGACCCCGCTGCGACCGGCGCTGGGGAGGCCAGAGGCCAGGCCAGGATTAAAACTATCAGCAGGGGGATGGCAAATTTCTTGGCTGGCATGGTTGATCCCGCTTGATTCTTACGTGAAGGGTTAAAACATCGCGCGGTCGGCCGGCCGGCGCTCGGGTACGTAGCGGTGCTCGATCTTGCCCTGGTTCCACTGGCGGCTGACGTAGAGGTTGCAGTAGCAACTGCCGTACTCGGCCACGTCGGCCTCGCGGTAGGCGCAGGGGCAGATGATGTCCGCGTCGCGCTCCCGGTCGTCGCAGCACAGGCGGCAGGGGCAGCCCATGTAGCCGTAGCGCTCCTTGTTGAGCAGTAGCGCCTCCATCAGCTCCATCACGTGGGCGCGGTCCTGGTTGAAAAAATAGCCTTGGGGCTCCTGGGTCCGGCGCAGCATGTCGTAGAGCTCTTGCGGTGTCATCGCCCCAGGGTCTCCTTTATTTCGTTCTCGCGGAAGCCCACGATTACCTTCTGGCCGATGACCAGGGTGGGGAAAGACAGGTGGGGGTTGTGCCGTTTGACCTCCTCGATGAGCCGTTGGCGCTCATCACCCTCGGTAAGGTCCACCTCTACCCGCTCGTACTGGATACCGAGATCGTCCAGTAACTTCTTAGTGTTTTTGCAGTGGCTGCAGGTGCTCAGGGCGTAGAGTAAAACCGGCTGGTCGGTCATGGTCTTTTCCTCCGGCGAATGGTGGCGTTGGCCCATGGGCCATTGGTCTTAAGCATAACAGGATTGCCCGGCCGCGCGCCAGCCCCGCCCGCCTTGCGGCTGCCCCGGCAGTGTGCTATCCATGGGATAAAGAAGCGCGTCGGGGCAGGCCCCAAGCCGGGAGGTGAACCATGTTGCGCCAAAGCGCCGTGGCCGGGCAGTTCTATCCGGACGATCCCCGGCAATTGGCCGGGATGATCGATGCTTTTCTCAAGACCGGGGCCGAGCCGACCGAGGCCCTACTGGCCATCTGTCCCCATGCCGGGTATGTCTATTCCGGCGCGGTGGCCGGCCGGGTGCTGAGCCGGGTGGCGGTGCCGCGCAAGGTAGTGGTGCTGGGACCTAACCACCGCGGGGTGGGCCGCCGCTTGGCGGTGATGACCGAGGGCGCCTGGCTCACCCCCCTGGGTCAGGTGGAGATCGACACGGCGCTGGGCCGGGACCTGGTGGCCACCTGCGCTTTAGCGGAAAACGACGCGTTGGCCCACAAGTTGGAGCATTCACTTGAAGTGCAGGTGCCGTTTTTACAGCGCCTGCGCCCAGACCTGCTGCTCACCCCGGTCTGCGTTTCCATGCTCACCTATGACGAGTGCGCCACCGTGGGCCAGGCCCTGGCCCGGGTGATCGAGCAGGCCGGTGAACCGGTCTTGATGGTGGCCAGCACGGATATGACCCATTACGAGTCGGCCGAGGCGGCCCGGGCCAAGGACGAGCTGGCCATAAAGCAAATGCTCGAGCTTAACCCCGAGGGGCTCTACAAGGTGGTGCGGGACCACGATATCTCCATGTGCGGGGTGCTGGCCACCACCATCGCCTTGGAGGCGGCCTTGGGGCTGGGGGCCAGCCGAAGCGAGCTGGTGGCCTATACCAACTCCGGCGAGGTATCCGGCGACTTCCGGCAAGTGGTTGGCTATGCTGGGATTATCATTAGCTAAATAAGGGCTGGCCCATACGCGGTCCACCCAAGGCCAAACCAAGCCACGATCATCGCCGGCCCGGCGGTTACCGCCTCCGGGCCGGTTTAATTCGGAGAGATCATGACCCAAACCGCGGCACCCAAGGTTGTAACTCGTTTCCCCCCGTCGCCCACCGGCGCCCTGCACCTGGGCGGGGCGCGCACCGCGCTGTTCAACTGGCTCTATGCCCGGCACCACGGCGGGCGGTTCGTGCTGCGCATGGAAGACACCGACCGCAAGCGCTCCAAGGATGAGTACGTGGACTCCATCCTGGAGGCCATGGCGTGGCTCGGCCTGGACCACGACGAGGGACCCTACTACCAGAGCCAGCGGTTCGACCGTTACCGCCAGGCCATCGACCAATTACTCGAAGACGGCCGGGCCTACTGGTGCCACTGTTCTCCCGAAAAATTAAAGCAAACACGTGAAGCTGCCATGGCCCAGGGTAAAAAGGCCATGTACGACGGCGCCTGCCGCGAGGCCGGCCTGGGTCCGGCCGAGGGCGCCGTGGTGCGTTTCAAGGGGCCGCGCACCGGCAGCACCGAGTTCAACGACATGGTCAAGGGCGTGATATCGTGGGCCAACTCCGAGATGGACGACCTGGTGATCCTGCGCAGCGACTCCAGCCCCACCTACCACCTGGCCGTGGTGGTCGATGATATCGACATGGGGGTCACCCACGTCATCCGCGGCGATGACCATGTGCCCAACACCCCGCGCCAGATACTGCTGTACGAGGCCCTGGGCGCGACGCCGCCGCGTTTCGCCCACATACCCATGATACTGGGGCCTGACAAGAGCAAGCTCTCCAAGCGCCACGGGGCCACCAGCGTGGTGGAATTCCGCGACCAGGGATACCTGCCCGAAGCCATGATCAACGCCCTGGCCCGCCTGGGCTGGTCCCACGGCGACCAGGAGATATTCAGCATTGACGAGCTGATAGAGCTGTTTGACCTGGACGCGGTGGGCAAGAGCCCGGCGGTATTCGACTTTGAAAAACTCACCCGGCACAACCAGCGCTACATCCAAAAGGCGAGCTTAGAGCGATTACTCGAACTGGTTACGCCGTTCTTGGCCCGGCGTGGTATTAAGCAGTTCGACCAGCCGACCCTGGTGGCCGCCTTGCCGCATCTCACCCCCAGGGCCACTACCCTGGTGGAGTTGGCCGACTGGGCCGAGCCCTACCTGCTGGAGCAACCGGTGATGGACCCCAAGGCGGTGAAGAAATTCCTCAAGCCGCAAAACCAGGCGGTACTCCAGGCGGTGCGGGGCATGGTTGAGCGGGTGGGGGTGACGGACTTAGGTGCCCTGGAAGAGGCCTTCCGGGCGCTGTGCGAGGAGTTGGGCCTGAAGATGGGCAAGGTAGCCCAGCCCACGCGGGTGGCCCTCACCGGGCGCACTTTCAGTCCCGGTATTTTCGAGGTGATGGCCATCCTGGGTAAGGACCGGGTACTAAAGCGGCTGGAGGCGGCCATGGAAACCGCCGGCGGATAGGTAGTTTTTTCAGCAAAAACCCTTGACCGCGCGCCGGGGTTCCGATAAAAAATCAACTCGTGCTGGGAGATCGTCTAACGGCAGGACAGCAGACTCTGGATCTGCTTATCTAGGTTCGAATCCTGGTCTCCCAGCCAAGTTTTGTATTGATCGCGGTCCCATCGTCTAGTGGTCTAGGATATCGGCCTCTCACGCCGAAGACACGGGTTCGAGTCCCGTTGGGACTGCCAAATTATTCCAAGGGGTTAGCCGGATGACGGCTAGCCCTTTTGGTTTTGGTGAGACGATTTTTGAGACGATACGGAGGGCGAAACTAATGTTAAGAGGTCAAGCGCGGCGCGGCTTTCGGTATAATCGCCCTCAAGATAGATCTCTGTGGTGCTCTGACGCCGATGGCGAAGAATACGCTGAACCCGCTTGATACCCACCTTGTGGACGTCGTTAAGGTAGCTGGCCACTGAACGACGGATATCATGAAAACCAAAGGGCTCCACACCCGCCTTTTGGCATAATCCGGGGCGCTCGGAAAAAGAACCGTCTTGGCGGCGGCGGCGGATGCCGACCAACATCCGGTGGGCCCGTTGCTCACCCTTCCAGTTATTGCCGGCAGCGTCGGGTTGATAATAATACGGAAAAAGATAGGGGCTGCTTTTGTCCCGCTGGCTCCAAAGATCGCTTAACAGGCTGTGTAGGTCGTCGTTCATCCACAGCCGTTCGTAAGTCATGCCGCCGTCACGGGTCTTTTTGGTGCCCAGACGCACCCACCGGTCGCCAAGGCTGATGTCCTCGGACCAGGACAACCGAAGCACTTCGCCTTTGCGCGCGCCGGTATGCCAGTAAACTGCGATTAAGGCCCTCTCGGGCATGGGGGCGGCCAGAATCACCGCTAAAATATCGGCCACCGGGATGATCCGCCGTGCCTTACGTTGGTGAGGAATCGGTCGAACTACAGCCGTGGGGTCGTAGAGTATACCGTGGTAGTCCTGAAGCCAGCGGTAGAACGCCTTGATATTCTTTCGGTCCTTGTTGGAGGCGTTGGGGCTGACGTCTTTGGCGCGCTCAAGCAGCAACCGGGAGACCATCTCGGGGGTGACTGCGGTGGGAGCGATATCCCCTACCGCGGAAAGAAAACGTTCAAGACAACTGCGTTTCTCGTAGTAGGTCTTAAGTGAAAATTTAACCTGGACTTCATCGAGATGGTGTTCGACCAGGGACAGTAACCCTGATATGACGGGGCTGGCCCCGGATTCCTTGCGACGCCGTTTTTCCGCCTTGCACCACTCTTGAGCCGCGGCTTTGTACTTGAAGGTGGGACCGTAGATCTTCCGGCCCCGCACCTCTATCCGGGTGCGCCAGCCGTATTTGGTTTTCCAAATGGGCACGCAACGCCTCCCTGGTGGTACGCCACGATCCGCCGACCCTGGCCGCCGGCAGCTTGCCGGAACGCATCAACTTGGACACGGTGTCGGGGTGAAGCTTCAGAATAGAAGCCACGTCCTTGGGC
>JAMOVV010000083.1 GCA_027067385.1 Desulfarculaceae bacterium
AGGAGTAGGCGGCCGCGGTTCTGGGGGCACCCAGTTGGCTTTTGCCCAAAGGCGTACCCTAACCAATCGCAGCCATACGTTGATCTGCAAGATAGCGCCCGGCCATACGGCGGCCGGGGCACCCGGCACACGCGTTGCTCGTAGCTGATCCCTAACCAATCGCAGCCATGCGTTGATCTGCAAGATAGCGCCTGACCATATGGGAGCCGGGGCCCCCGGCATACGCGTTGCCCGTAGCTGATCCCTACCCCATCGCAGCCATCCGTTGACCTGCAAGATAGCGCCTGACCATATGGGGGCCGGGGCACCCGGTTGGCCCTTGCCCAAAGGCGTACCCTACCCCATCGCAGCCATCCGTTGACCTGCAAGATAGCGCCTGACCATATGGGAGCCGGGGCCCCCGGTTGGCCGTTGCCCGCGGCTGGTCCCTAACCAATCGTAGCCATTCGTTGATCTGCAAGATAGCGCCTGACCATATGGGAGCCGGGGCCCCCGGTGTCTTGACTTTGGTTAATGATCAGGGCATTTTATAAGTGGGGGTGAAATGGGGTAACAAGTCTTCTGGTTTGAGCGCATATTGCGATCCAGCCGCGGACTGTGGTAGGGCCGGGGTGAGGAGGACCAGCTTGTCCCGCCTGAGTAAAGCCCAGTTGATTGAGCGCCTGTTGCAGCTCAGCTCAAGCCGGTGCTCGCCGCCGGGGTCGGGGTCGGAGGGTGTTGCCGCGTCTGGCGATGACGCGCCTTGGGGCACCCAGGATCACTACCGCACTTTAGTCAATGAGAGTTTCGACGGCATCTTCATTCACAAGGGCAGCCGGATAGTCTTTGCCAATAAGCGATTGCGCGAGATGCTGGATTACCGGCCGGGCGACCTGTTGGGCATGGAGCACTGGCAGGTTTTTACGCCGGAATGCCAGGAGATCATCCGCGACCAAGCCCAGGCCCGCCTGCGGGGTGAGACGCCGCCATCGCGCCACGAGGTGAGGTGCCAGCGCGCCGACGGCAGCAGCTTTGATGCGGAGGTGTTGATCGGTACGATCACGGTGGAGGGCGGTCCGGGCGTCCAGGTATGGGTACGCGACATCAGCGAGCGCAAGGATGCCGAGAGGGCGCTGGTGGCCAGCGAGGAGCGCTTCCGTTCGCTCAGCGAGAACGCGCCGGACATCATTTACACCCTGGACCCCACCGGGACCTTGACCTATGTCAACAGTTGTTGGGAGAAGATTCTGGGCCACCCGGTATCCGAGGTGGTGGGGCGGTTTTTCGTTGATTTTGCCCACCCGGAAGACGCCAAGAATTTCGTAAGAAGTTTTAAGGCGATCCGCGATTCCAAGGAAACGATTCACGTTAGCGGGCGGATGCTGCATCAAAGCGGTGATGTCCGCTACCTGGACATGAGCGGGGCTACCAACCTGGACGCCCGGGGTGAGGTTACCGGGGTGGTGGGTATGCTCAAGGACATCACCGCCGCGGTGGAGGCCCGCCGGGAGCGGGAGGTTTCGCAGGCTCGCTTGCAGGTGGCCTTGGGGGCGGCGCCCGACCCGGTGGTGATCTACGACGAGCAGGGTCGTACCAAGTACATCAACCCGGCCTTCACCCGGGTTTTTGGCTGGCGGCCCGATGAGTTGCTGGACCGCCATATCGACTTTGTGCCCGAGCCGGAAAAGGCCACGACCCGGGCGGTTATCCAGCGGGTGCTCAAGGGGGAGCGCATCACCGAGTTTGAGACCCAGCGCTACACCAAGGACGGGCAATTGGTGGAGGTGAGCATCAGCGCGGCCGGTTACGCCGGGATGGGTCAGGAGAAGCAGGGCTCCATCGTCACCCTGCGCGACATCACCGAGGCCAAGCGCGCCCGCGACGCCCTGCGCGCCAGCGAGGCCTCCCTGGCCCGGGCCCAGAAGATGGCCCGCCTGGGCAACTGGGACTTGGACCTGGCCACCGGGGAGTTGGTTTGCTCCGAGCAGGTGAAGCAGATACTGGGGATCACCTCCGAGAAAGGCGATCTCTCCCTGGGCCGTTTCATGAGCTCGGTTCATCCCGATGATTGCGGCTACGTGGAGGAGCAGCTCAAAGAGGCCAGCCAGTCCGGCCAGACCTTGAGCATAGAGCACCGGGTGGTGCGGCCCAGCGGCGAGGAGCGCATCGTGTTGAACCTGGCCGAGGTGGAGCTGGACCGAACCGGTGACCCCGCCCGCCTGGTGGGGGCCATGCTGGACATCACCGAGCGGCGCCGCTCCGAGGAGCAGATGCTGCTCTTGGCCCGGGTCTTTGAGACCACCATCGAGGGCATCCTGGTCACCAACGTCGAGGGGGTCATCGAGATGGTCAACCCGGCCTTTAGCGCCATCACCGGGTTCAGCGCCGAAGAGGCGGTGGGGCGCAAGCCGAACATCCTCAAGTCCAAGCGCCAGGGCCCGGAGTTTTACCGCGACATGTGGCGGCGGCTCAAGGACCGGGGCTCCTGGCAGGGGGAGATATGGAACCGCCGCAAGAGCGGCGATGCCTATCCCGAGTGGCTGACTATCACCGCCATCAAGGACCCCGCCGGCCGCACCACCCACTACGTGGGAGTCTTCCACGACATCACCGACACCAAGCGCAACGAGGAAAAGATAACCCACCAGGCCTACCACGACGCCCTCACCGGCCTGCCCAACCGCCTGCTTTTCAACGACCGTCTCACCATGGCCATGGCCCACGCCAACCGCGAAGGGCAGGGTCTGGCGGTGCTGTTTTTGGACCTGGATCATTTCAAGAATATCAACGACAGCTTGGGCCACGCCGTGGGCGATTTGCTTTTGCAGCAGGTGGCCGAGCGCCTGGTGCGCTGGTCGCGCGACGAGGACACCGTGGCCCGCATCGGCGGCGACGAGTTCCTCATGCTGCTGCCGGGCGCCGACGACCCCGACTACGCGGTATACGCCGCCCGGCGCATCCTGGCCTCGTTGTCCAAGCCCTTTGCCATCCGGGGCCACGAGCTCTACGCCACCGCCAGTATCGGCATCACCGTCTACCCCCACGACGGCAAGGACACCGAGACCCTGGTCTCCAACGCCGACCTGGCCATGTACCGGGCCAAGGAGGACGGCCGCAACAACTACGAGCTGTTCACCCCCTCCATGAACGCCCGGGTGGTCAAGCGCATGTCCCTGGAGGTGGACATGCGCAAGGCCCTGGAGCGCGGCGAGTTCCTGTTGCACTACCAGCCCAAGGTCGATCTGGCCACCGGCCGCATGGTGGGGGTGGAGGCCCTGGTGCGCTGGCAAAAGGAGGGCGAGGGGCTGGTGGCGCCCAACCACTTTATCCCGGTGGCCGAGGAGACCGGGCTCATCCTGCCCCTGGGGCGCTGGGTGTTGTCGGCCGCCTGCCGCCAGGCCAAGCGCTGGCACGACCAGGGGTTCGGGCACATGCAGATGGCGGTGAACATCTCGCCGCGCCAGTTTCGCCAGACCGACCTGGTGAGCATGGTACGCAGCACCCTGGAAGGCACCGGCCTGCCGCCGGAGTGCCTGGACCTGGAGATCACCGAGAACGTGGTGATGTACAGCGTCACCGAGGCCAACCGGACCCTCAACCAGTTGGCCGAGCTGGGAGTGCGCCTGTCCATGGACGACTTCGGCCGCGGCTATTCGTCGCTGTATTACCTGCGGCGTTTTCCCATGCACTCGCTGAAGATCGACCGCTCCTTCGTGGTGGACGTGCCCCACGATCCCGAGGCGGCCAGCATCGTCAACACCATCATTTCCATGAGCCGCACCCTGGGGCTCAAGGTGGTGGCCGAAGGGGTCGATGACCCCCGGCAGTTGGCCTTTTTACGCGAGCACGGCTGCGACCAGATGCAGGGCTACTACTTCAGCCCGCCGGTGGACCACCGGGATATCACCCGCCTGCTGCGCTCCGGTAAGCTGCTCAACTAGGCCGCCCCGGCTAGACCACCAGCCATAACACCACGCCGATGACCAGGCTGGCGGCCACCCCCAGGGGGATGGTGAGGCGCAGGATGGCCCCCTCTTGGCCCAAGGCGCCGCACATGGGGGTGGCCAGGGCGATTTTAAACGGCGAGGAGATCGAGCCCAGGGAGGCCCCCACCGCCAACCCGGAGGCCAGCCAGGTGGCCGAGACGCCCATCACCGCCGCGCTTTGCACCTGGAGCTGGCCGAAGAGCATCAAGGAGGCCACGCCGTAGCCGGTGAGGAAGGTGCCCACCCAGCCCAACAGGGGCACCAGGACGGGGTAGTACTGGCCGCTGTAGGTGGCCAGGCCGTGGGCCAGGATCCAGGGCAGGTTGTGCTGCTGCTGCAGCCCGGTGAACCCGGCGCTGTAGCCGGAAAAGGCGATGACCTGGCCCATGGCCCCGAAGAGCGCCATGGCCACCGATGCCCGCCAGCCCTTGGCCAGGCCGGAGCGCCATATATGGTCGATGCGCCGGCGGGCCTGGGGCTGCAGGAGCAGGGCCAGGCCAAAGGCGGCAAAGAGGTAAACATAGGCCGAGAACAGGGGCCGCAGGGTGATGGTGTGCGGCTCGATGAGGCGCACCTGGAGCACCAGGCGGTGGAAGGTTAGCTCCTTGAGCGGGGGCACCGTGTTGACCACCAGCAGCGCGGCCAGCAGCAGGCCAAAGGGGGCCAGGTCGCGCAGCACCACCCGGTCCAGGGCCAGGCGGCGTCGGCCCAGGGCCACCAGCACGATGATCAGGGCCAGGCCGCCGGTCATGCCGCTGATGCTCACGCTGAGGTAGGCCGCCGCGCCCAGGGCGGCCATGCCGGCCACCAGGGCGCAGCCCAGCAGCAGCGCCGTGCGCCGCAGCCGCTGGCGCTCCGGCGGCAAGAACAGCGGGACCACCGCGCTCATGATCAGTACGGCCGGCAGCGAGAGCCAGGCCGAGGCCAGCCCCAACTCGGCCTCGGGCAGGCCGGTGACCAGGCTCAGCACGGTGATGATGATGCCGGCCATCTCCAGGGTCATGAGCCCGGCGTAGCCCACGATGGAAAGTGCGGCCGCCCCCCTGGGTGGCACCCCGGCCGCGGCCAGCATGGGGGCCACCACCGGCTCGGCGATCACCCCGGCCCCCTCCATGAAGTTGCCCACCCCCAGGGTGATGAGCACCGTGCGGTGATAGGCGCTTTTCACCCCGCCCATGAACCAGTCCACGATGCGTCCCAGGGCCCCCACCTCCATCAGCAGGGAAGAGAGCAAGATGCCGGCGAAGATGACCAGCAGCAAGGGCAGGGTGGTCACCACCCCGTCCAGGCCGGCCAAGAGGGCCACGCTCACCGGGGTGTCGAAGTACAGCACCACCAACAGCAGGGTGAAGACCGCGCCGTAGATCGACATCTCCAGGGCCGGCCGCTTGAGCACCACCGCCAGCACGCTCAGCAGGATCACCGGGGTCCAGCTCATGAAAAAGGCCAAGGGGTCCATGGGTCTCCTCTAGGGGCTCGGGGGGGTGGGAGAATGACGGGCTGGCCAACTCCGCGCGGTCACAGCTTGCCCCAGAGCATCAGGGCGCCGATGACCATGAAGCCCACCGCCGCCCCCCGCTTGATCCACTCGGTGGGCAGCCAGGCGGTGAGGGCCTGGGCCAAGAGCACCCCCAACAGCGATACCAGGATAAGGGCGGCCGAGGTGCCCAGCAGCACGGTCCACGGCTTGCCGGTCTTGGCGGCCATGAGAATACAGGCCAACTGGGTCTTGTCGCCCAGTTCGGCCAGGAAGATGGCTCCAAACGTGGTGAAAAGTACCTTGGGGTCCATGGGCGCTCCACGGTGGCGGCCGCGGCCGTGGCCGGCTGCGGCCGGGGCGGGGTGTTAACCGCCGGGTTTGGCAACGCGATCAGGTCGCCAGCCCAGGTTATCATATAGAGCGCGGCGGGGGAATCGGCGGGCCAAGACAAACCCGCCGCCGGCTTATGGCCGGCGGCGGGTGGTTGGCCTGGTTAGGCGGCGCTGGGCTAGTCCACCTTGGTGAAACGCGAGCCCTTGGCGTTGCAGACCGGGCAACGCTCCGGGGCCTCCTTCTCGGCGGTGTAACCGCAGACCGGGCAGACGTAGTAGTCGTACTCTTCCTGGTCGCCGCCCAGGGCGTCGGCCAGCTTCTGGTACAGCGCGGCGTGAATCTTCTCCACCTCGTTGGCGTAGTTGAAGCTGCGCAGGGCCGTCTTGTCACCCTCGGCCTCGGCGTCGGCGATCATGGCCGGGTACATGTTTTCAAACTCGTGGGTCTCGCCGGCAATGGCCGCCTGGAGATTGTCGGCGGTGGTGCCCACGCCCTTGAGGGCGCGCAGGTGCGAAACCGCGTGGATGGTCTCGGCCGCGGCCGCCGCCCGGAACATGCGGGCCACTTGGGGATAGCCTTCCTCGTCGGCCTTCATGGCAAAGGCGATATACTTGTTGCGGGCCTGGGATTCGCCGGCAAAGGCCGCCTGTAGATTGTCGCTAGTCTTGGACATGGTATCTTCCCCTCTCGTTTAAATTTGTTTCCAGATAAGAACAATTCCTATTTAACATAGGTCGCTGGAATCTGCAAGCGGCCCGGTGGATTTTTTAGGGAACCGGCCG
Source organism: Desulfarculaceae bacterium (assembly GCA_027067385.1). Lineage (GTDB taxonomy): Bacteria > Desulfobacterota > Desulfarculia > Desulfarculales > Desulfarculaceae > JAMOVV01. The sequence goes on from JAMOVV010000083.1 coordinate 6,561, forward strand.
CCGCGGCCTCTCCGTCCGGTTGAGTCCCACCGACAGGGCCCGGGCCAGCCGCTCCCGGCCGGTTCCGGGCAGGGCGGTCTCGCCCCCCAGCCAGGGTTCCAGCCAGGCCAGGCCGCAGCCGGTCGCCAGCCCGGCCAGGGCCAGTTGGCGGCCGAGCTCGGGCGGCTGGTCCATGGCCGCCAGGGCCGGGCGCAGCAGGCGGGCCACCATGTCCAGGTGCTCGCGCAGGCTTTGGCGCGCCCGGCGGCCCGGCCGGCCGGAGAGCTCCCGCGCCGCGATGATCAAATTGGCCGCCTCGGGCCGCAGTTGGAAAAAGCGCAGGTGAACCGCCAACACCCCGGCCACCAGGTCCTCGGCGTCCTCTGGCGAGAGCCCCATGGGCCCCACCCGCTGGGCCAACTGGTCCAAGACCACCCCCAGCAGGTAGGCGGCAAAGGTGTCCTTGGAGGCGAAGTGGGTGAAAAAGGCCCCCTTGCTCATGCCGGCCCGGCCGGCGACATCGGCCACCTTCACCCGGGCCCAGGGACGGCCGGCCGACAGCTTGAGCCCCGCCCGGACCAGGCGGTCCCGGGCGGCCCGGCGTTTGAGCCCCGCGGCGTCCGGCGCGGCCGGTTCCCCGGCCCGGTCCGGGGCGGTCCTCTCATCCATTTTTAGGCGGAAGCTCCCGTCGCGACAGGAACAGGGCGTCGACCTCGCGGGGGTGATTCTTGCAAACGCGGCGCAGCAGGTCCTCTGCCGCGCGCATCACCTCTCCCGGCTCGCGGGCGTGGATCACCGTGTCTTCGAGCCCCAGGCTTTGCAGGTCCACCGGCTTGAACGACAGGGCCGCCGCCGCGGTCTCGGACTCCCAGGCGGTGAAGTTCACCCCCATGATCTTGCGGCGTTGCAGCTCGGCCAGGTCCAGCGAGCGCAGGTAGCTGGCCAGGGACATCAGGTCGTGGTTTTTTTCGAAATGGCGTATGTCGTGGTTGACTTCTTCCAGGAGGCTTGACAGGCGCTCGAGATTCTCGGCTATCTCCTGGTCGGTGCGGTAGATATCATCGTAGAGCCGCCGGATCAGCCGCCGGTAGCGGGCCAGGCGGGTGAAGCCCTTTTCCCGGGGCCACCGGGGAGAGGTGTCATCAGCGCGCCGCGGCGGCTGGCCCAGGCCGGCCAGCTCGAAAAACTGCCGCGCCGCCCGCCGGCTCACCAGGGCAGCGGCCAACTCCTCCAGGCGGCGTCCCAGCAGCGCACTGAGGCCGTGCAGGGCGCTCACCTCCTCGAAGAGCAGCCCGATCTCTTCCTCCACCAGGCGCCGCTCAAACAGGTAACGGCTGATTACCTCCTGTTTGACCGCCTGGTTTAGTGCGGCGATGTAGTCATCGTCACTCAAGACAGCTTCCTAACACCTTGTACCATTAGGTACTTTTTGGTAGCGTGGGTACAGTCAAGGAGAACCCGGCATGCGCTACGTATTAATAGTATACAAGGCCCACACCGAAGCTGCACGCAGGCAGGCCGAGCAGCTTGGCCGCTGGTTGGAGCACAGGGGGATCACCGCCAACCTGGTCGAGGGCACCTCGGCCGCACCCGGGGCCGCACCCGGCCCCACCCTCAAGCTGCCGGAAAGGGCCGACCTGGTGGTGGTGCTCGGCGGCGACGGCACCATGCTGGGCGCGGTGCGCGAGATCGTGCTGGCCGGCCTCACCCAGGCCCCCATCCTGGGCATCAACCTCGGCGGCCTGGGCTTCCTCACCGCCCTGGCCCCCGAGGAACTGCTGCCGGCCATGGAGCTTATCCTAAACGGCGAGTTCACCACCTCCCGCCGGCTGATGCTCGAGGCCTCGGTCCTGCGCCAGGGCCACCAGGAGCTGCGCTTCAGCGCGCTCAACGACGTGGTGATCAACAAGGCCGCCCTGGCCCGCATCGTGGAGCTGGAGACCGAGGTCAACGGCCGGGTGCTCACCACCTTCCGGGCCGACGGCCTCATCGTGGCCACCCCCACCGGCTCCACCGCCTACAACCTCTCGGCCGGGGGACCCATCTGCCACCCCGACCTGGACTGCATCGCCCTGGCCCCCATCTGCTCCTTTGCCCTGAGTAACCGCCCCCTGCTCATCCGACCCGACATGACCCTCACCATCAAGCTGGGGCCGCGCACCGGCGAGACTACCCTCACCATGGACGGGCAGGTGGGTTTCAGCCTCCAGCCCAGCGACCAGATCACCGTGGCCCGGGCCCAGTGCGGGGTCGAGATGATCCGTTCGCCATTCAAGGACTACTTCGAAATCCTGCGCACCAAGCTCCGCTGGGGCTAAAGCGGCATGCTGCCGGCCGCATGCTGCGGCTGCCGTATTGGGTCCTGGCGAACCAGCGGGTGGGATTCGTCCCCCGGTGTTGCTGCGGCCGGGGCGACTTTTAAGTCGTGCGAGTTAGGCAAGCTGATACACCTCGATGGCTCCTGGCTCTTTAGCGTGGCGGTTCATCCCCCCCGCGGTGCTGCGGCCGGCTCAGGCCTGGGACAACGGCAGGATGATCTCAAAGGAGCTGCCCTGGCCGGGGAGGCTGGTCACCTCGATGCTGCCGCCGTGGGCCTCCACGATGCGCCGGCTGATGGCCAGCCCCAGCCCGGTGCCGCGGCGCTTGGTGGTGTAAAAGGGATGAAATATCTGGTCCAGGGTGTCCGGATCGATGCCCTTGCCCTCGTCGCTTACCTTGAGGCGGGCACATCCGTCGGCATATATCACCGTAACCTGAACCCGGTCGCCCGGCCGGGAGGCCTGCACCGCGTTCTGGATGAGGTTTAGCACCACCTGCAATAGCCGGGAGCGATCCATCAGGGGCTTGTCCTCCTGGGCCGGCAGGTCGGCCACCATCTCCACCCCGGCCCGGCGGGCCGCCTCGCTGGTGAGCGCCAGGGCCTCCTGCACCAGCACCCCCATGGCCTGGGGCTCGCGCTTGAGCACCAGGGGCCGGGTGAAGTCCAGCATGTCGCGCAGCAGCTTTTCCATGTGGGAAACCTGGTCCACGATGATGCGCAGCTTCTCGGTGTTGGGGTGGTCGGGGGGCAGGTCACGCTGCATGCGCAGGGCAAAGTCGCCGATGGCCACCAGGGGCGTCTTGAGCTCGTGGGCCACGGCGGCGGCGGCCTCGCCCATCATGGCCATCTCCTCGCGTCGCCGTTGGTGGCGGGCCTCGCGGCGTTCCCGGTCCACCAGGGCCC
>JAMOVV010000084.1 GCA_027067385.1 Desulfarculaceae bacterium
GATCAACGTGGGACTGGACCTAGACGCAACCCTGAGCTTTGAGCAGGGACCCATCCGGCCGCCGTCGGAGGCCAAGAGCCTGCTGCTGCGCTTTACGCGCAACTGCCCCTGGAACAAGTGCAAGTTCTGCCCGGTGTACAAGCGGCGCACCTTCAGCCGTCGTAGCGTGGCCGAGATCAAGCAGGATATCGACACGGCGCGCGAGATGCGCGACCAGATCAAGGCCCTGTCGTTCAAGCTGGGCCACGGCGGCCAGGTGAACGACGCGGTAGTGTCGGTGGTGTTTCGCACCCCCATGCTGTCGGACTCGTTTCGCAACGTGGCCGCCTGGCTCTACTACGGCACCGGCAATGTCTTTTTGCAAGACGCCAACAACCTGGTGATGAAGCCCGAGGCCCTGGCCGACTGCGTGGACTACCTGCGCCAAAAGCTCCCCGAGGTGCGGCGCATGACCACCTACGCCCGATCCTCCACCGCGGCCCAACGCACCGTGGAGCAGCTCACCAAGATTCGCCAGGCCGGCCTGGACCGCATCCACATCGGCCTGGAGACCGGCTACGATCCCCTGCTCAAGTTCATGAACAAGGGGGTCACCGCGGCCAAGCAGATCAAGGGCGGCCGCAACGTCAAGGCCGCCGGCATGGAGCTTTCGGAATACGTCATGCCCGGGCTGGGGGGCCAACAGTGGTCGCGGGAGCACGCCACGGCCACCGCCGAGGTGCTCAACCAGATCAACCCGGACTTCATCCGCCTGCGCACCCTGCGGGTGCCGCCGCGTATCGAGCTTTACCAGCACCTGGAGTCGGGCGAGTTCCAAAAGCTCAGCGACGACGAGACCGTGGCGGAGATCAAGCTTTTCATCGAAACCCTGGACGGCATCACCTCCTACGTGGCCAGCGACCACATCATGAACCTCATCGAGACGGTGGAAGGGAAGCTGCCCCAAGACAAGGACAAGATGCTGGCCGTGCTCGACAGCTACCTGGACCTGCCGGAGCGTGACCGGCTGATGTACCGGCTGTGCCGCCGCATGGGGCGTTGCCGGGAGCCGGGTGATATCGACCGCCAGGGGCTGCGGCCCGGCCTGGAGCAGGCCCTGCGCAACATCGAGGCCGATGGTGATCCCGAAGAGGTGATCACCGAGATGGCCGACAGTATGGTGTAGCCATGGCCAAGGAACTGGCCGGACAGGTGGCCCTGGTCACCGGGGCGGCCCGGGGCATCGGGGCGGCGGTGGCCCAGGAGTTCGCCGCCCAGGGCGCGGCGGTGCTGCTGGCCGACTACGACCTGGCCGGGGCCGAGCAGGCCGCCCTGGCCATCGAGTCTACCGGCGGCCGGGCCCTGGCCTACGAGATGGACGTGCGGCGGCCCGAGCAGTGGCGCTGCGCGGTGGAGGCGGCCGTCGAGCGCTGGGGCGGGCTCAACCTGCTGGTGAACAACGCCGGCTTCGACCGGCCCGGCGGGGTGCAAAAGGTGTCCTTGGACCACTGGCGACAGGTGCTCGAGGTGCACCTAACCGCCTGCCTGGTGGGCATGCAGAGCGTCACCCCGGCCATGCAAGAGGCCGGGGGAGGGCGCATCGTCAACCTATCGTCAGTGTATGCCAAGATCGGCGGCCACGGCGAGGCGGCCTACAGCGCGGCCAAGGCCGGTATCGTGGGGCTCACCAAGTCGGCGGCGCGCGAGCTGGCCCGCTATAATATCCTGGTCAACGCCGTGCTGCCCGGGCTCACCGACACCCCGGCCATCCGCCAGATGATGTCAGACAAGATACGCGACCGGATCATCGCCGAGACGCCGCTGCGGCGCCTGGGCGAGCCGCGCGAGATCGCCGCGGTTATCGTCTTCCTCTGCGGTCCGGGCGCCAGCTTTGTCACCGGCGCCGCCTGGGAGGTCTCCGGCGGTTGGAATATGTGAGGGAACCATGACCGCGCCTGACTTCAACCAGTGGCCCAAGCAAGAGGTGGTGAAATACCTGGAGTTCCTGCTGCACAACTACCGGGTGATGGACGCCTTCTGGTTCCTGAACCTGGAAAAGGAGCTGGGCCACGCCGAGGCCTGCCGCTACAACGAGATGGTCTGGGGCAAGGTGGCCCAACTGGCCGCGCGGGACTTAAAGGAGCGCTTCGGCCTGGCCGACGGTGGGCTCGAAGGCTTTGTGCGCGCTCAAAAGCTTTTCCCCTGGTCCATCCTGGTGGGCTATCACTACGAGGTCAAACCCGACGAGGTTTTCATCACCGCGCCCAGTTGCCCGTCCCAGGAGGCCCGCCTGGCGCGCGGCATGGGCGAGTATGACTGCAAGGCCATGCACATGGCCGAGTTCAGCAGCTTTGCCCAAGAGATCGATCCGCGCATCGAGGTCCAGTGCCTTTTCGCTCCCCCGGACGAGCACCCACCGGAGCTCTTTTGCCGCTGGCGCTTCACCCTGGCCCAGGACTAGCCGGGCACCCGGCCGTAGAGTAGGGTCACCTTGAGCCCGCCGTGGGGTACGGTCCGGCGGGCGATCTCGTGTAGTCCCAACAGGCCGGCCCAGGCCGGCCGGCTAAGCACCACCCCCACCCGCCATCCCCGGTAGGCCCGGCGCAGGCGTTGGCCCAGCCGGCGGTGGAAATCCTCGGCCTGCCTGAGGCTGCCGAGGCGTTTGCCATAGGGCGGGTTGATAACCACCAGGCCCGGCTGGGTCTCCGGTGGTGACGCTTCAAAGAAATCTGCCTTTTGTATGGCCAGGTCGGCCTCCACCCCGGCGCGCGCCGCGTTGGCCGCCGCCGCCCGCAGGGTGTGGGCCGAGCGGTCGCGGGCCACCACGGGCGCCGAGGTCGTCGAGAGGGCAGCGGCTGCCGCCCGCTGCCGTAGGTTGGCAAACATGGCCTGGCGGTGGGAGGGCCAGGCGGTTAGGGCCAGGTCGCGCCGCAGTCCCGGCGGCAGTCCCCTGGCCATGAGGCAAGCCTCAATGGCCAGGGTCCCGGCCCCGCACATGGGGTCGAGCAGGGCCTGGCCGTTTTGGTACTGACACAAACGCAACAGGCCGGCCGCCAGGTCCTCGCGCAGCGGGGCCGGTCCCGCTGCCTTGCGGTAGCCCCGTTTGTGCAGGTGTTCTCCGCTGGTATCGATGCTGATGGTGGCCCGCCGGTCGCCGGCCCGCAGCATGACCCGGGCGGCGCCGCAGGCGTCGGTGGCGGGGCGCGGCGGCCCCAGGTCCAGGGCGCTCATGTGCTCCGCCGCCTGGGCCAGCACCTCTTGGGCCACCCGGCCCGAGTGCTTGAGGTTGGAGTTTTTCAGGCTGACCGAAACCAGCATCCGGCAATCGGGGGCCAACAGTACCTCCCAGGGGATGCGGGCGGCCTGGCGCTGCAGGTCTTTCCAGGTGCGCACCCTGAAGTCGGCCAGGCGCAGCAGCACCCGGCCGGCGGTGCGCAGCCACAGGTTGGCCCGGTAGATATCTTCCAGTTTGCCGGCAAAGGAGACGCCGCCGGCCTGGGCCTGGATGTTTTGCACGCCCAACTGGGCCAGTTCGGCGGCGCAAAGTGGTTCCAGGCCCGGCGCGGTGACCGCGAAGAGGTCGTGCACCGGGGCCCACAGGCGGCGCTTGGTGCGGCGTTGGATATTGACCGGCGCTGTATGGTCTGGGGGTAATGGTTTCATTTAGATGGTATCGCTTGGCAAGCGGCGGGTGTCAAGGGCGCGTGATTGCTTGACACTGCCCGGGACCCACCGTACCATTGCCCGCAACAGGGGATTAACCAGCCCTTGGGGAGAGACTGGCCATGCGGGACCCCAGTCCGGCCGAGCTGTTAGCCGAGGTCCAGGCGGCTTTCGCCTGTCGAGACCTGCTTGACCGGCCGGTGCGCCTGTCAGCCGGCGGCAAGACCTTCCGGGTCCGTTGCGACCAGGTGAGCTTCTCGGTTTACCAGGTAAACGAGCACCACCATATTCCGCCGGGCATCCCCGGCTGGACGGTGTGCCGTCTCACCTGCCAGGATTGCCTGGGCTCGGGTGGCGATACCGGCGGGGTGGGCCAAGTGGAGTCGGTGCGGCAGTGGGTGCGCACCGTACTGGGCGCCTTGGAGGCGGGTGAATACGAATGAGCGCAGGAGGCAAGGTGAATCTGTTTATCTCCGGTTCGTTGGCCTATGACCGCATCATGAATTTCGAGGGTCGTTTCAGCGACCACATCCTGCCGGAGAAGATTCATGTGCTCAACGTGTGCTTCAACGTCAGCGGGCTGAGCGAGAAGTTGGGCGGCACCGCCGGCAACATCGCCTACGGCCTGGCCCAGTTGGACGAGTCGCCCATTATCCTGGGTTGTCTGGGCCGCGACGGCCGGCGCTACCTGGAGTGGCTGGAGCGCCAGAATATCGTCAGCGACCACGTAGCGGTGGTGGAGGACGAGTACACCGCCGGCGCGTTCATTACCACCGATAAGGCCGACAACCAGATCACCGGTTTCAACCCCGGCGCCATGAATTACTCCTGCCCCTTTGACCTGACCCAGGCCGACCCCGCCCAAGGGATACTCATCGTGGCCCCGGGCAACCTCCAGGACATGACCAAGTACCCGCAGCAGGCCCGCGGCACGGGTATGCCTTTTATCTTCGACCCCGGCCAGTCGCTCAACATCTGGGAGGGCCCGGCCTTGGCCGAGGCCATGCAAGGGGCCCAGGTGCTCATCTCCAACGACTACGAGCTGGAGATGATCATGCGCATGACCGGCATGGACCTGGACCGGATCCTGGCGCGGGTGCAGGCGGTGATCACCACCAAGGGCGACAAGGGGTCCCTGCTGCGCCAAAACGGGCGCGAGATGGAGATTCCCGCGGTGCCGGCCACCGAGGTGAAGGACCCCACCGGGGCCGGCGACGCCTACCGCTCCGGTCTGCTCAAGGGGCTGTGCCAGGGACGGGACCTGGCCGAGGCCGCCGTGATGGGGGCCACCTTGGCCTCGTTCGCGGTGGCCTGCTACGGCACCCAGGAATACAGCGTGACCACCGGTGAGTTCGAGGCGCGCCTGCAGGGGGCCCGCCGCCAGATGGGCTGGGACTAGTCGGGATCAGGGGGACGTATGATCACCAAGCCGGGCGATGTGCTGGTGGTGTTCCACCGGGGGCAGCCTTCGGGCTACGGGCGGGTGGAGCGGATCGTGGCCGACAGCAAGCCGGGGTGGTGGCAGTTGAGCCTTACCCTGCTGCAGTTCCCACCGGCGACGGTCACCTGGATATTGCGCGAGGAATACATAGACGGCCAGGAGTTCACCATGGGAGGCGAGCCGCTGCGCCTGGAGCGCCTGGCTCCGCCGGCCGCGGCCGAGGCCGTGACGGCCGCCCCGCCGCCGCGCGACGGGACCGCCAAGGTGGTGAGCCTGGCCGAGCGCCAGAAGAAACGCGACGGCTAGCCGGCCTACAGCGGTAGGACGGCTTGCTATCCTTTGCTCACCAGGGTGCGCCAGAGGGACTCGATTCCTTCCCGCCGGGCTTGCAATTCATCACGGATCGAATCTAAATCCGCTTTACCCCCTTCCAGGATGGCCAGGGCTTCGGGCGCGCAAGCCCCGAGGTGTTGGTCGTCACCGGCCTGCCCGATGCCCAACTGGTGGGCCAGTTCATTGGCCAGGTGTACCGCGGCGGTGAGCTGGAAGTAGGTCTGGCTGGGGCTGGGGTTGTGGTGGAAGCCTATGGCCTCCTCCAGTACCAGGGGCAGTTCCCAATGTCCGGCCAGCACCTTGCCGATTTCCCAGTGCTCCATGCCCAGGGCTATTTCCGCGTCGTGGTAGGCGATGGCCTCCTGCTCTTGCAAGCTGAGCAAGGCCTCCAGGTCGTCGGGGAAAAAGGCGGCCAGGACCACCTTGCCCAGGTCGTGCAACAGGCCGGCGGTAAAGGCCCGGTCCACTTCGTCGCTGTTGGTGCGCACCGCGATGATGCGGGTGGCCTCGGCCACCGCCAGGGAATGCAGCCAGAGCTCGCCGGCGAAGTCGGGGTCCCGGAAGGCGTTTTGTTGCAGAAAACCCAGCAGGCCGGCGCCCAGGCAGATGCTGCGGATTTCATCAAATCCCAGGGCCACCACCGCCCGGCGTACCGTGTCGATCTGTTGCCGAAAACCGTAGTAGGCGCTGTTGGCCACCGACAGGACCTTGGAGCTGAGGGCCTGGTCGTGCTGGATGATCCGTTCCAGGTCGCCGGCCGAGGAGTTCTCCTCTTCCAGCAGGTTGAGCACCCGGGTCAGTACGGTGGGAAGGGTGGGGACGTAGAGAATCCCTTGTACGAACCGTTGATCCACGAATTGATTCTCCCACTTGGTTGACCTGTATGGTCCAAGTTTGTATGCCAGGGCCGGCCAAGTCAAGTGGCCGTCAGCGCCGGCCTTGGGATTGCAGGGCCTTGATGGTTCGGCGGCGGGCCTGGTCAAAGGCTGCGGGTCCCAGGTGCAGCCGCTTGGGCCCCGGGCGGGGCATCCCGGCCGATACCACCTGGCGCACCCGCAGGCCGTCGCGGCGCGCCTGGTCCAGTTGGTCCTGGTAGTTTTGCTGGCGCGCGGCGTCAATTGCCCGGTAGAACAATCCCGCCGGCGAGGCCTTGCGCCGCAGGTAGGCGCCGGGCGGTTGTTCCAGGCTCGCAGAAGGCAACAGGTGCACCACCAGGCTCTGGGCCTGGAAATGCCGGGCTGCGCTGGTCACGGGAGCCTTGTCCACCAGGCCGCCGTCGAGCAGGAGCCGGCCCCGGCTCCGCACCGGCTCAAAGAGCATAGGCACCGCCCCGCTGGCCTGCACCGCCTCGATCAGCGACCCCTGGGTAAAGACCACCCGCCGGCCACGGTCCGGGTCCAGGGCGCAGATGAGACAGGGCCGCCGGCACTGCTCAAAGGTGAGGGCCGGCAGGGTGCGGGCGAGGATATCGGCAAAGGCCCGCCCTTGCAGGTAGCCGGTCATCCCCTTAAGGCCGCGCAGCAGGTGCTTGATAAAGCGAGCGCGCGGCATGGGGTCCCAGAAGTCTTCTTTGCGCAGCCGGCGGAAGCCTGCGAGCATCTCGGCCGGACCCACCCCGCCGGCGGCCAGGGCGGCCACCAGGGCGCCGGAGGACGACCCGGCATAGGCATCGGGCTCCAGGCCCAGCTCGGCCAGGCCGGCCAGGAAACCGGCGTGGGCGAAGAATCCGAAAAAGCCCGAGGACATCACCGCCACCAGGGGACGGCGACCGGGCTTAAGGGTAGGGTTTGCTTGCGTCATGGGCCAACCTGTGGGGGTTCATTATTTGGCGTACACCCGTGGCCGCCGGGGCCGGCTTGTGGCACAATCAACCGGGTCGCCGCCCGGCGGCCGGGTTTACTCCCCGGGGGCCAGCCAGGGGTGGGGTCGCCGGGTGCGATAGGCCAGGGCCGAGCAGCGGGCCAGTTGTTTGCCGTCGGCCTCTTGCCAGGCGGCGCACTCGTACAGGTCGGTCTTGCCGGTGGTGTGCACCTGCTTGGCCTCGGCCAATATCCGCGCGCCGGGCTCGGCCGGAGCGATAAAGTTTATGCTTATCTGCATGGCCACCGAGGTTTCGCCAACGCCGTTGCAGGCAAGCTGAAAGGCCTCGTCCATGAGCGAAAAGAGCGCCCCGCCGTGCAACATGGCGAAGACGTTGTTGTGCCGGGGATCAAAGACCATGGCCGTGCGGCAACGGCCCGGCTGCAGCTCCACCACCTCAATCCCCAGCAGGCGGCGGAAACCTTCATCATCGCTTCTGGCCTTGAGCGCGGCCAGGCAGTCCTCGGTCATGACTCCATCTCTCCTGGCGGGACGGTTCCGGGGGTGAGCATACCATGAAAAAGACTCCTGGTGTTGCGGCGCCCGAAGCACCCCTGCGCCTGCGGATCAATGACCTGGCCGCCGGCGGCCGGGGCGTGGCCCGGGCCCCGGACGGGCGGGTGGTTTTTGTGGCCGGCGCTTTGCCCGGCGAGTTGGTCCAGGCCCAGGTGACCCGGGCCCGGCGGCAGTACTACCAGGCCTGCACCCTGGCCGTGCTGGAGCCGGCCGGGTCGCGGGTGGCTCCGGCCTGCGAGTTGTATGGTCGCTGCGGCGGGTGCGACCTGATGCACCTGGCGGTGGAGGCCCAGAACCAGGCCAAGGCCGCCTGGGTGGCCGCGGCCCTGCAAAGGCTCGGCCGGCCGCCTCAGGCCGAGCTAATCGCCTCGCCGCGGTCCTTGGGCTATCGCAACCGCCTGCGCCTGCAGGTCCAGGGCGGACGCCTGGGATTTTTCGCCCCCGACAGCCACGACCTGGTGGAACTGGCCCGATGTCCGGTGGCCGCCCCGGCCATCAACCGCCTGTTGCCCTCCCTGGCCGACGAGCTGCGGGGGCTAAAGGACCGCCAACTGACCGGGGTGGAGCTCCTGGCCGGCCAGGGGACCGACTCGCCGGTGTTTCTCACCCTGCGCCTGGCCCGCGGCACGCGCTTGAGTCCCGGCCGGCACAACCGCCTGCAGGGCTTGGCCCACCGGGCCGGGGCGGCCGGGGCGCGGGTGGCGGTGGGCGGCCGGGTCCGGAGCTGGCCTCTGGACCCGCAACACGGGGTGGTCTACCATGAGGGCCCGCCGGCCATGTGGGCCTTTCCCGGTGTGTTTTGCCAGGTGAATTTCGGGCTCAACCGCCGCCTGGTCCAGGTGGTGCGATCCGCGGTGCGGGAGGCCGAGCCGGGAGCGGTGCTGGACCTGTACGCCGGCAGCGGCAACTTCACCTTTCCCCTGGCCGCCGACGGACGGCAGGTGGTGGCGGTGGAGGCCGCCGGCGCGGCGGTGGACGCGGCCCGGTTCCACGGCCGCCGCTCGGGCCTGGCGTCCCGGGTACGGCTGGTGCTGGGCGACGCCGCCCGCGCCGCCCGGGACCTGGCCGGCGAGGGGGAGCCCCTGGCGGCGGTGGTGCTGGACCCGCCCCGGGCCGGGGCCAAGCCGGTGATGCCGGCCTTGGCCGAGCTGCGGCCCGGCCGGGTGGTCTACGTCTCCTGCCACGCCGCCGCCCTGGCCCGCGACGCCGGGATGCTGGTCCGGGCGGGATACACCATGGAACGGCTGTGGGTGCTGGACCAGTTTCCCCAGACCGGGCACGTGGAATCGGTGCTGGTGTTGCGGCGGGAGTGATCAAGCCGCGTTGCGGCCCGCGGTGATGATGTAATAATTGCCAGGGGAGAGAGTCCTTGGTGAGTCAAGAGAGTGCAGCGAGGGAGCATCCAGTGATACCAGGCAGCGGCAAGACGGACGAACCAGGGGCCGCCACCTTGGGCCCGGCCGGCGCCCCGGATCGCGGCGGCCTGGCCCTGATGGGCCTGGCCGCGCTGTCGGCCGCCGCCCTGGCCATCGCGGCGGTCCTGGCCAACAAGATAGCGGTGATCGGCGGCCTTACCATCTCGGCCGGCGCGGTGGCCTATGCCCTGACCTTTCCCATCTCCGACGTGGTCTGCGAGGTCTGGGGCAAGCGCCACGCCGCCTGGCTGGTGGGCTTTGGTTTCATCGCCCTGGTGGCCACCTACGGCCTGATCCACCTGGCCCTGTGGATGACCCCCGCCCCGGTGTATCGCCACGAGGCCGCCTTTCGCCTGGTGGTGGGCGGCACCCTTCGGATCATCGCCGCCAGCCTCACGGCCTACCTGGTGAGCCAGTTCCACGACGTGTGGATGTTTAGTCTATGGAAACGCGTCACCCGCGGCCGGCATCTCTGGCTGCGTAACAACGTCTCCACCCTGGTGAGCCAGTTCATCGACTCGGTGGTTTTTTGCACCATCGCCTTTTACGGCATCGTGCCGCTGTGGCCCCTGATATGGGGACAGTATGTTATTAAACTAGTGGTGGCCTTGGCCGACACACCCCTGGTATACCTGGTGGTGGGCCTGTTGCGCAGAGTCGTGCCAGGGCCGGCGAGCCAACCGGCCCGCGCGAGGAAAAGTGAGTAGAGTAGCCATGAGGTTGCAGAGATTTACGACCGTTTTGTTGATGATCCTGGTGCTCACCGCCGGCCCGGCCTACGCGGTGGGTCCCTTCAGCCACCTGAATTTCGCCCGCAGCCTGTGGCCCCAGGCGGCCCAGAAGCTGGGCCTGGCCGACAAGGCCGAGGCCTTGCTGCCGGTCCTTTACGCCGGGGCCATGGCCCCCAACGCCGGGTACTACCTGGCCGGCGGCGATCCCCTGGCCGAGGCGGTGCACATCATAAAACCCGTCGTCCTGGCCGAGACCATGATGGCCCTGGCCGCCAGCGACGAGGAGAAGGCCTTTGCGCTGGGCTGGCTGGCCGCCATCAACCTCGATCGCCTGATGTACCCCAGCATCCTCAACGCCTTGGCCGCCGGGCCCTATACCATGAAGCCCCTGGAGCATCTCAAGATTCAGTGGGGTATGGAGTGCCGCTTGTTGGAGTCGCCCGGCGCGGAGTGGTTGTGGACCGCCGCTCCCCGGCTGGGGGCCGGCCTGGATCTGTGGTCCAAGGCCATGGCCCAGGTCTACCAGGCCAAGGTCCCCCGCAAGTTCTTGGCCCGGGCCCAGGCCGCCCAGGTCGAGGAGGTAAAACGCCTGCCCGAGTTTTTCTGGCTCACCGGCCAGCTCCAGCGGCCGGATGGTTTTTGGGGTAATCTCTTGGGCCGATCAGTGCGCAACAGCTTGCGGCCGGCCATGCTGGCCTGGCTGCGCTGGAGCGGCGGGTCCCCCCGCCTGGCCACGCTCTTGGAGGCCGACAGCTCCCTGACCCTGGGCCGGGAGATGACCCGGCAACTCATCTCCCTGGGCCGAGCGCAGGTCCTGGCGGTTTTGGACGGGGCCAAGCTGCCCCGGGGAAATCTCTACGCCGACCCGGCTTGTAACAACGGAGGCTGCCCTCCGGCCCGGCGGGCGGCCCAGTGGCTGGCCAAGCAGCGCTAGGCCGGCCGGAGCCGTCGCTAATGGGCCACCACCTGGTAGGATAATATTATGAAACTTCTTCGCCGCCTATGTCGCAGATGGTGGGCGCCGATCGCGGTGGTCGCGGTACTGGCCGCCGGGAGTCCGCCGGCGGCGGCGTTGAGCGTGGACCAGGTCTTGCGGCTGCGCCGGGCCGGGGTGAGCGACCGGCTCATCCGCTCGATGATCAGCCACGAGCTGGCCGTGGCCCGCCAGGGCGGGGTAGGCCGTTACTTGGTTCGCCAGGCCGGCGGCCGGGAAATCATCGTGTACTACGCCGCCTCGGCCGGCGGGGTGAGCCAGACGCCACTACCCCTTACCGGCACCCTGGCCGCCTCGCCGCAGGTGCGGCGTACCCTGGGAGCGCAGACGTCTGCGGCCGCGGCGACCAAGGGCGTCTACGCCCTGCACCTGGCCAGCTACCGTTCGCAAGACCAGGCCAGGCAACGCGTGGCCCGCTTGGAGCAGAAAGGCGTCAGCGCCTGGGTCCAGGCCGTGGACCTCAAGGAAAAGGGGCGCTGGTACCGGGTGTTGGTGGGGCGCTTTGCCCAGCGCGCGGCCGCCGAGCAGCAGGGGCGCAAGCTGCGTCAGGCCGGCTCCATCGGCGAGTTCACGGTCATAGGCCGCTAAAGAGCCCAACCGGCCGGGCCGGTGCGCCCGTTTTTTTATTTGGTGAGCAGCAGGTGGAACCCTTGGACCTCTTCACTCGGCGCGAGATCATCAGCGTCAGCCATCTGGTCGGCCAGCTCAAACAGACCGTGGAGGCGCGCTTCGACTTTCTCTGGGTCGAAGGTGAGATCAGCGGATTGCGGCGGCCGGGCTCGGGGCACTATTACTTTTCCCTCAAGGACGACAAGGCCTCCCTGCGGGCGGTGTTCTTCCGGCGCCAGGCGGCCATGCTGCGCTTTGAGCTGGAAGACGGCCAACAGGTTCTCTGCCAGGGGCGAGTGGGCCTTTACCAGCCGCGCGGCGAGCTCCAGCTCATCGTGGAATCCATGGAGCCGCGCGGTGCCGGGGCCCTGGCCCTGGCCTTTGAGCAACTAAAGCGCAAGCTCGAGGCCGAGGGCCTCTTTGATCCCCAGCGCAAGCAGCCCTTGCCCGAGCTGCCCCGGCAGGTAGCGGTGATCACCTCGCCCAGCGGCGCGGCCATACGAGATTTCCTCAAGGTGCTACACCGGCGGTTCGCCGGGGTGCAGGTGGCCATCTACCCGGTGGCGGTGCAGGGCGAGTCAGCCGCGGCCCAGGTGGTGCAGGCCCTGGACGACTTGGTGCAGTGGGGTTGGCCCGAGGTGATCGTCATCACCCGGGGCGGAGGCTCGCCCGAAGACCTGGCCGCCTTTAACGACGAAGCCCTGGCCCGGGCGGTGGCCGCTTGCCCCATACCGGTGGTCTCGGCCGTGGGCCACGAGATAGACGTGAGCATCTGCGACCTGGTCGCCGACCTGCGAGCGCCCACCCCCTCGGCCGCCGCCGAGTTGCTGGTAAAGTCCCAGGTCGAGCTGGCCCGGAGGCTCCACAAGCTGTGGGACCGGCTGCAGGCCGCTGGCGGGCGCCTCACCCGGCGCCGGCGCCGGGAGCTCACCGCGTTGGTCCGCTACCTGGGAGACCCGCGCCGCCGCCTGGCCGACGGTCGCCTGCGGGTGGACGAACTGCTCACCCGGGCCCGCTTAAGCGTGGACGCCGCGATCCACCGCCAACGCCGGGCCGCCGACGCGCTGGCCCAGCGCCTGGCCACGGCCCGGCCCGAGCGCCGCCTGGCCCTGGCCGCGGCCAAGTGCCGCGAAATGGAGAGAACCCTGTTGAGCCTCACCGCGGCGGCCATCGGGAGGCGGCGCTCCCGGCTTGAGCGGTGGGAGGGTGCCCTGAAGGCCATGTCCCCCCTGGCCGTCCTGGGCCGGGGATACGCCCTGGTGAGCGATCAAGCCGGGGCGCTGTTGCGCCGGGCCGACCAGGCGCTGGTGGGCCAGCGCGTCCAGGCCCGGCTGGCCCGGGGACGCCTATGGGCCCGGGTGGAGGAGGTGGAACCGTGAGCGTTTGGTCCTGGGCCGTGGTGGTCTTGTTGGCCTGCTTGCTGGCCCCGCCGAGCGCCGGTGCGGCGGTGCTGTTGGTACAGCCTCAAACCCTGGAGCCGGGCCAGCCGGCCCTGGTGCGGGTGTGCCGGACCGGGAAGACGAGCCACGCGCGCCTGAGTTTCGCCGGCAGGGAGTGGCGGCTGTGGCGCGGCTCCGACGGTTGTCTCTACGGCGTGCTGCCGGTGGACCTGGGGGTGCGGCCGGGGCACTACCTCCTGCGGATCAAGGACGGGTCCAGGCAGTTGGCCGCCGCCCGCTTGGCGGTGCGGGCCCGCGACTACGGGGTGCGGCGCATAACCGTGGACCCCAAGTTCATGGAGCTTACGCCGGAGCAGTTGGCCTGGTACAAGAGAGACGTGGCCGCCATCAAGGCCGCCTATGCCCGCACCGCGGCCCAGAGGCTCTGGCGCGGGGGTTTCCGGCGGCCCCTGGGGGGCAAGGTGGTCGGGCCCTTTGGCCGGCGCAGCCTGATAAACGGCCAGGAGCGCAGCCCCCACGGTGGGGTGGACCTGCGGGCCAAGAAGGGTGAGCCGATCCGGGCGGTGGCCGCCGGCCGGGTGGTGATGTTGCGCGACACCTTTTTCGGCGGCAAGATGATAATCTTGGACCATGGCCAGGCGCTCTATTCCCGCTACCTGCACCTGTCGGCGGCCCTGGTGCGGCCGGGGCAGAAAGTGGCGCGGGGGCAGGTGATCGGCCGGGTGGGGGCCACCGGGCGGGTGACCGGGCCCCACTTGCATTTCGACGTGCGCTTTGGCGGCGCGCGGGTGGACCCGCTGGGGTGGATAAAGTTAAGCGGCCGGCTGGCCGAGATGCTGGGAGACAAGTGATGGCCAAGGCTTCATCCAAGGGCAAAAAGAAGCTGAGTTTCGAGGATTCGCTCAAGCGCCTGGAAGAGATCGTGGAGCGTCTGGAGGACGATGACCTGGGCCTGGAGGAGTCCCTGGAGCTTTTCGAGGAGGGGATGGAGTTGGCCCGGGTCTGCGGCCGGCGGCTGGACGAGGCCGAGAAGCGGGTGACCCTGCTGGTCAAGGATAGGCAGGGGGTGTTGGAGCAAGAACCTTTTGAGCAAGACCTGGAGGAATAGGTTGGACCTCAAGTCCTACCTGGAGCAGGCCCGCCAGCGGGTGGACGCGGCCCTGGAGCGCTACCTACCGGCCGACACCGGCAGCGGCACCCTACTGGAGGCCATGCGCTACAGCCTCTTTGCCGGGGGCAAGCGGCTGCGTCCCATCCTGTGCCTGGCCGGGGCTGAGGCGGTGGGCGGGGAGTCGGGGCCGGTGATGTTCTGCGCCTGCGCCCTGGAGATGATCCACACCTATTCCCTGGTGCACGACGACCTGCCGGCCATGGACGACGACGACCTGCGGCGCGGGGTGCCCACCAACCATACGGTCTACGGCGACGGCATGGCCGTGTTGGCCGGCGACGCCCTGCTCACCGAGGCCATGGTGCTGCTCACCGACCCGGCGGCCTACGGTGGGTTGGACCCGGTGAAGGTCCTGGCCGCGGCGCGCACGGTTATGCGGGCGGCCGGTCTCCAGGGCATGGTCATGGGCCAGGCGGCCGACCTGGAGGCTGAAAACCAGGAGCCCGAGTTGGCCACGGTACAGTTTATCCATTCGCTCAAGACCGGCGCCTTGCTCACCGCCTCGGTGGTCTCCGGCGGCATCTTGGCCGGGGGGGAGCCGGAACAGGTGGCGGGCCTGCGCCGCTACGGCCGCCGGGTGGGGTTGGCCTTCCAGATCGCCGACGACCTGCTGGACCTGGAGGGCGACGCCCAGCGCCTGGGCAAGGCCACCGGCATGGACGCGACCCGTGGCAAGATGACCTACCCCGGCGTGGTGGGTCCGGGCCCGGCCCGCGAGACCGGCTGGCGACTGGTGGACGAGGCGGCGGCCATCGCCGAGGCCCTGGGGCCCGGGGCCGAGCCCCTGGCCCGGCTGGCCCGGTATATTATGGAAAGAACCAACTAGCACCTACGAAGTTAGAGGTCCCCATTGGGTAAAGTAACCAAAGCGCAGCCTTCGATCTTGCAGCGGATCAACAGCCCGGCCGACCTCAAGCAACTGGACCTGGCCGAGCTGGAGGACCTGGCCGCCGAGCTGCGCCAGCGGATCATCGAGGTGGTCAAGACCAACGGCGGACACCTGGCCCCCAGCCTGGGGGTGGTGGAGTTGACCCTGGCCCTGCACCGGGTCTTCGACTCGCCCCACGACCGCATCGTGTGGGACGTGGGACACCAGACCTATGCCCACAAGCTCATCACCGGACGCCGCGACCAATTCCATACCCTGCGCACCATGGGCGGGCTCTCGGGGTTTCCCAAGCGCTCCGAAAGCCCCCACGACACCTTTGACACCGGGCATTCCTCCACCAGCATCTCCGCCGCCCTGGGCATGTCGGTGGCCGACCACCTGCAAGAGGGCCACCACAAGACCATAGCGGTGATCGGCGACGGCTCGCTCACCGCAGGCATGGCCTTCGAGGGGCTCAACCAGGCCGGCGACCTGGACGAGGACCTCATCGTGGTGCTCAACGACAACGGCATGTCCATCGCCCCCAACGTGGGCGCCCTGGCCAAGTTCATGTCGCGGGCCCTCTCCGGCCGGGCCTACCTCACCTTTCGCAAGGAGGTGGAACGCTTCCTGCGTTCGGTGCCGGCGGTGGGTGATGAGCTGTTGGACCTGGCTAGGCGCTCCGAGGAATCCTTCAAGGCCTTCTCCACCCCGGGGGTGCTTTTCGAGGCCTTCAAGTTCCACTACGTGGGGCCCATCGACGGCCACCGCATCGACCGCCTGATGGACATATTCAGCCGGGTAGCCAAGCTCGACGGCCCCCAACTGGTGCACGTGCTCACCCGCAAGGGCAAGGGCTACGAACCGGCCGAGAAAAACCCCTCCCACTTTCACGGGGTGGGGGCCCTGGCGCCCAACGCCAAGCAGCCGGCCGAACCCAAGGCGCCTTCGTACACCGAGGTCTTCGGCCGCACCATGGTGGAGCTGGGCCAGCGCGAACCCAAGCTCATCGCCATCACCGCGGCCATGCCCGAGGGCACCGGCTTGCAGGGCTTTGCCGAGCGCTTTCCCGAGCGTTTCTGGGACGTGGGCATCGCCGAGCAGCACGCGGTGACCTTTGCCGGCGGCTTGGCCTGCTGCGGCTTTCGGCCGGTGGTGGCCATATACTCCACCTTCATGCAGCGGGCCATGGACCAGGTGGTGCACGACATCTGCCTGCAGGGCCTGCCGGTGATCCTGGCCATGGATCGGGGCGGTATCGTGGGCGAGGACGGGGCCACCCACCAGGGGCTCTTGGACCTGAGCTTCATGCGGGCCATTCCGGGGCTGGCGGTGATGGCCCCGGCCGACGAGGATGAGTTGCGCCACATGCTGGCCACCGCCCTGGCGCACGACGGGCCCTCGGTCCTGCGCTACCCGCGCGGCGCCGGCCGGGGGGTGGCCATGGAGGGCCCGGCCCGGCCCCTGGCCTGGGGCCAGGCCCAGGTGCGGCGCCAGGGAGACGACATCGCCCTAATCGGGCTGGGTGCCGGCGTGGCCCAGGCCGAGACGGCGGCCGAGCAACTGGCCGCCGATGGTGTGCAGGCCACGGTGATCAACGCCCGCTTTGTCAAGCCGCTGGATAGCGAGACGATCCTGGGGGCCATCGAGCGTTGCGGCCGGGTGGTGACGGTGGAAGAGAACATGGCCGCCGGCGGTTTCGGCTCGGCCGTGCTGGAAGCCATGGCCCGCCAGGGGATCAGCGCCCGGGTGAAGGTGGTGGCCGTGGACGACACCTTTGTGGAGCACGGCACCCAGGCCCAGCTACGCGCCGCCTACGGGGTGGACCACCAGGCGGTGCTGGCCGCCGCCCGGGAACTGCTGGACTGACCATGGCCGCCAAGCAGCGCCTGGACCAGCGCCTGGTGGCCGACGGCCTGGCCCCCAGCCGCTCCCGGGCCCAGGCCCTGATCATGGCCGGCAAGGTGCGGGTCAACGGCCGGCCGGTGGCCAAGAGCGGCGCCCCGGTGGACCCGGCGGCCGTGGTGGAGCTGGCCGGCCCGGATCACCCCTATGTCTCGCGCGGCGGGGTGAAGCTGGCCGGGGCCCTGGATCATTTCCAACTCGACCCCGCGGGCATGGACTGCCTGGACGTGGGCGCCAGCACCGGCGGGTTTACCGACTGCCTGTTGCAACGGGGCGCGGCCCGGGTCACCGCGGTGGACGTGGGCTACGGCCAGTTGGCCTGGAAACTGCGCAGCGCCCCACGGGTGACGGTCTACGAGAGGGTCAACGCCCGCCACCTGCCACCGCAGGTGGCTCCCGGCCCCTTTGACCTGGTGGTGGCCGACGTCTCCTTCATCAGCCTCACCCTGGTCATCCCCAACCTGGTGACCCGCCTGGGGCCGGGCGGCCGCCTGCTGTGCCTGGTCAAGCCGCAGTTCGAGGCCGGCCGCCACCAGGTGGGCAAGGGCGGGGTGGTGCGCGACCCGGCGGTGCGGCAAGAGGCAGTGGACAAGGTGACCCGGCACATCGAGGGCCTGGGCCTGGCGGTGCAGGGCCACTGCCCCAGCCCCATCACCGGGCCGGCCGGCAACCAGGAGTTTTTCGTCTTGGCCCGCCGGGGCGGTTGAGCGCCCCGGCCAGGCATCGCTTGTCATAGCCGACCCCAGGTGCTAGATGTTTTGGCAGCAAACCCACCTTGGAGCACGATGATGGCCAAACTGAGCAAGAAGCAACTCGCGAGCCTGCAAAAGAAACTGGCCCGCCGGCCCAAGCCGGCTTGGGACCAGGCCGGCCCGGCGGTTCGCGAGGAGATCATGTCCCTGGGCGAGGACTACAAGGAGTTCCTGGACCAGGCCAAGACCGAGCGCATGGCCGTCCAGGCCGTGGCCAAGATGGCCCGCCGGGCCGGGTTCAAGACCCCCGGCAGCAAGACGGCGGGCCGCAAGCTTCTGGTGCCCTACAAGGATAAGGTCATCGCCTTGGCCGTGCTGGGCCGCAGGAAGCCCAGCGCCGGCCTGCGCATCATCGGGGCCCACAGCGACGCCCCGCGCCTGGACCTGAAGATGCACCCGCTCTACGAGGACCAGGAGCTGGCCTTTCTCAAGACCCACTATTACGGGGGCATCAAGAAATACCAGTGGCTGGCCCGGCCCTTGGCCATCCACGGGGTGATCTGCCGGGCCGACGGCCAGACAGTCCAGGTACACCTGGGCGACGACCCGGCCGACCCGGTCTTCACCCTGCTGGACCTGCTGCCCCACCTGAGCCGCAAGAGCCAGGGGCAAAAGAAGGTATCGGTCGCCTTTGAGGCCGAGCGCATGAACCTGCTGCTGGCCGGCCTGCCGGTGGATAGCGATCAAAAGGGCGAGAAGGTTAAGCTGGCGGTCTTGCAATACCTAAACCGCAAGTACGGCGTGGTGGAGGCCGACCTCATAAGCGCCGAGCTGGAGATCGTGCCGGCCGGCCCGGCCCGCGACGTGGGCCTGGACCGCTGCATGGTGGGCGGCTATGGCCAGGACGACCGGGCCTGTTGTTTCAGCGCGGTGCGGGCCATTTTGGGGGTGAAGAACCCGGCCGTGACCTGCGTGAGCTTGTTGGTGGACAAGGAGGAGATCGGCTCCGACGGCTCCACCGGGGCCAAGAGCCGTTTCCTGGAGCAGCTTACGGCCACGTTGCTTGAGGCGGCCGGCGAAAAGGCGTCCTACCTCAACGTGACCCGGGCCCTGGCCGAGACCCGGGCCATCAGCGCCGATGTCAACGCGGCCTTTGACCCCGACTTCCCCGAGGTGCATGAGAAGCGCAACGCCGCCTACCTGGGCTATGGCGTCACCCTCACCAAGTACACCGGCAGCGGCGGCAAGTACGGGGCCAGCGACGCCAACCCGGAATACCTGGCCTGGCTGCGCAAGGTGTGGGACCGGGCCAAGGTGCCCTGGCAGGCGGCGGGCATGGGCAAGATCGACGAGGGCGGCGGCGGCACCATCGCCAAGCTACTGGCGGTTTACGGCATGGAGATCGTGGACGCCGGGCCGGCCCTGTTCAACATGCACTCGCCCTTTGAGATCAGCCACAAGGCCGATATCCACGCCACGGTAAAGGCCTTTGAGGCCTTCTTCGCCGCCGGGCTCAAGTAGGGGGCTGGCTGTATGGGCCGCGGTAGGCAGTGGAGTTGGCGGCCAGGCTACCTGGCGCAAAGAATACTGCTGGCTATAACCACAAAAGAGCCGCCCCAAAGGGCGGCTTCTGTTTTGGTTTAAGGTGAGCGCCGGAAGGATCAGCCCCGCTTAGCGCCGGTACGTTTCGCCCGTTTGAGCCCCGATCCCTTTCGCCTCGTTTGCGCGGCGGCCCTTTTGCTTCGCTTGCGCGCCGGGCCGTTTCGCCTTGCTTGCGCGCCGGGCCGTTTCGCCTAGCTTGAGCCCCGGTCTTCTTCGTCTTGCTTGAGCGCCGGGTTAATTAGCCCTGGCTGGCCGGCGGCCGGATCAGCGCCGGGAGCGGGCCCGCGCCCGCGCCAACTGGCGGCGCAGACGGCGACGCGCCTGCCGCTGTTTGCGGCGACGGGCATCAGAAGGCTTCTCGTGCCAGCGTTTTTCCTTTAGCTGGCGAAAGACGCCCTCTTTGGTCAGCTTGCGCTTGAGCGCCTTTATGGCCTTCTCCACGTTGTTGTCCACAACCTGGACCTGCAAAGCGATCACCTCCTTCTTAAGCCTGGTGGGGGCGCGGCCAGCGATTGCGGCCAGCCCCGGAACGTGTAAATATAACTAAGGGCACTGAGACTGTAAAGAGGAAAACGTTATGGTGGGGGAGGGGCTATGAACCTGGGCTCGGGAGGCATTACCCTGGCTCTGGGTGGCGGCGGCGCGCGGGGGTTTGCCCACGTGGGAGTGATGGAAGCGCTGAGCCAGGGCGGAGTGCGGGTGCGCTCGATCGTGGGCACCAGCGCCGGGGCCATCGCCGGGGCGGGATACGCCCTGGGGGCCACGCCGGCCTACATGCGTATGCGCATACGCAGGTTCGCGGCCAGCCCCCTGGCCAACGACCCCAAGCTACGAGCCCTTTTGCCGGTGGGTGACGAGAACGAGCTTGACACCCTCACCGGCCGGGTGGGCCGTCTGTACTGCCGGGGCAAGGTGGTCAAGTCGTTGTTCCTGGAGCCTTCCATTTTGGGTCCCGACTTTTTCCGAGCTATGGTGGAGTTTTTTATTCCCGAGGTTGATTTCAAAGACCTGGAGATTCCCTTTGCCGCGGTGGCCACCGACATCAAGACCGGCAAGCCGGTGGTTTTTGACCGCGGACCCCTGCGGCCGGCCCTGGTGGCCAGTTGCTCGGTGCCGGGGGTGGCCCCGCCGGTGGAGCTGAACGGGCTCCACCTCACTGACGGCGGGGTGGCCAGCCTGGTGCCGGCGGACATTGCCCGGGCGCGCGGCGACTGCAATATCTTGGCGGTGTCGGTGGAGCGCCAGGCCGGCACCAGCGAGACGCCCGGCTCCTCGCTGGAGTTTTACCTGCGCGCCGGCGAGATTCAAGGCGGCCTGCTCACCGAGCTGCAGTTGCAAGAGGCCGACCTGGTGCTGCGGCCCGATGTGGGCGAAGTGCACTGGGTGGATTTCTCCCGGCACCAGTGGTTCATCGAGCAGGGCAAGGCGGCGGCGCTGGCCTGCTGGCCCAAGATCAAGCGCCTGGCCCGGCCCCGCCTGCTGGGCTGGCCGCGCCGGCGCACCACCCAAGAGTGCGGGCGGGAATGATTTGATGGAGCTCTTCGAGTCCCCCTCCAACCAGCCGTCCGCCGGGATCGAGGCGCCCTTGGCCGAGCGTATGCGGCCGGCCGAGCTGGGGCATTTCGTGGGCCAAGAGCACCTGTTGGGCCCGGGGCGTCCCCTGGCCCGGCTCATCGCCGGCGGCCGGCGCGCCTCGCTGGTTTTCTGGGGGCCGCCCGGCTCGGGCAAGACCACCCTGGCCCGGCTGCTGGCCCAGCACTGGGAGGCCGAGTTCGTGGAGTTCTCGGCCGTGCTCAGCGGGGTGGCCGACATCCGGCGGGTGGTGGAGCAGGCGCGGCGGCTCATAAAGCGCGGCCGCTCTACGGTGCTCTTTGTGGATGAGATTCACCGTTTCAACAAGGCCCAGCAGGACGCCTTTTTGCCCCACGTGGAGTCCGGGATCATCACCCTGCTGGGGGCCACCACCGAGAACCCCAGCTTCGAGATAATCGCCGCCTTGCTCTCGCGGGTGCGGGTGATGGTCCTGCAGCCCCTGGGCGAGGCCGACCTGCGGGCCATTGCCGAGCGCGCCCTGGCCGACCCCGAGCGCGGCTTGGGCGGCCGCGGCCTGGAGGTGAGCCCGCGGGCCCTGGACCACCTGGTGGCCGCCGCCTTTGGCGACGCCCGCCGGCTGCTCACCAGCCTGGAGGTGGCCGCCCTCGGCGCTCCCCTGGGCCCCGGCGGCCTGCGCCGGGTGGAGTTGAAGCTGGCCGAGGCGGCGGTGGGCCGCCGGGCCCTGCGCTACGACAAGTCCGGCGAGGAGCACTACAATCTCATCAGCGCCCTGCACAAGGCCCTGCGGGGCTCGGACCCCGACGCCGCCCTGTACTGGCTCACCCGCATGCTCCAGGCCGGCGAGGACCCTCACTACCTGCTGCGGCGCATGATGCGTTTCGCCTCCGAGGACGTGGGGCTGGCTGACCCCTATGCCCTGAACCAGGTGAACGCCGCCCTGGGGGCCTTTGACCTGATGGGTCGGCCCGAGGGCGACCTGGCCCTGGCCCAGGCCGCGGTGTACCTGGCCCTGGCGCCCAAGTCCAACTCCCTGTACCGGGCGCAAAAGGCGGTGCAAAAAGACGTGGAAGAGCACGGCCACCTGGAGGTGCCGATGGCCATCCGCAACGCCCCCACCAAGCTGATGAAGGACTTGGGATACGGCCGGGGCTACCAGTATCCTCATGACCATCCCGACGCACTGGTGCCCCAGCAGTACCTGCCGGACAAGTTGGCCGACCGGCGGTATTACCAGCCCGGCTCCCGGGGGCGGGAAAAACTGCTGCGCCAGCGGCTGGAGGAGATCAGGCAGAAGCGGCGAGCCCTGAGGGCGCGGCAGGTGCGGAAGCGGCGTGATACTTAAGACGGCCCGGGACTCACGCGAGACAAACGCCCCAGCCGGCGGGCGTCAACCAACGGGTCGGCGCCAACAAAAAGGCGAGGCAGGTAAAAAAGGAACCGCGGGTTACTTCACCACCCGCAGCTTGGGGGGACCCTGGGGCACGGGCGGACGCCTGGCGTGGGGGGCCAGACTCTGGGTGGCCCGGATGCCGTTGATGAGGAAAAAGGCGATAACCGAGCGCTGCCACTGTCGGCTGGGCTCCGGCGACTCCATGCGGGCCTGCACCCGGGGCAGGAGTTTCTCCAATTCGTCCTGGTCCATCTCCAGGACCTCGTCGGCCAGGCGGTCCAGGATCGCGCCAATGTCACCGTGCTTGGTCGGTTGTTTCATGCCGCACAATCTCACAAGTTAATTGCCAATATACTCCGGCACGGCCTTGTTTGTCAAACTAAGGCGACGTATAATCTACTGGCTGGGGGAGGGGTGGAAAACGTATCGTGGTTACAGATGGTTATGCTGTCTGGCCGTGTTAAGGCGGATAGGGGCGAAACCAAACGGTGGAGCAAAGGGCTATGGCGGACGATATGATCAGCCTGGATTATGGCTTCTGCACCCCCGCGGTGTTGGGGGAGCAGCACGGACTGGAGTTGGCCGAGTTTGAGCAGCGGGTGCGCCGGGCCCAGCAGTGGATGGGCGGCCTACGGCAAGAGGGTAAGTTGGGCTTTTTAGACCTGCCGTCGCAGGACCAGTCCGATTTGGCTCCCATCATGGAACAGGCCGAGCGCCTGCGGGGCTTGGCCGATACCTTGGTGGTGCTGGGCATCGGGGGCAGCGCCCTGGGGACTACGGCGGTGGACATGGCCCTGGCCGGCACCCTGCGCAACGTGGCGCCCCGGCCGGAGGGGGCCATGCGGGTCCTGGTGGCCGACAACCCCGAGCCCCGCAGCTTTGGGCAACTGCTCGACGGCCTGGATTTGCAGCGCACCGCCTTTAACGTCATCTCCAAGTCCGGCTCCACCGCCGAGACCATGAGCCAGTTCCTGGTGGTGCGGGAGTTGTTGGAACAAAAGCTGGGGGCCGAGCAGGCCGTGGCCCGGCTGGTCTTCACCACCGATCCCGAGCTGGGCAACCTGCGGCTCATCGCCCGGGACGAGCCGGTGGCCTGCCTGGAGGTGCCCCGCAACGTGGGCGGGCGCTACTCGGTGCTCAGCGCGGTGGGGCTCTTGCCCCTGGCCTGCGCCGGCCACGACCTGGGCGAGCTGCTGGCCGGCGCGGCCGAGATGACCCAGCGGGTGTTGCGTCCCGGGTTGGCCGACAACCTGGCGGCGGTCTTTGCCGCCCTGTGCGTGGGCTACTCGGAGCGCGGTCGCAACGTCCTGGTGATGATGCCCTATGCCAGCGACCTCTTTGGCCTGGCCCAGTGGTTCGCCCAGCTTTGGGCCGAGAGCCTGGGCAAGGCCCGCAGCTTAGACGGCGAGTTGGTGCACCGGGGCCAGACCCCGGTGGCCGCGGTGGGCACCACCGACCAGCACAGCCAGTTGCAGCTCTACATGGAAGGCCCCCAGGATAAGCTGGTGGTGTTCATCCTGCCGGAGGATTACCAGCGGGTCATCACCATCCCCCGGCGCTACCAGCAGATTGAGTCGCTGGCCTACCTGGGCGGCCAAACCCTTTGCCGGCTGGCCCAGGCCGAGGCCGCAGCCACCGCCGCCGCCTTGGCCGGCGGTGGACGGCCGTCGATGACCCTGCGCCTGCCGGCGGTGAACGCCCGCTGCCTGGGCCAGGTGCTGTTGATGCTGGAGGCGGCCACGGTGATCGCCGGCGGCATGTTGGGCGTCGATCCCCTGGACCAGCCCGGGGTGGAGATGAGCAAGCGGCTCACCTACGGCCTGATGGGCCGCCGCGGGTTTGAGGACGAGCGCCGGCAGATGGAGGGCTTTGCCGCGGCGCCGCGTTTCGTGGTCTAGGGCGGCCCCGCAGACCGGGGCCCTGGTTGATGGTTGATACGGGTAAGCGGGCATGGCAGATAACAGCACCGCCGCAGCCTTGATGACGCCGGGCATCGGCGCCGAGAGCGACGCCCAGCGGCCCTTTGGCATGGTGCGTTACTACTCAGTGACCAGCCTGGTGATCATCGCCCTGTTCACCATGGTTATCTCCACCCTGGTGAGCATGCGCACCCGGGACATGGTGCGGGTCAAGCGGGAACAATACGCCCTGCTGTTGGCCGAAAACCTAAACCACCAGGTGATGACCCGTTTCGTGATCCCGGTGTTGCAAAAGTACGGGCGCATCAAGCTCAGCGACCCGGAGCAGTACCGGCTTATGGACGCGGTGGTGCGCAACACCATCCACTCCTTCCAGGTGAGCCAGGTGAACATCCTGGACCTGCAAGGCACCATCATCTACTCCACCCAGCCGGAATACATCGCCCGCACCGGCTACGACGGGCCTGATTTTCAGACCGCCCTGGCCGGGGGGCACGTGAGCGTGCTGGACCCGGAGCCCAACTTCCTGGAGTGGTCCGAGTCGGGCCGGCGGGTGCTGCGCACCTTCATCCCCCTGCGCGACGAGAGCCTGGCCACCGCCGAGCTGGGCGCGGTCAAGGCGGTCTTCGAGATAACCCTGGACGTGAGCGACGACTTCCGGGAGGTGTGGCTCAACCAGGCGCTCATCGTAACCGCCCTACTGGCCATGATGGCCCTGCTGTTCTTTATCCTGCGTTCGGTGGTGAGCCGGGGGCAGCGCATCATGAACCAGCGGGCCCGGCAGCAGAAGATGCTGGAGGAGAAGCTTTCCCAGTCCGAGCGGCTGGCCTCCCTGGGCCGCATGATCGCCGGGGTGGCCCACGAGATACGCAATCCCCTGGGCATCGTGCGCTCCACCGCCGAGATACTGGGTAAGCGGGTGGACCAGGACCAGAGGCCCCTGGCCGAGGTGATCGTGGAGGAGTCCACCCGGCTCAACCGGGTGGTGACCGAGTTTTTGGATTTCGCCCGGCCCCAGGTCCCCCGGCTGCGGCCCCTGCGGGTGGAGGACGTGCTGGAGCGCAACCTGGCGGCCCTGGAACCCGAGTTGCAGCGGGGCCGGGTGCGGGTGGTCAAGCGACTGGGCAACCGTCTTTGGATCAACGGCGACGCCGACCTGCTCTACCGGGCCTTTTTGAATATCTTTAATAACGCGCTGCAGGCCATGTCCGGCCGTGAAGGCACCTTGGCGGTGACCACCGAGGAGGTGAAACGGGGCGGGCGGCGCTGGGTGGCGGTGCGGGTGGCCGACACCGGGGTGGGGCTGGACCCCGAGGCCCAGGGCCGGCTCTTTGATCCCTTCTTTACCACCAAGGAACAAGGCAGCGGGCTGGGGCTTTCCATTGTCAACAGCATCATGACCAGCCATGGCGGCGAGGTGGAGGTGACCGGCGTGGCCGGCGGCGCGCTGGTGGAGGTGCTTTTACCCGCCCTCGAGGAGCAGTAGTGGAGCGCATACTCGTCGTTGACGATGAAAAGAACTATATCGTGATCATGGCCGAGCTCCTGAAGGAGGCGGGCTACGAGGTGCTCAGCGCCCAGAGCGGGGCCGGGGCCCTGGTGAAGGTGGAGGAGGAAGACCCCGACCTGGTGATCACCGACATGCGCATGCCCCGCATGAGCGGCCTGGAGCTGATCGAGGCCATCCGGGCCCAGCGCCGCGACCTGCCGGTGATCGTCATGACCGCCTTTGGCACGGTGGCCAACGCGGTGCAGGCCATGAAGGCCGGGGCCTACGACTACATCATGAAGCCCTTTGAGAACGAGCAACTGCTCATCACGGTGGACAAGGCGCTCAAGATGCGCCGCCTGCTTACCCGCAACCGCATGTTGCAGGAGGAGCTGAGCCGGGGCCAGGGCTTTGACGAGATCATCGGCACCTCCAAGCCCATGCAGCGGGTCTTCGACCTGGTGGACAAGGTGGCCGCCACCAAGGCCACGGTGCTCATCTGCGGCGAAAGCGGCACCGGCAAGGAGCTCATCGCCCGGGCCATCCACGCCCGCTCGCCCCGGGCCGACGAGGCCTTTGTGGCCGTCAACTGCATGGCTCTATCTGAGACCCTGCTGGAGAGCGAGCTGTTCGGTCATGAGAAGGGCTCCTTCACCGGCGCGGTGGGCCGCCGCAAGGGGCGCTTCGAGCTGGCCGACCGCGGGACCATGTTCCTCGACGAAGTGGGCGAGATGGCCCCTTCGTTGCAGGTGAAGCTGCTTAGGGTATTGCAGGAGCGCACCTTTGAGCGGGTGGGCGGCGACCGCACCATCAGCGTGGACGTGCGCCTGGTCACCGCCACCAACCGCGACCTGGCCCGGGCGGTGCAGGAGGGCCAGTTTCGCGAAGACCTTTTCTATCGCTTAAACGTGGTGCGTATCGACCTGCCGCCCCTGCGCGAGCGGGCCGACGACCTGCCGGCCCTGGTGGCCCATTTTCTGCAAAAATACGCGGCCGAGGTGGGGCGCCAGCCGCCGCGCATGTCGCCGGAGGCCATGCGCATCATCTACGAGCACCAGTGGCCGGGTAACGTGCGCGAGCTGGAGAACGTCCTGGAGCGGGCGGTGATCCTGGCCGGTGATGAAGTGCAGCCGTCTGACCTGCCCATCGGCGCGGGGCACGGCCAGCAGAGCGGGCTCAGCGTGCCGGCCGGTTTGTCCATCAACGAGACGGTGGAGGCGGTGGAGCGCGGCATGATCCAGCGGGCCCTGCAGGCCGCCGGCGGGGTGCAGGCCCGGGCCGCCGCCGCCCTGGGCATCACCAAGTCCAACCTGTCCTACAAGATCAAGAAGTACGGGTTGTGAGCCGATGACCCCGCTGTTTTGCTTTATCGACGACGCCGAGTTCGAGCTGCGCAACTTCAGGGAACACGCGGCCGGGGCCTTTGCGCCGGCGAGGGTGGTCTACGCCTCCACCTTTGACCAGGCGGTGGCCGCCATCGGCGAGGGTCCGGTGGTGGGGTTTTTGCTGGATATCTACGGCGCCGACCCGGAGATGGACCAGCCCCGCCTGCCCGATGAGCGCGAGTTGGCCGGCCGGGTCGGGTCCACCGGCCAGGTGGCGGCGCTGTACCAGGACCTGGGCCAGGGGCCAGAGGCGTTTAATACCTTTTTGCGCCGGCTCTACGGCCGGGTGCAGGTGTGGCAGGAGGCCTTTGGCCAGGCGGCGCGCGGCCTGGGCCAGGGGCGGGCCTACGGCCTGTACAACCTGGCCCGGGCGCGGGAGCATTTTCCCTGGGCCGCCTGCCTGGGCTACAGCCGCAAGGCCCTGTATGCCGACGGCGCGGCCATGACCGCCGCCGGGGCCGAGGGGGTGTTGCAAAAGCCCCAGGGGAACGACGACGCGGCCATTGCCGAGGCCACCCGGCGCCAGGCCCCCGAGCTGGCCAAGGCCCTGGCCCGGGCGGTGGATAGGCGGCTGGCCGCGGCGCTCACTCCCCTGGCCGCCCGGTGGCTGGCGGAGCCGGCCAGCGAGACCGCGGGACGGCAGGTGCTGGCCGAACTGGCCGCCCTGGCCGGCGGCGGGGCCGGGGAGGGGGCCGATTGGGACCTGGTGGAGCGGGCCGCGGCCCGGGCGGGATTGCGCGCCGGAGAGGCGGCGGGCCTGCGGGCCCTGCGGGCCTGGCGCGGTGCGAGACCGGCCGGGTGAAATGCGGTATTGTTGACAGGGGGATTGTTCAATTGATAGCTTTGCCCCACGTTGTACGCCGGCAGGGCAAGGCGAGAGGTTAACAGGCCGTGGCTCAACAGCTTTCCGAGCGCGCCCGGCAGGTTCTGGCGGGGGTCATCTCCAACTACGTCACCACCGCCGAACCGGTGGGCTCGCGCACCATATCCAAGATGGACGGCTTTGCCATCTCGCCGGCCACCATCCGCAACGTGATGGCCGACCTGGAGGAGGCCGGGCTCTTGCACCAGCCGCATGCCTCGGCCGGCCGGGTGCCCACGGTGGAGGGGCTGCGTTTTTACGTGGAGAAGGTGCTGGAGGTACGCGAGCTTGACGAACAGGCCAAGACTCTGCTGCGCCAGACCGTGGAAGACCCCGGGGCCCGCGAGGTCTCGGACCTGCTCAAGGCGGTGAGCCGGCGCCTGTCGGCGGTGAGCCAACAGGTGGCGGTGGTGGCCGCCCCGCGGCTGGACCACGGCCGCTTCCGCCGCATGGAGTTCGTGTTGCTCAAGCCGGGCCTGGCCCTGGTGGTGCTGGTGGCCGACGGCGGGGTGGTGCAGAACCGGGTGATCGAGGTGGACCAGGAATTGCGCCAGGAAGACCTGGATAAATACACCCGCTACTTGAATGATCTGCTGCGCGACCTTAATTTATTCGAGGTGAAACAACGACTGGCCCAGGAGATGGCCCGGGAAAAGGCGCGGTTCGACGTCTTGACCCGCAAGGCCTTGAAACTGGGGCAGATCGCGGTGGATCAGGGACCGGACGGCGATGTCTACGTGGTGGGCCAGAGCAACCTGTTGGGCCTGCCGGAGTTTGCGGACCTCCAGCGCCTACGCCTGGTGTTCCAGGCCTTTGAGGAGAAATCCACCCTGCTGCGTCTGCTGGAGAAATCCCAGGCGGCCCAGGGGGTGCAGATATTCATAGGGTCCGAGAGCGAGGTGGCAGACCTGGATGACATCACCGCGGTGGTGGCGGCCTATGGCGGTGACAACCGCTCCCTGGGCGCCCTGGGGGTGATCGGCCCCACCCGCATGGATTACTCCAAGGTCATCCCGGTGGTCGACTACACCGCCAAGCTGGTGAGCGCCATGCTCAACGAACGAGCTTGAACCGGCTCTCCCGGGCCGGCGACGTCCCCGGACCCGGGCGGCCGGGCCTTGATCCCTGCGAGCGATGGATTTTATAACGGTGGTGACCGCCAGTGGCGTGGGCCGTAACCGCGCCGCCGGGATTGTAGGTGGTGCACCACCGGATGGAGTGATAACCGTGAGCCAAGATAAACCCCAAGTCGAGCCCGAAAAGACCCCGGACCAGGAAACCGCCGACAGCCCGGAGCCCGGGCCGGAGGAGACCCTGGATTCCCTGCGGGCCGAGCGCGACGAGCTGGCCGAGCGGGTCCTGCGCCAGGCGGCGGAACACGAGAATTACAAGAAACGCTCCGAGCGTGAAAAGTCCGAGTTTTTCAAGCGAGCCAACCAGTCCATGGCCGCTGACCTCCTGCCGGTGATCGACAACCTGGAGCGCGCCCTGGCCGCCGCCCGGGAGAACGGCGGCGACCAGAGTATGATCGATGGCCTCGAGATGATCCACCAGGAGCTGATGCGCGTGTTGGAGCGTCACGGCCTGGAGCCCATCGAGGCCCTGGGCCAGCCCTTTGACCCCGAGTACCACGAGGCCATGATGCAGCAGGAAGACCCCGACCAGCCCAACAACACGGTGATCGACCAGGTACAAAAGGGCTACCTGTTCCAGGACCGCCTGCTGCGCCCGGCCATGGTGGTGGTGAGCAAGCGGCCGGAGAACCAAAACGATGATAATGGGGACGAGGTTGAGATCGTGGTAAACTGAGCCGGCGCCGCCGGGCGGGCCGCCGGCGGCCTTTGAGGGCGCGGCCCACCTACCACCGGTGAACCCGGGAGGCTACCTGAGGATGTCCCAAATAATCGGCATCGATCTGGGCACCACCAATTCCTGCGTGGCGGTGATGGAGGGTGGCGAGCCCAAGGTGCTGACCAACCAGGAAGGGGGCCGCACCACCCCCAGCGTGGTGGCCATAACCGACCAGGGGGAACGCCTGGTGGGCCAGGTGGCCAAGCGCCAGGCCATCACCAACCCCGCCAATACGGTTTTCGCGGTCAAACGCCTCATCGGCCGCCAGTTCGACTCCCCGGAGGTGCAGGCCGACCTGGAGATACTGCCCTATCCCATAGTGGACGCCCCCAACGGCGACGCCCATATCGAGCTGCAACACCAAGACGCCTCCCCGGCCGAGATATCCTCCATGATCCTGGCCAAGCTCAAGCAGACCGCCGAGGACTACCTGGGCCGGGAGGTGAACCGGGCGGTGATCACCGTGCCGGCCTATTTCAACGACGCCCAGCGCCAGGCCACCCGCGACGCCGGGCGCATCGCCGGCCTGGAGGTGGCCCGCATCATCAACGAGCCCACCGCCGCCGCCCTGGCCTACGGCCTGGGAAAGGACAAGGACCAGCGCATCGCGGTCTTCGATCTGGGCGGCGGGACCTTTGACATCTCCATCCTGGAGCTCAAGGGGGGGGTGTTCGAGGTGAAGGCCAGCAGCGGCGACACCCACCTGGGCGGCGAGGACTTCGACCTGCGCATCATCAACCACCTGGCCCAGGAGTTCCACGCCCAGAACGGGGTGGACCTCTTTGGGGACAAGATGGCCCTGCAGCGCCTGAAGGAAGCGGCGGAAAAGGCCAAGATCGAGCTTTCCTCCGCCGTGGGCACCACCATCAACCTGCCCTTCATTACCGCCAACCACAGCGGCCCCCTGCACCTGAACACCAAGCTATCCCGGGCCCGGCTCGAGGCCCTGGTGGACGACCTGGTCCAGCGGGTGGAAGAGCCTTGCCGGGTGGCCCTGCAAGACGGCGGCCTGGTCGCCGATGATATCGACGAGGTGATCCTGGTAGGCGGCATGACCCGCATGCCGCGGGTGGTGGCCAAGGTGAGCGAGATATTCGGCCGGCCGCCGCACAAGGGGGTGAACCCCGACGAGGTGGTGGCGGTGGGCGCGGCCATCCAGGCCGGCATCCTCGACGGCGACTTGGAAGACCTGCTGCTCTTGGATGTCACCCCCCTGAGCCTGGGGGTGGAGACGGTGGGAGGCATGATGACCCCGCTCATCAAGCGCAACACCACCATTCCCACCCAGCATAGCCAGGTGTTTTCCACCGCGGTGGACAACCAGCCGGCGGTGAGCATCCACGTATTGCAGGGCGAGCGTACCATGGCCGCCGACAACCGCACCCTGGGGTGCTTTGAGCTGCAGGGCATACCGCCGGCGCCGCGTGGCCAGCCCCAGATCGAGGTGAACTTCAATATCGACGCCGACGGCATGGTGCAGGTGAGCGCCCGCGACCTGGACACCGGCCGGCGCCAGGCCATCGTGATCAAGGCCAGTAGCGGCCTGAGCGAGGCTGAGATCGAGCGCCTGGTCAAAGACGCTCGCCTGCACGCCGCCGATGACCGCCGCAGCCGGCGCCTGGCCGAGGCCCGTAACCGGGCCGACGGCGCGCTGTACCGGTCCGGCCGCGCCCTGGAGGCCTGGGGCGACTACCTGGGACAAGACTTGGGGGAGCGTTTGCGGGCGGCATGCGATAAAGTAAAGGCGGCCATGCTGGGGGCCGACGCCCGGGCTATCGACCAGGCGGCCGAGGCCTTGGCCGAGCTGGCCGGCCAAGCCGACCGGGTGATAAAAGAGGCCGGCGGGCCGGGGGCCCCGGGCCGCGGGGGGCCGGCGGGG
Source organism: Desulfarculaceae bacterium (assembly GCA_027067385.1). Classification (GTDB taxonomy): domain Bacteria; phylum Desulfobacterota; class Desulfarculia; order Desulfarculales; family Desulfarculaceae; genus JAMOVV01. The sequence continues at coordinate 31,509 of JAMOVV010000084.1, forward strand.
TCTTCCTTGGGGCCAGGCCTGGCTTGGTCTGACCCCGACCCCGGCGGCGGGGATGACGTGGTTGACGCGGAATTCGAGGAGATCGAGGTTTAAATGCCGACTAAGCGTTTGGTAATCGCAGTTGTGGGGCTTTGGGTCGCCCTGACCATGACCGCTTGCGGCCCGGGGCTGCCCACCGGACCCGGCCGGGGACCGGTGAGCGTCGACGCCCAGATCGAGGAATTGATCAAGCTCGGCAACCAGCGGTTGCAGCAGGGACAATACCTACAGGCCGGCGACGCCTTTCGGGCCGGGCTGCGCCTGGGTCCCTGGGGCGAGCAAGACGCCCGCCTGTTGATGGGTGCGGCCCAGGCCCAGTTGGGGGCCGGCCAAAAGGCCGAGGCCCGGCAGAGCCTGCGTACCCTATTGGTCAAGCATCCCGACTCGCCCCTGGTGGTGGAGGCGCACCTGCTGGCCGCCCAGTTGGACCACGACCTGAACCAGTGCTCCGAGGCTGAACCCCGCCTGCGCGCCCTGCTCGGAGGTAAGGTGCGGCCGCTTACCGCCGACCAGCGCACCCGGGCCATGAGCCTGTTGGCCTCCTGCATGGCTGCGGCCGGCAAGCCCGGCGACGCCCTGCGCGCCCTGCGGGAGATGATGACCCTGAGCGACCGCCCGCTCACCCCCCAGTTGCGCGAGCGCCTGGTGCAGTTGGCCGGCCGGGTGCCTTCGGCCGAGCTGGAGCCCCTGTTGGCCGCCATGCGCGCCCCGGACTGGCGCGCCGCCATGAGCCTGGGCCTGGCCCGTTCATACTGGCGGGAAGGGCGGCTGGACCAGGCGGCCAGCACCCTGGCGGTGCTGCGCTCCCAGGTGGCGGCCGCCCCCCTGGAACCGCTGATGGCCAAGCTGGCCCAGGAGATCGAACAGGCCCGCATGGTGAACCCGCGGGCGGTGGGGGTCATCTTGCCCCTGAGCGGACCCTACGCCGCCCACGGGCGCCAGGTGCTGGCCGCCATCGAGCTGGGCATGGGGCTCTTCGGGAGCACCGCCTCGCAACCGCCGACCATATACATCGAAGACAGCAAGGGCGACCCCCGGGCCACCGCCGAGGCGGTGCAGCGGCTGGTTAAGCAACGGCGGGTCATCGCCATCATCGGACCCATGGGCGCGGCCACCTCCCTGGCCGCCGCCCGCCTGGCCCAGCAGGAGAAGGTGCCGCTGATCGCCCTGAGCCAGGTGCAGGGCCTCACCTCGGCCGGCGAGTTCATCTTCCAAAATTTCTTCACCCCGGCCCAGCAGGTGGAGGCCCTGCTCAAGGAGTTCATGGACCGGCGCGGGCTGCGTTCTTTCGCCATCCTGGCCCCCCGCAACAACTACGGCTCGGGGTTTGTCAAGCTGTTCACGGTGGGGGTGGCGGCCCGGGGCGGCAGCGTGGTGCGCACGGTCTCCTACGACCCCAAGCAGACCGACTTCACCCGCCAGGTCAAGGAACTGGTGAAGCTGCCTCCGGGTAACTACCGGCCGGGCATGCCCGATTCCCCTAAGCCGGTGATCGACTTCCAGGCCCTGTTCATTCCCGACGGCTCCGGCCGCACCGGCATGGTGGTGCCCAACCTGGCCTACTTTGACGTGAACTACGTCTGGCTGCTGGGCACCAACCTGTGGCACAGCCCCCAACTGTGGAAGATGGCCGGCCGCTACATGCGCTGGGCGGTGTTCCCCGACGCCTTTGACCGGCAGTCCACCGACAGCCTGGTGGCTGGCTTTGTGCGCGACTACGAAGAGGCCATGGGCCGCAAGCCCAACGTGCTCGACGCCCACGGCTTTGACTCGGCCCTGTTGCTGCGCCACCTCATGGACCGGCCCGACCCGCCCCGCACCCGCGATAACCTCCGCCGGGCCCTTACCCAGGTGAGCGGGCTGGCCGGGTTGTGCGGCAAGCTCACGGTGGATGCGGACCGCCGGGTGCACAAGGACCTCACCCTGTTCATCTACCGCGACGGGCGGTTCAAGCCTCTGGGCGACTTGCAGATGATCAAACCGGCCGACCAGGACAGCGGCGACGCCGGCGGCGGCCGGCCTGACGCCGGGGCGGCACCGTCTGGAGACGCTAAACCCAATGCCCCGACCACGCCAGCCCCGGCCGCTACCGTGGTGCGTTAAACGGCCTGAAGGTCCCGCCGGCGGTCGTGGACCATCTTGCCCGGCCCCTTTTTGCTTGCTCCTGGGGCAGGGGTGCGATAATCTTTATCATAGTGGGATGGACCCCAGGCTTAATCCTGAGTCTGCGGGTAATACGAGAGCGCCAGGAAGTGACAGGCATGTGGGTAGTGCTTGACGCCGTAGTTTTAGCCTGGTAAAAATAATAATCATTACTAACAGGGCGGTGGTCATGTTGGAAGACATGCACAGATTGAGAATGACCAAGCAACGGAAAGTTATTCTCGAAGAACTCAGGAAGGTCACCAGTCACCCGACCGCAGGAGACCTCTGCGATATGGTGCGTCGCCGGCTGCCCAAGATAAGCCTGGGGACCGTGTATCGCAACCTGGACATCCTTTCGCGGCAAGGCATCATCACCAAGCTGGATGTGGCCGGTCAAGAGATGCGTTTCGACGGCAACGTGGAGCAGCACTACCACCTGCGTTGCCGTGGTTGCGGGAGGGTGGACGATCTGTTCATGGACCCCCTGCCTGGGCTGGACGAGGCTGCGGAGAAGATGTCCCAGTACCAGGTATTCGGCCACAGCCTGGAATTCGTGGGAATCTGCCCCGAGTGCGCGGGCAAGAAGACCGCCACGGATTCTCTACGAGAGGCCGCAGGAAGGAATTAAAACCAGAGATGGCGAGCAAGAAAGACCTTAGCCCTGAGGACAAAAAGGTACTCAATACCCTAAAAGAAGCCGACGCACCCTTGGCCAACAAGCAGATCGCGGCCACCACCGGCCTGGATTCCAAGAAGGTATCTGCCGTGGTCAAGGGGCTCAAGGGCAAGGGGCTGGTGGACAGCCCGGCCCGCTGCAAATACGGCATTACCGATCAAGGCGTCAAGGAGCTGGGCTGAGCGTGGCCATGTGGTCCGCCGGTCGCCGAGGGCCGGGGGGGACTAAGGGGGTGTTTTACTGGGGGGGTGTTTTACTAATAAAGTAGAGGAGGAGACAGCACATGGCCAGCCTGCAAGGGAGCCAGACCGAGAAGAATATCTTAACCGCGTTTGCCGGCGAATCCCAGGCCCGTAACCGCTACACCTATTTTGCCGCCAAGGCCCGCAAAGAGGGCTACAAGCAGATCGAGTCCATTTTCGCCGAGACCGCCGACCAGGAAAAAGAACATGCCAAGAGGCTGTTCAAGCTGCTGCAGGGCGGCGAGGTGGAGGTGGCCGCTGCCTTCCCGGCCGGGGTGATTGGCACTACGACGGAAAACCTGCTGGCGGCCGCGGCCGGCGAGAACCACGAACACACCGAGATGTATCCCGGCTTCGCCAAGGTGGCCCGCCAAGAGGGCTTTGACGAAATCGCCGATATCTTTGAGGCCATCGCAGTGGCCGAGGCCTTTCACGAGAAACGCTACCGGGCCCTGGCCGCCAACATCGAGGCGGGCCGCGTGTTTAAGCGCGAGCAGCCGGTGGCCTGGCGCTGTCGCAACTGCGGCTATGTTCACGAGGGCGACAGCGCCCCCGAGAGATGCCCGGCCTGCGCCCACCCCCGGGCGCATTTCGAGATCAAGGCTGAAAACTGGTAGCGGCCCGTTCCCCCGGGGACCGGCGGCGGCCGTCAACAGTTCAAGTAATGGAGAGAGGTTTCTATGGAAAGACTAGACGTATATAAGTGCGAGGTATGCGGCAATATCGTGGAGCTGCTGGCGGTGGGCGGTGGCGAGCTGGTCTGCTGCGGCGAGCCCATGAAGCACCAGGCCGAGAACACGGTGGACGCCGCCAAGGAGAAGCACGTGCCGGTGATCGAAAAGATCGACGGCGGCTTCAAGGTGAAACTGGGCGAAGTGCCTCATCCCATGGCTGACGATCACTACATTACCTGGATCGAGGTCGTGGCCGGCGACACGGCTTATTTACAATTCCTCAGCCCCGGTCAGGCCCCTGAGGTCGAGTTCAAGATCGATGCGGCCTCGGTAACCGCGAGGGCCTACTGCAACCTGCACGGGCACTGGAAGGCCTAGCCCGGACCATGACCCCCGCCGCCGGGCCGCTAGCCGATGGCCCGGCGGCGTTGCCGAGTTTGCCATATTCCCTGTTGCTATCAAGGAGATACCACCATGAAAAAGTATGTTTGCGGCGTTTGCGGATACACCTATGATCCGGCCAAGGGCGATTCTGAAAGCGATGCCCCGGCCGGCACTGCCTTTGAAGACCTGCCCGACGACTGGGTCTGCCCGGTATGCGGCGCCTCCAAGGATGAGTTCGAGCCCGAGGACTAACCAAGGGTACCCGGCCGGCGACCAGCGGTCGCAGTAGACGCTTCCCAGGTTGGCAGCTGTACTCACTATCCATCAAGGGGGTTATCATGAAACCAGTTGAGGTAAAACAAGACATTTACTGGGTGGGGGCGATCGACTGGGACATCCGTGATTTCCACGGGTATTCGACTAAAAAGGGTACCACCTACAACTCCTACCTGGTCGTGGACGACAAGGTCACGCTCTTTGACACCGTCAAACACGGGTTTGCCGGCGAGCTTTTGCACCGCGTCCACGGCGTCATAGACCCGGCCAAGATCGACTACCTGGTGCTCAACCACATGGAGATGGACCACACCGGCAGCATCCTGGAGGTGGTCGAGGCCATAAAGCCGGAAAAAATCTTCGTGTCCACCATGGGCTTCAAAAGCCTCCAGGCCCATTTCCCTACCGATGACTGGCCAATCCAAAAGGTCAAATCCGGCGACCAGGTGAGCCTGGGCTCCCGGAGCGTCAGCTTCGTGGAGACCCGCATGCTGCACTGGCCGGACAACATGTTCTCCTACATCCCCGAGGACAAGCTGCTCATCAGCAGCGACGCCTTCGGTCATCACTGGGCCACCAGCGAACGCTTTGACGACGAGGTCGACGCCTCGGAGCTGATGTCCCACTGCGCCAAGTATTACGCCAATATCCTGATGCTCTACGCGCCCCACCTGCGCAAGCTCTTTGCCGCCCTGGGCGAGATGAACCTGGATATCGACACCATCGCCCCGGACCACGGGGTCATCTGGCGCTCGGACCCGGGCAAGATTCTGGCGGCCTACGAGCGCTGGTGCAACCAGCACTTTTCCCAGAAGGCCCTGGTGGTCTACGACACCATGTGGCACTCCACCGAGATGATGGCCAAGGCGGTGGCCAACGGCATCATGGAGCAGGGAGTGAGCGTTAAGCTGATGAACCTGGCGGTCAACCACCGTAGCGACGTAGTCCAGGAGCTGCTGGAGGCCCGCGCCCTGGTGTTGGGTTCACCCACCCTCAACAACGGCATCCTGCCGCGCATGGGTGATTTTCTCACTTACGCCAAGGGGCTCAAACCCAGCAATAAGATCGGCGCCGCCTTTGGCTCCTACGGTTGGAGCGGTGAGGCCGTGAAGATTCTCACCGGCGCCCTGCAAGAGATGAAGGTGGAGATCGTCGACGACGGCATTCGGCACCAATTCGTCCCCGACCACGACGCTCTGCGGGCCTGCCGCGAGCTGGGAGTGAAGGTCGGACAGGCGGTTAAAGCCTCGGCCTGAGGGCGCGAGGCGCAATCTTCCATGGGCGGCCGGCGTGCGCTAAAGCGGAAGGTACTGGCCGAGCTCACCGAAGTAGACGCCGCGACTGCGGCCTCGGAGCTTGGCCACCTGCCGCCCCGCAAGGTCTTGTCCGCTCTGTTGGCCTATCTGAACCACCCCTCTGGGCTCATCGCCGGCAAGGCGGCCGAGGTGTTGGGGCTACTGGTGGCCGACTGGACCAAGGACGGTACGGACGAATCAATGAATCAGGCCAGGGAAGTGATGCGTCGCCTCGCCTGGAGCCTCAACGAAGAATCGGGCTCCATCGGGTGGGGTGCTCCCCGGGCCATGGCCGAGATCATGGTGCATCAACCGGTTATAGGTGAGGAGTACATTTACATCCTCATTTCTTACCTCGCAGAGGGGGATAACCAACTGGAGCACGAACCTTTACAGCGTGCGGTTCTTTGGGGGTTGGACCGCCTGGCCCGTACACGGCCGGAGCTGCTGAAGGGCCGTAACCTGCCAGCGGTGGTGGCCGGCTACCTGGACTCACCCGACCCCGAGGTGCGCGGCTTGGCCGCGGGGCTCTTGGGGCGCCTGGGTGCGTTGCAGACCGCCGAGGCCATCGGCCGCCTGGCAGGAGATGAAAGCGAGCTGATGATCTACCGACAAGGGGTCATGGAGCACACCAGCGTAAGCCAGATGGCCCGGCGATCGCTGCAACTCCTGCAGGTGGGTCAAGCTCTGTCTAACCCTGGATGGGGAGAGTAGCTTATGGATGTACTAATGCTTTCGCGGCTGCAGTTTGCGGCCGCCACGTTCTTCCACTTCCTGTTCGTACCCTTGACCCTGGGGCTGTCGATCCTGATAGCCATCATGGAGACCAAGTACGTCAGGAGTGGTGACGAAACCTATAAGCGAATGGCCAAGTTCTGGGGCAAGCTGTTCCTTATTAACTTTGCGGTGGGTATCGTAACCGGTATCACCTTGGAGTTCCAGTTTGGCACCAACTGGTCGCGTTACAGCGCCTACGTGGGTGACATTTTCGGGTCGTTGCTGGCGGTGGAGGCCACCGTGGCCTTCTTCCTGGAGTCGACCTTCATCGGCCTGTGGGTATTTGGCTGGAAACGGCTCTCCAAAAAGGCCCACGCCGCCTGCATCTGGGTGGTGGCCATTTCCTCCAACATCAGCGCTTACTGGATTCTGACCGCCAACGCCTGGATGCAGCACCCGGTGGGTTATACCATCCGCAACGGGCGGGCCGAACTCACCGACTTCTTCGCGGTGATAACCCAAAAGTTCGCCATCCTGGAATTCCTGCATACCGTCAGCGCGGCCTACATCCTGGCCGGCTTCTTCGTGATGGGCGTCAGCGCCTATCACCTGCTGCGTAAGAAGCACACGGACTTCTTTAGCAAGAGCTTCCGCATCGCCTTGGTCTTCGCCCTGGTCTTCTCCATCTTCGAGGTGGTCCAAGGCCACTTAAACGGCGGCGAAGTGGCGGCTACCCAGCCGGCCAAGCTGGCGGCCATGGAGTCCCACTGGGAGACCAAGGCCAACGTGCCGCAGTATCTCTTCTCCTGGCCGGATGCGGAGAACGAGCGCAACGCGGTGCAGTTGATCCCCATCCCCGGCGCCCTGAGCCTCTTGGCCCACCATTCCACCGACGCGGTGGTCAAGGGCCTCAAGGACTGGCCCAAGTCCGAGCGCCCGCCGGTGCTGATCACCTTCCTGTCCTTCCGTCTCATGGTGGGGCTGGGCTTCTGGTTCATGCTACTGACCATATGGGCCTGGGTGCGTCGCAAGCAGCTAGGCGACAATCCCTTGCTGCTGCGTCTTTTGCTCTGGTCCATTCCGCTGCCCTACCTGGCCATCGAGGCGGGATGGGCGGTGGCCGAGGTGGGTCGTCAGCCCTGGATCGTATACGGCATCATGAAGACCGCCGACGCGGTCTCACCCATCGCGGCCCACCAGGTCGGCGTTACCTTGGTGGCCTTTATCGCGGTCTACGGACTGTTGGGGGCCGCGGCGTTCTACTTGATCGCCAAGTACGCGCGCAAGGGCCCCGAGCTAGTGGAGGAAGGAGGCCAAGATGCTTGAGACCATCTGGTTTGTACTATGGGCCGTGCTTTGGGCGGTTTACTTCATGCTCGACGGCTTTGACCTGGGCCTGGGCGCGCTCATGCCCTGGCTGGCCAAGAGCGACCGGGACCGCCGGGTGATCTACAACGCCATGGGCCCCCTGTGGGACGGTAACGAGGTTTGGCTCATCACCGCCGGTGGTGTGACCTTTGCCGCCTTTCCCCTTACCTACGCAGTGATGTTTTCTTCCCTGTACACCCCCCTGATGATGCTGCTGTTCGCCCTGATTTTGCGCGGGGTGGCCTTTGAGTTTCGGGCCAAGGTAGACAGCCCGGCCTGGCGCAGCGTCTGGGACTGGTGCCTGATCCTGGGCAGCTTCCTGCCGGCCTTGCTTTTAGGGGTGGCCTTTGCCAACATCTTCATGGGCATCGCCATCGACAAGCAACATATCTGGCAGGGCAGCTTCTTCGGCCTGCTCAACCCTTATGGCCTCTTGGGTGGCATCCTCTTTGTGCTGCTGTTCAAGCAACACGGCGCCCTGTGGCTGGTGAACAAGTCCGAGGGTGAGTTGCAGGAGCGCGCCGCCGGCGCCGCCCGGGTCTTGTGGCCCATGGTGCTGGTGGCGGCGGTGGTGTTCTTGGTGGCCAGTTGGTTCTACACCAAGCTGTGGGACAACTACCTGGCCCATCCGCTGCTGCTGATCATCCCGCTGCTGTGCGTGGCCAGCCTGTTGCTCACCCGCTTTTTTGCGGCCAAGGGCCAGTGGTGGAAGGCCTGGTTCGGTTCGTCCGGCACCATTGTCTTCGCCACCCTGTGGGGGGTGTTCGGCATGTTCCCCAACCTGCTGGCCTCCTCCATAGACCCGGCGGCGTCTCTGACCGCCTTTAACAGCTCCTCGAGCCCGCTTACCCTCAAGATCATGCTGGGGGTGGCCCTGGTGATGGTGCCCATCGTCATCATCTACCAGTTCTTGATCTACCGCTTCTTCAGCAACAAGATCACCGACGAGGAGCTTGCCTACGACGAGGCCTACTGATAACTAATTAGTGGGAGACTCAGAGGGCGGCCTCCTGGCGGGGGTCGCCCTTTTTTACGGCCTTTAACCAGGAGAGTACCGGTGGCTGATATTTTTTCGCCCTGGCAGGTGGGCTCGCTGGAGCTGCCCAACCGCCTGGTGCGCAGCGCAACCTGGGAGGGCATGGCCGGGCGCGACGGCACTCCGAGCCATGATCTGATCAACCTCACCGCCGATTTGGCCGAGGGCGCGGTGGGGCTGATCATCACCGGCTACGCCTACGTGCGGGCCGACGGCCAGAGCTCGCCGCGCCAGAGTGGGGTGCACATCGACGCCTGTGTGGGACCGCTGACCCGGGTGAGCGATGCGGTGCACAAGGCCGGCGGCAAGGTGGCCCTGCAGATCGTGCACGGCGGCGGCCAGGCCAAGAAGAGCCTCTGCGGCGCCGAACCGGCGGGACCCTCGGCCATCGACCATCCCGGCAACGGGGCGGCGGTGCGCGGCCTGGGCTTTGAGGAGATACTACAGCTCATCGAAGACTTCGCCTGGGCCGCGGCCCGGGCCAAGGCGGCCGGCTTTGACGCGGTGCAGTTGCACGGAGCCCACGGCTATCTCATCAACCAGTTCCTCAGCCCCAACACCAACCAGCGCAGCGACCAGTTCGGCGGGTCCCTGGAGAACCGGGCGCGCTTTTGCCTGGAGGTTCTGCGAGCGGTGCGCGACGCGGTGGGTCCTGACTTTCCGGTGCTCATCAAGCTCAACTCGGAAGACGCCCTGGCCGACGGGCTGCAGTTGGCCGACAGTCTGCAGGTGGCCTCCTGGCTTTCAGAAGAGGGCATCGACGGCATCGAGGTGTCCGGCGGGGTACGCGCCGCGGGCAAAAACTCGCCGTCCCGGGCGGTGCAGGGGCCGGGGCAGGAGGGCTATTTCCTGGATAACGCCCGCCGGATCAAAGAGGTGGTGGACTGCCCGGTGGTGGTGGTGGGCGGTTTCCGTTCGCCGGAGGTGATCGCCAAGGCTCTGGACCAGGTCGACGCGGTGGCCATGTGCCGGCCCTTTATCCGCGAGCCGCACCTGGCCCGGCGCTGGCAGGACGGCGACCTGAGCCCGGCCCGCTGCATAAGCTGCGGCAAGTGCTTTATCGTGGCGGCCCGGGAAGGGGTGGCCTGCGGCGCGGAGCGGCTGGAGGCCTCGGCCTAAAGCCCACCCCTTTATTGGTATAATAGAGCCGGGTGAGAGAGTTCATGGACCGACCCCAACCCAACGAGGAGATGTTATGAGCGACCAGGCCGTGCCCAAGCAGTACCAAACGCTTTTGGATAAATACCCGGAGTACATGAAGGCGGTGCAAGCGGTGGGCGAGACGGCCCGGGCCCAGGGCCCCCTGACCGACAAGACCGCCCACCTCATCCAGATGGCGGCGGCGGTGGCCATCCGCTCCCAAGGAGCGGTGCACAGCCACGCCCGCCGGGCCCTGGCCACCGGGGCCAGCCCGGAGGAGGTACGCCACGCCCTGATCCTGCTCACCAGCACCCTGGGCTTTCCCACGGTGAGCGCGGCCCTGAGCTGGGTGGGTGATATCCTGGATTAACGGGACTTGGCGCCGCGGCTCGCGGTAGCACCAAGGCTTTTTTCCACACGGTCGGTGGGCAATTGAATGATTGGGCCTGCCCGTAGATGTGGGTGTGGCCCATACGGCTACCGCGGCACGCGGTCGGCCCGCGGTAACGCGACCGCGTTTCCCCCCGATCGGTGGCAATTGAATGATTGGGCCTGCCCGCAGAAGTGGGTACGGCCCATACGGCTACCGTGGCACGCGGTCTTTTTGCCGTACCGTCTCTAGATGGTCGGTGGCAATTGAATGATCAGGGCTGCCCGTAGATGTGGGTGTGGCCCATACGGCTACCGTGGCACGCGGTCTTTTT
>JAMOVV010000085.1 GCA_027067385.1 Desulfarculaceae bacterium
GGGGCGTTGTCGGGTGGTTGGAAACAGCGGCTGGCCCTGGCCTCCTGCCTGATCCACCACCCCCGCCTACTGCTGCTGGACGAGCCCACCGCCGGGGTGGACCCCAAGGCGCGGCGCGAGTTCTGGGACCAGGTGCACGACCTGGCGGCCGAGGGCATCACCAGCCTCATCAGCACCCACTACATGGACGAGGCCGAGCGCTGCCACCGCCTGGCCTACATCGCCTACGGCGAGCTGATGGCCCGGGGCACTGCCGAGGAGGTGGTGGCCGCCGAGGGCCTGGTCACCTGGTCCCTCACCGGACCGGACCTGCACCGGGTGGGCGAGTGGCTTAAACAGCAGCCCGGGGTGGACCAGGCGGTGATCTTCGGCACCACCCTGCACGTCAGCGGCCGCGATCCCGAGGCCCTGCGGCGGGCGGTGGAGCCGGTGCTGAAGGACGGTATCCAGGGCAAACCGGTGGAGACCTCGCTGGAGGAGGTATTTATCAGCATGATGAGTCGGGCCAAGGTGAATTGATCATGGCTGGCAGGTTCTTTTCCTTCTCGCGCATGTGGGCCATGGTGGTCAAAGAGTTCGTGCAGATGCGACGCGACCGCCTCACCTTCGGCATGATGATCGGCATACCGTTGATGCAGCTCGTACTGTTCGGCTATGCTATCAACTCCGACCCCAAGCACATGCCCACCGCCGTGGTGAGCGCCGACCAGGGCTCCTATGGCCGCACCCTGGTTTGGGCCTTGAAGAACAGTGGCTATTTCAGGATAGTCAAGATCGTGAGCAGCGAGGCCGAGGCCGAGGAGCTCATGGCCACCGGCCGGGTGCAGTTCGTCATCAACATCCCGGTGGATTTTTCGCGGCGGCTGGTGCGCGGCGAGCGACCGACCATGCTGATGCAGGCCGACGCCACCGACCCGGCGGCGGTGGGCAACGCCGTGTCATCGCTCAAGGCGCTGGCCCCCCGCGCCCTGACCCGGGACCTCACCGGCCCCCTGGGCTACCTGGCCGGCCGTCCCTCGCCGGTGAACCTCATAGTCCATCCCCGCTACAACCCCGAGGGCATCACCCAGTACAACATCGTGCCCGGGCTGATGGGGGTGGTGCTCACCATGACCCTGGTGGTCATCACCGCCCTGGCCATCACCCGCGAGAGCGAGCGGGGCACCATGGAGCAACTGCTCACCACCCCGGTGCGCCCCCTGGAGGTGATGATGGGCAAGATCATCCCCTACATCACGGTGGGCTATATCCAGATGGGGCTTATCGTGGCGGTGGCCTATTTCGTCTTCGGGGTGCCCTTCATGGGCAGCCTGCCGTTGTTGTTCGTGTTGTCGTTGTTTTTTATCGCCGCCAACCTCTCGGTGGGGGTGACCTTCTCCACCATCGCCGGCAACCAGTTGCAGGCGGTGCAGATGGCCTTCTTTTTCTTCCTGCCCTCTATTTTGCTCTCGGGCTTCATGTTTCCCTTTAGGGGTATGCCCGAGTGGGCCCAGTGGGTGGGCAGCATTCTGCCGCTGACCCACTACCTGCGCATAGTGCGCGGCATCCTGCTCAAGGGCAACGGCATCGCCGACGTGTGGGTGCACCTGTGGCCCATCGCCCTTTTTGCCGCCGTGGTGCTGGTGGTGGCCATGAAGCGCTACCGCCAGACCCTGGATTGAGTTTCGTACCATGGGCGTGATAGCAAACCGCAGTACCTGGGCGCTGGTGGTGTGCCTGGCCTGGCTGCTGGGCGCCCCGGCGTCCGCGGCCGCCGGGTCCGCCGGGGCGGTGGCGGGGCTGCGCTACGACACCGTGGGCTTTGGCAGTATCGAGGACGGGCCGGGCGGCTTTGCGGTGCGCACCTTGCGGCTGCGCGCCGGCCTGGGACGCTTCAGCCTCACCTACAGCCACGCCGACTTCACCTGGCGCTCGGTGGATCGCCTGCCCTTGGGCGACGGGGTGCGCCCCCCCTGGGACGACCTGCATACCCTCACCCTGAGCATGCGGGGTATTGCCGGGACCCACGGCGCCTGGCGCTACCGCCTGGACCCGCTGATCCAGGCCAGCTACGAGCGGGAACCCTCCGGCAGCCTGGGCCTGGGGATAAAGGGTTCGGTGGGCTGGTCCTTTGGCCGGGGCTGGGCCCTGGTCATGCCCTATGACCTCATGGTGGTCGCGGTGCACAACCAGCCGGCCCTGGTGGTCATACTGGGGTTGTCCCTGGACTTTCCCGAACAGAGCATCCGCCGCATGCTCACCAAGTGGGGGGTGCCACCCTGGCTGGCCCGCGCGGTGGACCTGCGCCTGGAGTTCAGCCAGCAAAACCAGTATTACCAGCTAAGCGACGACAGCCCCACCGATCCCGGGGGCGAGCTCTGGATCGAGCAAACCTCCTTGGCCCTGCTGCTCACCATCGAGCCCAACGACAAGCTGCTCATCAGCCTGGGGCCCCGAGCTCTCTTTAGCCGGCGCATCTCCCTGGAACTCCCCTTTAACCAGGAAAACTCCTGGCCGGTGCGCGGGGCCTGGGGGTTCTCCTTCCAAGTGCTCTACCGGTTCTAGCCCCGCTTACCCGCCCCGCTTACTCGCCCGGATTTCCCTGGTTACCGCGAGGGGGCCGGTTTGCCATGCGGCGGGGCCGTAGGCCGGGCCAATGGCTAACCGATATCCCAGCGGCCGGTGACCAGGCGGTTCAGGTCGCCGGCGATGATGACCATCTTGGCCGCGTACTCGCCGAGGCGTCCCGAGGCGGTGGCCGACTCCTGGGCCGAGGCCAGGTTCTCCTGGACCACCCGGTCCATCTCGGTCAGGGCCTGGTTGGCGCGCTCCAGGCGCCGCGCCTGTTCCTCAGAGCCCTGGGCTATCTCCGAAACCAGGCTGGCGATCTTGGCCGATGACTCGGCCGTGTTCTGGAATCCCTGTTCGCTCTTTTCCACCAGGCGGGTGCCCTGCTCGATCTTGGCGATGGTGTTGCTGATCAACTGGTGGGTGCTGCGGGAGGCCTCGGCGGTGCGTTGGGCCAGGGTGCGCACCTCCTCGGCCACCACCGCAAAGCCGGCGCCAGCCTCGCCGGCCCGGGCCGCCTCCACCGCGGCGTTTAAGGCCAGCAGGTTGGTCTGGAAGGCGATACCGTCGATGGTATTGAGGATTTTGGATATCTCCTTGCCCGCCTCGGCGATGCTCTTCATGGATCGGGACATCTCTTGCATGTCCGCGTTGGCCTGGTCCAGTATCTCCTGGCCCTGGGACATGAGACCATCGGCCTCGATGGCGTTTTCAGCGTTGGACTGGGCCTGGGTGGAGATGTCCTCCAACAGTCCGGTTATATCCTGCAGGGCCGAGGCCTGCTGGGACGACCCCTCGGCCAGCTTGTTGCTGGAGTTGGTGAACTGGCGTGAGACATCTGACACCTGGGTGTTGGTATCGAGCAACACCTGGTTGGTATGGTTGATCGATTTTAGAATCGAGCGGGAGATAAAGTACAAACCGCCACCGATTAATAACACCATGATTACGCCGCAAAGTATCAGGAGATAACATTGGTTGGTAACGCTATCTATCAGGTCGGTTATGTCGCGCACGAATACCATGGCCCCCTTGGGTTGGCCGGAAAAATCGATAATAGGGAAGAAGGTTACGATGCGTTTGTCAACTAAAATCGTAGTCTTTTTCTTGGAGCCTTCCTCTAACATTTGGGCTGAAACATAGGGCGCGGTGGCCTTTTGGTTGGTGGAATACACCTGCACGAAGTTGCCGGTGCGGGGTAGTTTCTTGGCCCGCAGCGAGGTGGCAATGGCCAGGTCGGCGCGGGTCATGTAGGCGGCGACGTTCTCGCAGTCCAGGAACTTGGCCAGGCGGCAGATGGTGTTGAAGTCCAGCATGGCCTCCACCGATCCCAAGTGGCGGCCGCCCGGGCCGGTAATGGGCACCAGGCCCCGCACCACGAAACCGCCCCGGCCGATCTCCACCCCGGTGGCCGGCCGGTGTTCGCGGTTGACCTTGAGGATGCTGCGGCGGAAGCCCGAGATGTCGTCACCGCCGTCCTTTTTGCCGGCCTGGCGCCAAATGCGCAGCAGGCTCCTGGCCGGGGGCAGGTGGAAGTGGATTTTAAATGACTTGACCTTGAGGGTGCGCACCACCTGGCGATGGATGCGGTCGAAGCTGCGGCGCAACAGGGCCCGGGCCTGGTCCTCTTTGCCCTGGTGGGCCAGGGCATAGGCCTCCTGCACCCCGGGCACCTGGCTGGCCATGGCCGCCAGCTTCAGGGCCTGCCTCTCAAACAAGCCCAGTATGCCTTCGGCGGTCTTGGCCTGCACGGTTGCTATCTTATCTATCTCGCGCTGCCAAATGCGTTGACTTAAAAAATGAGTAAAGCAAACCATCCCGCTGACGAAGATGATGATCAAGGCAGTAGGTAGTATAAGGATTTTGGTTTTAAGTGAAATAGCCATGCCCCCATATCTCCAGGCTAATGAGAAGAAATATCGATTGGTTTAGCTGCAAATCGTTACTATTAAAATTCAGCTATACCATCAATTTTATCACGTTTTTTTATTGTCTATCCACCGGATAATATGAGGTGAAGGTGGCCGTGAATATCTTCTTTTGCGCATTTTTACGGTGCCCGGGGCCGCGGGGTCGCCTCCCTGCAGTTGACCCCCGGTGGCTTTGCCAGCACAATAAAGGCACGCTCGGGCCTTGGTGGGCGGCTCGCGGAGAGCCGCCGTCGGCGCGGGTCGTGGGGAGCCGCCGGTGCATCCGTTTGACACCATCGTTATCCTGGTCACCTTGACCGCCCTGTTCGCCTACCTCAACTACCGTCTGCTGGGCCTGCCCCAAAAGATCGGGCTGATGCTCATCAGCCTGGTGGCCGCGGTGGCCTTGATCCTGCTGGACCGCCTGGTCGGGGTGCCGGCCAGCCAGTGGGCCACCCGGCTGGTGGCCGGGGTGGACTTCCGCATGGTGCTGCTCGACGACATGCTCGGCGTACTGCTTTTCGCCGGGGCCCTGCACGTCAACCTCAACGACCTGAGCGACCGGGCCCTGGAAGTGGGCATCTTCGCCACCCTGGGGGTGGCGGCCTCCACCTTCCTGGTGGGCGGTGCGGTGTACCTGGTCTGCCCCTGGTTGGGGCTGGAGCTGAGCTTTATCCACGCCCTGTTGTTCGGGGCCCTCATCTCACCCACCGATCCCATCGCGGTGTTGTCGATCTTCAAAAAGCTCGGCGCGCCCAAGGCCCTGGAGACCAAGATCACCGGCGAATCGCTGTTCAACGACGGGGTGGGGGTGGTGGTGTTCTTGGCGGTGCTGTCGGTGGCCACCGGCCAGGGTCCGGCCAGCGTGGGCCAGGTGGTCCGGCTGCTGGCCACCGAGGTGCTCGGCGGCATAGCCTTTGGCCTGGCCGCCGGCTACCTGGCCTACCGCATGCTGCGCCGGGTGAACCAGTACCAGGTGGAGGTGCTCATCACCCTGGCCCTGGTGATGGGCGGCTACCGCCTGGCCGCCTACCTGCATCTCTCGGCCCCGGTGGCCATGGTGGTGGCCGGGCTGGTGATCGGCAACCACGGCCGCCGCCTGGCCATGAGCGACCAGACCCGCGAGCATTTAGACACCTTCTGGGAGCTGATCGACGAGGTGCTAAACGCCATCTTGTTCGTGTTGATCGGTCTGGAGGTGCTGGTGCTGTCTTTGCGGGGTAGCCACCTGCTGGCCGGGGTGCTGGCCATTCCGCTTACCCTGGGCGCCCGTTTTATCAGCGTGGGCCTGCCTTTGGGGCTACTCAAGCGCTGGCGGGAGTACGCCCCGCGCACCGTGTGGGTGCTCACCTGGGGCGGGCTGCGCGGCGGCATATCGGTGGCCCTGGCCCTGTCCCTGCCGGCCAGCGCCCCTCGCGAGCTCCTCATCGCCATGACCTACACCGTGGTGGTCTTTTCCATCCTGGTGCAGGGCCTCACCGTGCGCTGCCTACTACCGCCCGAGCCCTCTGAGGGCCGTATGAAATGCCTCAAACCGCGCGAGCTGTAGCATCACTAAATAATCATCCAGCAAGAGTGGTTGTTATGAGGGTGGGCTTGGTATGGGCACGGCGATGAAATATTTAGGTGGGACAATACGTCTTCACTAGCAAAAAAGGAGGACACCCATTGAAAATGATACCCACGAGATCGACGATTATCTTTTTTGCCATACTGGCGATGGCTCTCGTCAGCGTAGGATTCAATTCCCACTCTATCGTATCGAGCGCCTGGGCCAAACCAGCCGATGTTCAGAATCAGCGGGTGACCCCCGCCAGGACCGTGAAACCCCACGTAGGAGGAACGTTGAGGCGGCCGGCGGTGCATATCCGGGTGTACACGCCTGGTAGCGGTAGCACGAGAGGGCTCCACCCGGGCGCGCTGATCCATATCGGTTGGGGGTCCATCGGAGAGCAACCCCAGCCCAACACCTACCAGGTATGGGTCAAGAAGGGCCGTAACACCTGGTCGCTTGACCTGGGCAGAAGCGGCAACTCTTTCGTAGGCTCCCACGCCTACCAGCGGCCTTGGCGGATTCCCAACCCCCTGCCGGCCGGACCGGGTAGCGACTATTACATCCGGGTGCGCAACACCGCCACCGGCGAGACGGCGCACAGCCGGTTCTTCACCATAAGCGAGTAACCCGGCGGCAACCGGGATTTCCCCGGGCGCCTGGCAAAGTTACCACCCGCCACTGGGGCGGCTAACCACGCCGCCCCGGTGGCGGGGGCCGGCGGGGTGGGGCTATTGCGGGCAAGGCCCTGCCATGATGATCCCCAGTGACCAGGGTGCCCCGTGGAAAGCCGGACCGGCTTGGCCGGAGCCGGGAAGGTGGGGCCCGCAAGGCTCCGGGGACATGGAGCGCACCGCGAGCGGGCAAACCGGTGCGAAATGCCGCCGGCTGCTTACGTGGTGCTTACGTGGAGTAAATAGCCCGCCACCCGCTTAACGGCCTATTTTCATTTAACCCCATTATAGCTGGTGCCCAGGGCGGGACTCGAACCCGCACGAGGTTTAACCTCTGGGGATTTTAAGTCCCCTGTGTCTACCAATTCCACCACCCGGGCGGGGATAGGGCCGGCTACCACGCGACCACCGGCCGGGGGCGCGTAAGCGCTTTGGCAGCCGGTGGCCCGGGCCGTGGGGCCGGTCCCACGGTGGGCCTATCTTACCACGGCTGGGGGCGCCTCGGCACCATTTGCCTGGTCCCGGGCCGGCCCGTGGCCAGCGCCGCTCCCTAACCCACGTGAATCACACCAAAAACGCAGTGCATTCTCCGGGGCATCCTTTTTGCAACCAAGCGGGGCAGCACCTGATACCAGGAGAAAAACATGCGCCAAAGCCCCGCGTCGCCCAACCCTGCCACCGGCCTCCGCACCATGGCCGCCACCCTGGCCAGCCCGGCTCCCTCGTTGCTGGCCGCCTTGATCAAGGCCCGGGTGCGCGGCGAGGACCACCCCGCCGCCCTGCCCCCAGGGGTGGATCGCGACCTGCGGCCCACCCTGCCCCGGGTGGGAGGCGCGGCCCTGGCCCTTTACGCCCGCCGCAAGGCGGTGGACAGCTATCCCCTGATCTTCACCTGCCTGGCCCTGGCCCACCCCAACTAGGACCGCCCCGCCGGCCGGGCGCGGCCCGGGGATGTTGACACCACGGCCTGATACAGGGTAAGGGGAAGGACCCCCTTGTAAGGTGCTATGGTGCAATCCAAAGACCGCTATTCCTATACTCTGGTCACCGATCCGGCACCCCTGCGCGGCGCCCTGGAGCCCCGGGAGGTGCGTGCCCGGGTGTTGGCCGTGGCCGAGCCGGCCGACCGGGCCCTGGAGCAGGTGCTCACCAGCCACGTGGACTACATCCTGGAGGTGGCCCGCTACATCATCTTCAGCGGCGGCAAGCGGCTGCGGCCGGCCCTGTTCCTGTTGGCCTCGGCCGCCTGCGGGGTACAGGCCTCCCTTCGCCAGGCGGCCATCTTCGAGTTTCTGCACGCCGCCACCCTGCTGCACGACGACGTGATCGACGACGCCGGCCTGCGCCGGGGGAGGCCGGCGGCGCGCACCCGCTACGGCAACGACGCGGTGATCCTGGTGGGGGACTTCCTTTTTGCCAAGAGCGACGCCCTGGCGGTGGAGGTGGACGACCACCGCTTTATCACCGCGCTCACCCAGTGCACCACCCAGATGGGCGAGGGCCAGGTGTTGGAGCTGCTGCACACCGACGACCTGGAGCTCACCCCTCGCGGGTACCTGGAGGTGATCATCGCCAAGACCGCGGTGCTGATAGCCGCCGCCTGCCAGATGGGGGCCATCTACGCCGGGGCCGACCAGGACACCATCGACGCCCTCTACGACTACGGCATGGACCTGGGCATCGCCTTCCAGATGGTCGACGACGCCCTGGACTACGTCGGCACCCAGCACGATCTCGGCAAGCCGGTGGGCCACGACCTGGCCGAAGGCAAGATCACCCTGCCGTTCATCCACGCCCGCGACCACGCCCCCCCGCCGGTGCGCCGGCGGCTGCTGGAGCTGGCCCGCCAGGGCCGCACCCGGCCCGAGGTGCTGGAGGAGGCCAAGCAGATCGTGTGCGACCAGGGCGGGGGGGAGTTCACCATGGACTGCGCCACCGGCCACGCCGCCCGGGCCCAGGCCGCCTTGGCCCCGCTGATGAAAAAGTCGGCCCCGGCCGAGCTGGAGACTCTCATGGGCCTGGCCGGCTATGTCATCCACCGGCGCGGCTGAGCCGGGGGCTTCGTCGCCAATGGGGCCGGTTTTCTGCAATCGTATTGGCCCGGCTGACCTAGAAATTTTTTTAGCGCTTAACGCCCCTTGCCTTAGCGCTTATTCCGCGGTTTCCCCCCAAGCGCCCATCCACCTAACAAACTGTAATCACGAACATTACCAGTAATAACCCAGCATGGAACGCCTCTTGCCAGGGACCTCCTCTAGGAGGTGCCCATGCCCGAGCTATCCCTGGCCCTGTTGCAACAGGAAAACTCGCCCCTGCGGCCGGTGGTCCAGCAGGCCCTGGATCAGGACCGGATCGTCCCGCGGTTTCATTTCCACGCCCCGCCCCTGCCCGCCCCGGCCCTGGAGACGGCCTGCTGCTGGCTGTGGGACCTGGCCGGCTTCAGCCCCGAGCAGATGGACAGCCTGGCCCGGGAGCTCTCCGGCGACCGCCAGGGCGTGGTGGTGGCCAGCCCGGAGCCCGGCTCCCGGCTGGTCACCGCCGTGGAGAGTTGCCAGGCCCTGCAACTGCTGGTGAACCCCACCCGCCCGGACCAGGTGAGCGCCGCCATCACCTGCGCCGCCCAGGTGCACCGCCGGGTGATCGACCTGGTGGCCGAGCGCGAAGAGGTGCGCCAGCAGGTCGCCGACCGCGTGGTGGTGGAACAGGCCAAGCGCCTGGTCATGCAACAGCGCGGTATATCCGAGCCGGCGGCCATGCGCTTTTTGCAGGAGAGTTCCCGCCGGCGCAACCAGAAGCTGGCGGTCACCGCCCGCAAAATATTGTCCAAGGGGGCCGCCTAAGGGGGCTGGCCAAGGG
>JAMOVV010000086.1 GCA_027067385.1 Desulfarculaceae bacterium
CGGCGACCAGGCAAGCTTCAGTAGCGCCCGCTTCGGCGACCAGGCACGCTTAATGAACGCCCGCTTCGGCGACGAGGCAAGCTTCATGAACGCCATCTTCGGCGACCAGGCACGCTTCCGGTTCACCCGCTTCGGCGACGGTGCAAGCTTCAGGAAAGCCCGCTTCGGCGACGATGCCGGCTTCGGGGACGCCCGCTTCGGCTACCAAGCCAGCTTCTGGGGCACCCGCTTCTGCGACGAGGCAAGCTTTATGCGCGCCCGCTTCGACGACGGGGTAAGCTTCTTTGAAGCCCACTTCGGCGACGAGGCAAGATTCTGGGACGCCCACTTCGGCGACCAGGCCGGCTTCGAGGACGCCCGCTTCGGCGACGAGGCAAGCTTCAGTAGCGCCCGCTTCGACGACGGGGTAAGCTTCTTTGAAACCCACTTCGGCGACGATGCAAGCTTCAGTAGCGCCCGCTTCGGCGACGATACACGCTTCGACTATGCCCACTTCGGCGACCAGGCAGACTTCGAG
The DNA here is from genome assembly GCA_027067385.1 of Desulfarculaceae bacterium. Lineage (GTDB taxonomy): Bacteria > Desulfobacterota > Desulfarculia > Desulfarculales > Desulfarculaceae > JAMOVV01. The sequence goes on from JAMOVV010000086.1 coordinate 518, forward strand.
AGCACCCGCTTCGGCGACCAGGCACGCTTCGAGATCGCCCACTTCGGCGACGATGCAAGCTTCTATAAAGCCTGTCTTGGCGACGATGCAAGCTTCTATAAAGCCCGTTTTGGCGACGAGGCAAGCTTCGAGAGCGCCGAGTTCGGCGATAAGGTGAGTTTCGTTAACGCTCACTTCGGCGACTCGGCTTGGTTTGTACAGACGACCTTTGAGGGAACGGTGGATTGGCGAGGCGTTCAGGGCCGGGAGCGGGCCTACGCGGCCCAAGGAGGCCCCCAAGGCCAGGAGCAATCGTTTAGCGGTGAGCTGTTCCGTCCCGCCGCGCCAAAGCTGATTTTCGAAAACACCACCTTTGACGGCCCGGCCTGGTTCTACAATCTGGACCTTTCGCGCGCCCGTTTCGAGCAGGTGGACCTGGGCAAGGTCTCTTTTTGGAAGTCCCAGATATCCCGGACCAAGTTTATCGTTTGCACCTGGGCGACCGGCCTGGAGAATCGGCGCTTCCTGCGCCACCTCGAAAATCACAAAACGGGCGAGCAAGAAAAAGAGAAAAACCAACGGCCCTGGCTGGAGCGCCGCGCGCCCCTGCTGCGCCTGCGCCGCCCCCGCCTGCTCTTTGATGAGCTGCTATGGCGCAGGCAACGGGTCAAGGAAAAACCAATCAACGATGCACTGGATCCGTTCGGGTGGCTGTGGCAGGCTCTTTGGCGCGGCCTGCCCGAGCAGCAGACGGAACTTCCTAAGTCGCCGGATGATTACAAAAATATTCAGCCCGGCGATATCGAGGTGTTGGCCTTGCAGCTAAAGCGGTCCTTGGAAGACACCAAGGACCCCATAACCGCCGGCGATTTCCACTTCGCGGCCATGGAGATGAAACGCGAAAAGGCCCGCGACCAGGGCCGCCGGGGCCGGGCCGGGGTCCTGTGGCTCCACAAGATGCTAAACGGCTACGGCGAACGCTACGGCCGCACCATGGTCTGGATCGCCCTGCTGGTGGCACTAAGCGCGGTGGCCTACTGGTGGATCGGCGAGGATGGACTCAAGTACGCCCCTGAAGCCGCGCCCACGGGGGGGCTCCTCTCCACCCTGATAGGTTTACTGCCCATCAAGCTCTCCAGCGCCGGGCACATCGCTCCGTTGGACTACCTTTCTTTTGCCATGCAAAACGTGCTGCCCTTCAAGTTCGGCCACCCCATACTGCTGGCGGCCAAGCCCTGGGTACGCCTGCTGTGCTTTGGTGAGACCTTCATCGGCACCTCCCTGTTCACCTTCTTTGTACTGGCCCTGCGGCGGCGCTTCCGGCGCTAGGCGATCCGCGCCGTCCATTTGACAACCCCGGCGGGCAAAGTTATCATTTGGCTAGTGGTTATCAGTAGTTGACGCCCCACGCTTCCGGCAGGGGCCAAGGATGCTCCTTTGGCGAAACAACCCGGCAAGATAGTCTCCCCCCCGGCCGAGGCCCTGCTGCAGGCCATGACCGTGGGCGTGGTGGCCATGGACCGCGACCTCAACATAACCGCCATCAACCGGCTGGCCGCCAAGATCGTCTCGCTGCCGGCCGAACAGATCATCGGCCGGCCCTGCCACGAGGTCTTCAAGTCGTCGTTGTGCGAGGCCGACTGCCCGGTTAAGCGCGCCTTGTCCACCGGCCAGGAGCAGCACGGCCTGGACGCGGTGATCATCCGGCAGGAGGGGCGCAGCGTCTACCCGGTGAGCGTCTCGGCCGCGCCGCTGTTTGACCAAAACGGTCATGTTATCGGCGGGGTGGAGACCCTGCAGGGCCTGCAGCTATCGGAGGTGCTCGAGCGCACCAACGAAAACACCTGCGGCTGGGCCGACTTCGTGGGGGCCAGCGCCAAGATCGCCCGCATCTTCGACACCCTCAAGGTGGCCGCGCCCAGCGATATCACCATCCTTATCGAGGGCTCCACCGGCACCGGCAAGGGGCTCCTGGCCCAGATAATCCACCAGCAGAGCCCGCGCCGCAAGCGGCCGTTCGTAAAGGTAAACTGCGCGGCCCTGCCGGAAAACCTCCTGGAATCCGAGCTCTTCGGCTACCTGCGCGGGGCCTTTACCGGGGCCGAGCGCGACAAGCCGGGGCGCTTCCAACTGGCCGAGGGCGGCACCATCTTTTTAGACGAGATCAGCGAGATGCCGCTTTCGCTGCAGGCCAAGCTATTGCGGGTGATCGAGGACAAGGAGTTCTACCCCCTGGGGGCGCGCAACACCTACAAGGCCAACGTGCGCATCATCGCGGCCTGCAACCGGCCGCTGGACCAGCAGGTGGCCGCCGGGCACTTCCGCGAGGACCTCTTTTACCGCCTCAACGTCATCCGCATCCACATCCCCCCCCTGGCGGAGCGGCGCGAGGACATCCCCCTGCTCATCCGCCGCTTTATCCAGCGCAAGAACATCGAGCGCGGCACCTACATCTGCCGCTTCTCGCCCTCGGCCCTGGACCTGCTGCTCAACTACGACTACCCCGGCAACGTGCGCGAGTTGGAAAACCTCCTGGAACACGCCTGCCTGCTGTGCCAGGGCGACATCATCCAGGAGGACCACCTGCCTTGGTCCATCCGCGACCAGGCCGCCGGGCATACCCGGCCGCCCGAGGGCGGCGAGCCCATAGACCCCGCCACCGCCGCCCGCCGCCAACGGCTCATGGAGGCCTTGATCGCCAACGACTTCAACCGCACCAAGACCGCGGCCATGCTCGGCATCGACCGCACCACCCTGTGGCGCCGCATGAAGCGCTACGGCATCCAGGTCAACTAGCCCAGGGTACCTCTTGGCCCTGGGCTGGTGGCGCCCCTGGGGCGTCTGTGGTTCCGGGCGCCGAAGATGTTGCGCAGCGTTGCGCTTTGTTGCGCCAAATTATCGCAACACATCGCAACTGAAAATTAGCCCAGCGCCACGGCCAGTTAGCCCTTTTGTAACCGCTCCACTCCGCTGAACAGTGCTCAGAAATGTTGCATCCCCCGTCAGGGCCCGGGGAGGTATGGCCGCGCGATCATTGACCATTCGGGGATACTCCCGGTTGGCACGACTCCTGCTCTACTCAATCGTAAGGTACCGATACGGGACAGAGTATGCGCAGCCCGGTCAAACATCATCGGACCAAGTTCGGCAACCGGCTGTCAATCAAGCTCATCGCTTGGGTTGGCTCCGCCATGTTATTGTTATTTTTTGCCTTTGCCTTTATCGCCATACGCATGCAAGAGCAGCAGCTCATCAAGCACACCCTGCAGGCGTCCCACTCCTTCTCCGACCTGGTCAAGCGGGCCACCCGCTTTGCCATGCTCAAGGATCAGCGCGAGAGCGTCCACCAGATCATCGACGCCATCGGCAAGCAGCCCGGAGTGGAGTTTCTGCGCATCTTCAACAAGAAGGGCAGCATCATGTTCTCCAGCCGCAAGGCGGAGACCGGCCACATGGTGGATATGCGCGGCGAGGCCTGCTACGGCTGCCACAAGGCCGATCAGCCCCTGGAGCGCCTCACCCTTTCGGACCGCAGCCGCATCTTCACCACCAAGGGACCACGCCCCCACCGGGTGTTGGGGGTGATCAACCCCATCTATACCGAGCCCTCTTGCTACACCGACCCCTGCCACGCCCATCCGCCGGACCAGAGCGTGCTGGGGGTGTTGGACGTGGGACTCTCCCTGGCCCACGTGGACGCCGAGGTGGCCACTTCCACCCGCCGGGTCATCGGCGCGGCGCTCTTTATTTTCCTGGCCGTGACCGGGGTGCTGGTATTTTTCGTCTTTTACTTCGTCAACCGTCCCCTGTCCTCCCTGGTGCGGGCCAGCGCGGCCATCGCGGCCGGCGATTTCGAATACCAGGTGCCCCGGCTAAGCGACGACGAGATCGGCGACCTGGCCCAGGCCCTGGACAGCATGCGCCAGGGCATCAAGGAGCGCACCGAGGCCCTGGACGAGAGCCGCCGGGAATTCCAGACCATGTTCGAGCAGGTGCCCTGCTACGTGTCGGTGCAGGACCGCGACCTGCGCCTGGTGGCCTTTAACAAGATGTTTGACCGCGACTTCCACGGCCGGGTGGGCGAGCACTGCTACCAGGTCTACAAGGGCCGCGACAGCAAGTGCCCCAACTGCGCGGTGGCCAAGAGCTTCGCCGACGGCCGGGTGCACTCGGCCGAGGAGGAGGTGATCGGCCGCGACGGCACGGTGCGCTATTTTCTCAACCTCACCACCCCCATCGTGGACCGCGACGGCAACATCAACTCGGTGATGGAGATGGCCACCGACGTCACCGCCCTGCGCACTCTGGAGCAGGAGCTGCGGCTCTCCGAGGAGAAGTACCGCCTGTTCTTCCACCAGGGGCCCAACCCCATGCTGGTGCTGGACCAGCGTTCCCTGGAGATCATGGACGCCAACCAGCGGGCCGCCGACGAGTATCTCTACAGCGTTCACGAGCTCATCGGGCGGTCCTTTCCCGAGCTGGTGGACCCGGCCGACCAGTCCAAGGTGCGCCGCTTTATCTTCAACGCCGAGCCCCTGCTGCCTAGGGTGCAGATCACCCGCAAGAACGGCAGCCGGGTCTACGTCAACCTGCGCGCCTCCTACGGCGAGCACCTGGGACGGCCGGCGGTGATCGTAACCTCGGCCGACGTGACCGAGACCATGAAGGCCGAGCAACACCTGGTGCAGGCGGCCAAGATGGCCACCCTGGGCGAGATGAGCGCCGGGGTGGCCCACGAGCTCAACCAGCCGCTGAGCGTCATCGCCACCGGCACCAACGTGCTGCGCAAGCAGCTCAAGCGCCAAAACACCCTGGACCCGGCCACCGCCGCGGCGGTCATCTCCGAGATCATGGACCAGGTGGAGCGGGCCACCCGCATCATTAACCACCTGCGCGAGTTCGGGCGCAAGGCCGAGGTGACCCGCCAGCGGGTGAGCGTCAACGACTCCATCGAGGGGGTCTTCAACCTGCTGGGCCAGCAGCTCAAGGTGCACGATATCGCGGTGCGCCGGGAGCTGTCTTCGGACCTGCCGCCCATCTGGGGCGACCGCAACCGACTGGAGCAGATACTGATCAACCTCATCCTCAACGCCCGCGACGCCCTGGAGGAACAGCGCGCCGGGCAGGCGTCCCCGGGGCGCGAAGACCTTATTACGGTGCGCTCCTTCCGGGACCGCGAAACCGGCCGGGTGGTGGTCACCGTCAGCGATAACGGCCCCGGCATGAGCCAGGAGGTGATCAGCCGCATCTTCGAGCCCTTCTTCACCACCAAGGAAGTGGGCAAGGGCACCGGCCTGGGGCTGTCGATCTCCTACGGCATCGTGCGCGACTACGGCGGCAAGATAGAGGTGGATTCCGAGCCCGGCCGGGGCACCACCTTCCGCCTGTCCTTTCCCCCGGCCGGGGAGGACGCCTGATGGCAGTGCAAGCGCCGCCGGCCTATCGACGCGTCCTGCTCATCGACGACGAGCCGGGCATCCGCCGCATGATGAGCCTGGATTTGCAGGGCGAGGGCTACGAGGTGACCACCGCACCCAACGGTGAGACCGGCCTGGCCGCCTTCCGCCGGCTCAACCCCGACATTGTCATCACCGACCTGAAGATGCCGGGCATCGACGGCATAGAGCTGCTGGGGCGCATCAAGCTGATGAGCCCGGACACCGAGGTGATCGTCATCACCGGCCACGGCGACATGGAGCTGGCCATCAAGAGCCTGCAACTGGACGCTTCGGACTTCATCACCAAGCCCATCAACGACGAGGCGCTCTACGTGGCCCTCAAGCGGGCCCAGGACCGGCTGGCCCTCAAGGCCGAGCTGCGCTCCTACACCCACGAGCTGGAAGACAAGGTGGCCGAGGCCACCGAAAAGGCCCTGGCCGTGGAGCGCCTGGCCGCGGTGGGCCAGACGGTGTCGTCGCTGGTGCACAGCATCAAGAACATCCTCTCGGGCCTGCGCGGCGGCTCCTACATGGTGGAGGAGGGGATCGGCAGCCTGCGGGCCGAGGTGGCCGGCCAGGGCCTGAGCATGGTCAACCGCAACATCCGCCGCTTGGCCGACCTGGTGCGCGACCTGCTCACCTTTTGCAAGCCCCGCACCCCGGAGCTGTCGCCCCACTTGCTCAACGACTTGGCCGCCGAGGCGGTGCAAAACCTGGCCGCCGAGGCCGAGGAGCGCGGGGTGCGCCTGGAGTTGGACTCCTCAAGCCGCCGGGCCTGGGCCCTGGTGGAGCGGCCGGCGGTGCTCGACGCCCTGATGAACCTGGTGTCCAACGCGGTGGACGCCGCCGCGGAGGTGGAGCAGGGCCGGGTGACGGTGGCGGTGGGCGGCCGGGGACAAGAGGTTTGGATAAGTGTGGCCGACAACGGCCCCGGGCTGGAGCCCGAGGCGGCTCAAAAGATATTCCAAGGATTCTTCAGCACCAAGGGCGCGGCCGGCACCGGCCTGGGGCTCATGGTTTCTCAAAAGACCGCCTGCGAACACGGCGGGCGGGTGGAGTTTGAGAACCGGGCCCCCGACGGCGCCGTCTTTTGCCTGGTGCTGCCGGCGATCGAACCGCCGCCGGATGGCGGCGGCGCTAACCCCTAGGGGCGGTCGCAAGGCGCCCGCGGCCCGGTAGCCGGGGGCGGAAAGGAGGACAGGCCAATGATCCAGTACCAGACTATCTTATTCTGCACCGACTTCTCCGAGGACGCCAACATAGCCTTTTACCACGCGGTGGACCTGGCCAAGCGCTACAACGCCAAGCTGCACATCATGCACGTGCTGCATTCCATCCACCGCTACATGCCCTCGGAGACCGACGAGGGTACTGACAACGGCAGCGTCACCGACGCCTCGCCGGACATCCTGGCCAAGGTGGAGCAGAAGGTGCGCCGGCAGTACGAGCCGCAATTGGAGGGGCTCAGGGACGTGGAGTACATCATCAAGGTGGGTACGCCCTTTGTGGAAATCCTGCGCTGGGCGCGGGAGCACAAGCCGGACATCATCATCATGGGCGCCCGGGGCGCCTCCGAGTTGGAGCAGACCCACTACGGGTCCACGGTGGAGCAGGTGAGCCGTCGGGCTCCCTGCCACGTGATGGCCATCCGCAATCCCGAAAAGACCTACACCTTATAGCCGCGGGGAAAGGAGCAGCAAGATGGCGAAGAAGGTTTTGGTGGTGGACGACGAGATGGACGTCCGCACCTATATCTCGACCCTGTTGGAGTCCAACGGGTTCAAGGCCACGGTGGCCGAAAACGGCGAACAGGGCCTGGCAAAGCTGAAGGAGGCCCGGTTCGACCTGGTCACCCTGGACGTGATGATGCCCAAGGAGAGCGGTATCAAGCTGTACCGCGAGATGAAAAACGATCCCGAACTGTCGGCCATTCCGACGATCATCATCTCCGGCCTGGCCAAGAAGACCTTCCTGCATTCCCAGAAGGTACTCGACAAGTTCAAGGGCCAGCAGGTGCCCGAGCCCGACGCCTACATCGAAAAGCCGGCCGAGCCCGAAGAGCTTTTGGTCGAGGTGAAGCGCCTGGTGGGCTGAAAGGGGGCCGATTGTGAGCCAGCAAGTCTCCGCCGCGCCGGAGAGCAAACCGGCGCCCCCGCCGGAGCGCCCGGCCACGGCCGCGGACGCAGAACCCCTGCGGCCCGACGGCGCCTTCATGCGCCAAGTGGAGCGCGACACCGGCATATCCATCGGCGCGTGCTACGGCTGCAAGAAATGCAGCAACGGCTGTCCGGTGACCTTTGCCATGGACCTGCACCCCTACCAGGTGGTGCGCCTGGCCCAGTTCGGCCTGGTGGAAAGCCTGCGGGCCAGCTCCACCATCTGGGTCTGCGCCTCCTGCCAGACCTGCCTCACCCGGTGCCCCAACGAGGTCGACCTGCCGCGGCTCATGGACTATCTCAAGCAGACCGTGGCCCAGGGCCAGGTCCCGGCGGCCGAGGAGAAGACCCTGGTGTTCCACCGCGCCTTCCTGGGCGAGGTGGCCAAGCGGGGCCGGGTGTTCGAAGGCGGCATGATGGCCCGCTACCTGCTCAAGACCGGCGGGGCCTTTGGGCCCGAGGCCATGGCCAACGCCAAGCTGGGGCTGGCCATGTTCAAGCGGGGGCGGCTCAAGCTGCTGCCCCACCGCACCCGCGACCGGCGCTGGCTAAAGGCGGTGTTCAAGGCCAAGGAGGCGGGATCATGAGACAGGTGGGTTACTACCCGGGGTGTTCGCTCACCTCCACGGCCATCGACTACCACGAGTCCATCATGGGAGTGGCCGAGCTGTTGGACATCGAGCTGGCCGAGGTGGACGACTGGAACTGCTGCGGGGCCACCGCGGCCCATAGCCTGGACCACGCCGCGGCCCTCAACCTGGGGGCGCGCAACCTGGCCCTGGCCGCCCGCGGGCCCCAGCCGGTGGTGGTGCCCTGCGCCCTGTGCTTCAATCGGCTCAAGACCACCCAGCACGAACTGGCCTCCGACACCAGCGGGGTAGTGGCCGAGATCGCCGCCCTGGGGGGCGACTACGCCGGGGCCCACGTGGTGGAGCTCAACCGCTTTCTCACCAGCGAGGGGATTATCGCCGAGGCGCGCAGCAAGGCGGTGGCCTCCCTGGCCGGGCTCAAACCGGTGTGCTACTACGGCTGCCAGGGCCAGCGTCCACCCAAGATCACCGGCCACCCCGCGCCGGAAAACCCCACCGGCATCGACCGCCTGCTTAGCGCCCTGGGGGCCGAGGTCATCGACTGGCCCTACAAGACCGACTGCTGCGGGGCCTCCCACTCCCTGGCCCGGGCCGACATCGTGCACCACCTGGTGGCCCGGCTGTACCAAGAGGCCCTGGACCGCGGGGCCAACTGCATCGTAACCGGCTGCCAGATGTGCCAGGCCAACCTGGACCTGTACCAGCAAGAGATCGCCGGGCAGATGGGCCGGGCGGTGAACCTGCCGATTTTCTACTTTACCGAGCTGATGGGCCTGGCCCTGGGGCACCGCCAGACCGAGCGCTGGTTGGCGCGCCACATGGTGGACCCCCTGCCCCTGGCCCGTTCGGTAAAGACAGCTTAAACGAGAGGTCGAAATGAGCGGCACCGATTTAAAGCCCCGGCAACCCTCGGGCGCGGTATGCGTGGCCGGAGCCGGCATCGCCGGCATGCAGGCCGCCCTGGACTTGGCGGCGGCCGGCTACCTGGTCCACCTGGTGGAGAAGAACATCTCCATCGGCGGGGTGATGGCCATGCTGGACAAGACCTTCCCCACCAACGACTGCTCCACCTGCATGATCAGCCCCAAGCTCATCGAGGTGGCCAGCGACCCCAACATCAATATCATCAGCCGGGCCACCATCGTGGACATGGAGGGCGCCCCCGGCGACTTCACCCTGCGGGTACGCAAGGAGCCGCGCTTCATCGACGAGAGCAAGTGCACCGGCTGCGGCGAATGCGTGGGCGCCTGTCCCATCGAGGTGCCGGCCGACTTCAACCAGGGGCTCAACCAGCGCAAGGCCATCTACCGCCACTTCCCCCAGGCCATTCCCAGCGCCTATGCCATCGACCGCCTGGGCACCAGCCCCTGCAAGGACGCCTGCCCGGCCGGGGTGAGCGCCCAGGGCTACGTGGCCCTCATCGCCCAGGGACGCTACCGCGAGGCCCTGGCCCTGGTGCGCCGCGACAACCCCCTGCCCGGCATCTGCGGCCGGGTCTGCACCCATCCCTGCGAGAGCGCCTGCACCCGGGGCGAGGTGGACCAGCCCATCGCCATCCGCGAGCTCAAGCGCTTCGTGGCCGACTGGGAGGTGGCCCAGGGCGAGATGGACCTGCCGGCCACCAAGGACCCGCGGCCGGAGCACGTGGCCATCATCGGCTCCGGCCCGGCCGGGCTCAGCGCGGCCTACTACCTGGCCCTGGAAGGCATACCGGTAACCATCTTCGAGGCCTTGGAACGCCCGGGCGGCATGCTGGCCGTGGGCATCCCGGCCTACCGCCTGCCGCGGGAGGTGATCGACTACGAGATCGAGTACATCAAGGCCCTGGGGGTGGATATCAAGCTCAACAGCCCCATTGGCCGCGGCCTCACCCTGGGCGACCTCAAGGCCCAGGGGTACCGGGCCGTGTTCATGTCCACCGGCGCGCACAAGGAACTGCGCCTGGGAGTGGGCGGCGAAAGCCTGCCCGGGGTGGCCAGCGGGGTGGAGTTTTTGCGCCAGGCGGCCCTGGGGCGGGCCGAGTCGCCCGGCCGGCGGGTGGTGGTCATCGGCGGCGGCAACGTGGCGGTGGACGCGGCCCGCAGCGCCCTGCGCCTGGGCAGCCAGGAGGTCACCATCCTCTACCGCCGCACCCGGGCCGAGATGCCGGCCTACGAGGAGGAGATCGAAGACGCCCTGGCCGAAGGGGTGAAGATAGAGTACCTGGCCGCGCCGGTGGCCTTCGAGGCCCGGGCCGGCCGGGTGGCCGCGGTCAAGGTCATCCGCATGGAGCTGGGTGAGCCCGACGCCAGCGGCCGGCGGCGACCGCTGCCGGTGGAGGGTTCGGAGTATCTCATCGAGTGCGACGGGGTGCTCAGCGCCATCGGCCAGACCCCGGACCTGGACTTCCTGGAGCCCAAGAACGAGCTGGCGGTCACCGACCGGGGACGCCTGGAGGTGGACCCGGTGACCCTGGAGACCTCGCTGCCGGGGGTGTTCGCTGGCGGCGACGCGGTGCTGGGACCGGCCTCGGCCATCCAGGCGGTGGCCATGGGCCGGCAGGCGGCCGAGAGCATCGACCGCTACCTGCGCGGCCAAGACCTGCACCAGGGCCGCGAGCGTCCCAGCGACCCGGTGCGCCCCGACGCCTCCGGGGTGGCCCCGGCCCCCCGGGCCCGGGCGGCTCACGCCAGCCCGGCCGAGCGCATCCAAGACTTCCGCGAGGTGGTGGAGGTCTTTACCGAGGAGCAAGCCCGGGCCGAGGCGGCCCGCTGCCTGGCCTGCGGCATCTGTTCGGAATGCTACCAATGCGTGGAGGCCTGCGCCGCCAAGGCCATCGACCACACCATGGCTCCCCAGGAGGTGGAGCTCAAGGTGGGTTCGGTGGTGCTGGCCCCGGGGTTCATCCCCTTTGACGCCAAGCTCAAGCCGGAGCTGGGCTACGGCCGCTGGGCCAACGTGATGACCAGCCTGGAGTTCGAGCGGCTAAACAGCGCCAGCGGCCCCACCGGGGGGCACGTGCAGCGCCCCGGCGATGACAAGGAGCCCCAGCGGGTGGCCTGGATCCAGTGCGTGGGCAGCCGCGACGCCTCCATCGGCCGCGACTTCTGCTCCTACGTCTGCTGCATGTACGCCACCAAGCAGGCCATCATCGCCCAGGAGCACGTGGCCGGCCTGGAACCCACCATCTTCTACATGGACATCCGGGCCCAGGGCAAAGGCTTCGACCGTTACTACGAGCGGGCCAAGGACGAGCACGGGGTGCGCTACGTGCGCTCCATGATCAGCCGGGTGATCGAAGACCCGGCCACCGGCGACCTGACGGTGCAGTACTTCAACGAGGCCGACGAGCTGGTGAGCGAGACCTTTGACCTGGTGGTGCTCTCGGTGGGGCTCTCCCCCAGCCCCGAGGGGGTGCAACTGGCCGGGGTGCTGGGGGTGGAAACCAACCGCTTCGGCTTTGCCGAGCGCGGCGACATCAACCCGCTGATCACCAGCGCCGAGGGGGTCTTCACCTGCGGCGGCTTCCAGGCCCCGCGCGACATCCCCGACACGGTGATGCAGGCCTCGGGCGCGGCGGCCCAGGCCGGCGAGCTGTTGGCCCAGGCCCGCGGCAGCGAGGTGGTGAAGGTCGACTGGCCGGCCGAGCGCCCGGTGGAGGGGGAGGAGCCGCGCATCGGCGTCTTCGTCTGCCACTGCGGCATCAACATCGGCTCGGTGGTGGACGTGCCGGCGGTGGTGGAGTATGCCTCCCGCCTGCCGGGGGTGGCCCACGCGGTGGAGTTCCTCTTTACCTGCGCCACCGACTCCACCGAAAAGATCGCGGCGGCCATCGGCGAGCACCGGCTCAACCGGGTGGTGGTGGCCTCGTGCAGCCCGCGCACCCACGAACCGCTGTTCCGCGACTGCCTCAAGGGGGCGGGGCTCAACCCCTACCTCTTCGAGATGGCCAACATCCGCGACCAGTGCTCCTGGGTGCACGCCGCCGACCACCCGGCGGCCACCAACAAGGCCAAGGACCTGGTGCGCATGAGCGTGGCCCGGGCCCGGCTGCTGCAACCGCTTAGCCAGTTCCCCTCGCCGGTGGTGCAGTCGGCCCTGGTCATCGGCGGCGGGGTGGCCGGCATGACCGCCGCCCTGAGCCTGGCCGACCAGGGCTTCCACGCCACCTTGGTGGAAAAGAGCGCCGAGCTCGGCGGCATCGCCCGCCGGCTGGGCACCACCCTGGAGGGCTTCGACGTGCCCGCCTACCTGGAAGACCTCGTCGACCGGGTGACCCACAACGGGCTCATCGAGGTGGTGCGCGAGGCCGAGGTGGTCTCCACCAGCGGCCACGTGGGCCAGTTGCTCAGCACCCTGCGGGTCGGTGAACAGACCCGCCAGGTAGAGCACGGCGCGGTGATCGTGGCCACCGGCGCGGTGGAGTACCAGCCCACCGAGTACCGCGCCGACGATCCCCGGGTCACCACCCAACTGGCCCTGCACCAGGGCCTGCGCGACGCCCCCGAGGCGCTGGCCGGCGTCGACCGGGTGGTGATGATCCAGTGCGTGGGCAGCCGGGAGGAAGAGCATTCCTACTGCAGCCGCATCTGCTGCTCGTCCGCGGTGGCCAACGCCATCGCCATCAAGCAGCTCAAGTCCGAGGCCGAGGTGAGCATCCTCTTTCGCGACATCCGCACCTTCTCGCTCAAGGAGCTCTACTACCAGCAGGCCCGCCGCTTGGGGGTGAGATTCATCCGCTTCGAGGTGGAGAATCCCCCCGAGGTAACCCCCACCGAAGAGGGCCTGCGGGTGCTGGTGCGCGACGCCATCTTGGGCCGGCCCATCGAGCTCACCGCCGATCGCCTGGTGCTCTCGGCCGCGGTGCGGCCCAGCCAGGACGCCGGCCAGTTGGCCTCGGCCCTGAAGCTGCCCCTGGACGCCGACGGCTTCTTCATGGAGGCCCACCTCAAGCTGCGGCCGGTGGACTTTGTCAACGCCGGGTTCTTCATGGCCGGCCTGGCCCACGGGCCCAAGTTCATCGAGGAGAGCATCAGCCAGGCCAAGGCGGCGGCCGCCCGCGCGGCCACCGTGCTGAGCAAGAGCGAGCTGATGGTGGGCGGCGAGGTGGCGGTGGTGGACGCCGAGCGCTGCGTGGCCTGCCTCACCTGCGTGCGCACCTGCCCCTACGGCGTGCCCCAGCTAACCGAAGACGGGGTGGTGTACATCGACCCGGCCGCCTGCCAGGGCTGCGGCAACTGCGCCTCGGCCTGCCCGCGCAAGCTCATCGAGGTGCAGCACCACACCGACGCCCAGATACTGGCCAAGGCCACGGCGCTGTGACCGGGCATGACCGGCCGGCTATCGCGCAACGATGGAGCCGAGACCATGAGTCGCAAGTATGAGCATCCTGGAGCGCCAAGGCCGTCCATGGCCTTGGCTTTTCCGCGGCGCGCGGGAGTGAATCCCGCCCGCCGCGCAAATCGCTCGGTGCGTGGCCCCTCGCGATTTGGCGGGCCGTCCATGGCCCGCGCCGGGTGCCGCGCAACGGTGGAGCCCAGAGTATGAGTCGCAAGTATGAACCGAAGATCGTGGCGCTGCTTTGCACCTACTGCACCTACACCGCCGCCGACATGGCCGGCAGCATGCGCCTGCAATATCCCCCGGGGGTGCGGGTGGTGAAGCTGCTGTGCACCGGCAAGGTGGACGTGCTCTACCTGCTGGAGATATTCGCGGCCGGGGCCGACGTGGTGATGGTCTCCGGCTGCGAGATCGGCGACTGCCATTTCCTGGAGGGCAACCTGCGGGCCAAGGAGCGGGTGGAGCATGCCAAGCAGTTGTTGGACGAGGTGGGCATTGGCGGCGAGAGGCTGGAGATGTTTCACATCGGCGCCTCCGACGCCCCCAAGTGGGCCGAGGCGGTGGAGATGATGACCAAGCGAGCCCTGGAGTTAGGCCCCAACCCGCTACGCGGCAGGACCACCGAAACGGTTCAAATGGAGGCGTCCCCGTGAGCCCCCTCGCTTGGTCATCATCGCGGCCCATGGATGGGCCGCCCCGGCGCGGCGGCCGCCAGGCCCGGCGCCGGGGCGAGCCGGCCGGATTCACTGCGGCCGGCTCGTCGGCAGCCGCGGCCAAGGATGGCCTTGGCTGCCTGGAGATAGCCGACCAAGCGAGCCTGGGAGCTGGGCCCCAACCCGCTACGTGGCAGGGCAGCCGCAACGGTTCAGGTGGAGGCGGGGCGGTGAGTCCCCTCGCTTGGTCATTATCGCGGCCCATGGACGGGCCGCCCCGGCGCGGCGGCCGCCAGGCCCAGCGCCGGGGCGAGCCGGCCGGATTCACTGCGGCCGGCTCGTCGGTCGCCGCGGCCAAGGATGGCCGTGGCTGGCTGGAGATAGCCGACCATAAACAACGAGACCCCATCTAGCAGGGAGTCGACGAGATGATCATAGCCGAACGAAAGCCATTTGACGAGATTGCCGAGCAGGCGGCCGGGTTCCGGCATGTGCTGGTGGCCGGTTGCGGCACCTGCGTGGCGGTGTGCCTGGCCGGCGGCGAAAAAGAGGCCGGCATCTTGGCGGCCCAGTTGGACATAGCCGCCCAGTTGGCCGGCCGTGAGCAGGATTTCACGGTGGGTTGCGTGGAGCGCCAGTGCGACATGGAGTTCCTGGAAGAGCTGGCCGAGCAGGTGGAGGCGGCTGACGCGGTTATTTCCATGGCCTGCGGGGCCGGCATCCAGTTCCTGGCCGAGCGCTACCCCGACACGCCGGTGCTGGCCGGGGTGAACACCACCTTCATCGGCATCAACCGCGACGTGGGCGTGTGGGAGGAGCGCTGCCGCTCCTGCCACGACTGCCTGCTCAGCCTAACCGGCGGCATCTGCCCGGTGGCCTTGTGCCCCAAGTCCATGATCAACGGCCCCTGCGGCGGGGCGGTCGGCGGCAAATGCGAGACCGACATCAACCGGGACTGCGTCTGGACCCTCATCTACCGGCGACTGGAGGGGCAAGGACGCCTGGCGGCCCTGGCCGAGGTGCGTCCCCCGCGCGACCACTCCAAGTGGTCCCTGCCGGGAACCCAGACCCACCTGGCCTATCAGCGGAGGTATTCGGCCCATGAGTAGGTTTCAGCAAGCACTAAGCGACAAGGATTTCGTGGTCACGCTGGAGCTGGACCCGCCCCGGGGGGCCGAGTTGGGCCCCTGGCTGGAGGCGGCGGCCACCCTGGCCAAGCGGGTGGACGCGGTAGTGGTGAGCGACAACCGCTACGGCGTGGCCCGCATGAGTCCCCTGGTGGCGGCGCTGCGCCTGGCCGAGAAAGACGCCGAGGTGATCCTCACCCTGGCCTGCCGCGACCGCAACCGCCTGGCCCTGACCTCCGACCTGTTGGGCGCGGCGGCGGCCGGGGTGGCCAACCTGCTGCTGGTCAGCGGCGATTTCCCCACCCTGGGCGACCAGCCGGGGAGCAAGCCGGTCTACGACCTGGACTCGGTTACCGCCCTGGGCCTGGCCGGGCAGCTCATGGCCGGCCGCGACGGGGCCGGGGTGGAGCTGGTCGGTGCGCCGGAATTTTTTCTCGGCGCGGCGGCGGCGCCGGCGGCCGATCCCCTGGAGCCCCAGTTGATGAAGCTGGCCAAGAAGCTGGCCGCCGGGGCCGGTTTTTTGATCACCAACCCGGTGGAGGACACGGCGGTGCTGGATGCCTTTTTGGCGCGGGCGCCGGAGGGGGTCCCCATCCTGGCCATGGTGGAGGCCGACACCGGCGCGGCGGTGAAGGCCGCGGCCGAGCGGGTGGCGGCCCTGCGCGCCCTGGGCTCCCTGGCCGGGGTGCACCTGTCGGTGGCCGGCGACTCGCTGGCCGTGGGCGAGTTGCTCGATGGCTCGGGCCTATAGAGAGGAAGCGACGTGGCTTTACAAGACAAGACCGTGGTTGTGGTGGGCGGCGGCATCGCCGGGACCAGCGCGGCGCTGGGTCTGGCCGAAGTGGGCGCACAGGTGGTGGTGATCGAGCGCGACGACTTCGTGGGCGGGCACGCCGCCCGGCTGGCCTGCAAGGCCACCGACGACTGCCAGCGCTGCAACGGCTGCCTGGTGCGCCCGCGCCTGTCGGCCCTGCTCAACCATCCCCGGGTGAGCATTTTGCGTCGCGCCGAGGTCACCGGCATGGAGCGCGACCAGGCCGGCCTGCGCCTCACGGCCACCCAACGGCCGGCCTACATCGACACCGAGGCCTGCACCGGCTGCGGCATCTGCATCGAGGCCTGCCCGGCGGCCGGGGAGGGGGCCTTCAAGCGTCCCGGCTTTGCCGGCGATCCGGTGCGCCTGGCCATCGACCCGGCCCACTGCCTCTATTTCGAAGACCAGCGCTCCACCCTGTGCCGCGACCTCTGCCCCGAGGAGGCCATCGGGTTCGACGGTTCGGAGCAGCACCACGAGCTGGCCGCCGACGCGGTGGTCTTGGCCACCGGCTTCATGCCCTACGAGGCAGCGCGGACCCCGCGCTACGGCTACGGTCAATTGCCGGGGGTGGTGACGGCTATGGACCTGGAGGCCGGGCTGCGCGCCGGCGATAACCCCCTGGCCGCAGTGCCCGAAGACCGTCGGCCCAAGGTGGCCTTTATCCAGTGCGTGGGGTCGCGCCGCCGCCAGGAGGGCAACAACTACTGCAGCCGGGTCTGCTGCGGCTACGCCCTGCGCCTGGGACGCATGCTGGCCCATAAATACCGGGCCGAGGTGAGCGTCTTCTACATGGACCTGCAGAGCTTTGGCCACGACTTCGACCGCTTCCTGGACGCGGCCCGGCAGGAGCTGCGCCTGGTGCGGGCCATCCCGTCGGACCTGGACCGGGGGCGCCAGCTGGCGGTGCGGGCGTCGTACATCGACGACAGCCAGGGTATCGCGGTGGCCGAGGAGTTCGACCTGGTGGCCCTGTCGGTGGGCATGGCGCCGCGGCCCACCAACCCGGTGATAGCCGAGTTGGCCGGCTTGGCCCTTACCGCCCACGGCTTCCTGGAGCCGGGGCCCAAGACCGGGGCGGGGGTCTTTACGGCCGGCGCGGCCGGCGGTCCCATGAACGTGGCCGAATCGGTGGCCCAGGGCGAGAGGGCCGCCGGCGCGGTGGCCCGTTATCTGGAGGAAACGCTATGACCCACACGGTCAAGCAGGGAGTGTTCATCTGCCAGGGAGGCCAGCCGCAACCGGAATCCCTGGAGCTCAAGCGCCTGCGCTGGGCCGCCGAGGCCGGGATGCGCGGGCCGGTGGTGGAAGTGACCCGCGCCTGTCAGGCCGACGGGGCGGCCCACATCGTGCGCCAGGTGACCGAGCTGGGCCTGGACGCCTTCATCCTGGGGGCCTGCCCCCTGGCCAGCCCGGCCGGGGTGCTGGGCCGCGCCCTGGTGGAGCGGGGCCTGGACCCGGGGATCATGCAGGTGCTCGACGTGTGCCGCAAGCCCCAGGGCGGGTTGGGACCCTGCCAGGTGGACGGCGCGGCCGAGAGCGCCCTGTGCCTGGCCCTGGCCGCCCGGGCCGACGAGGAAGAGGTGGCCGACGAGGTGGTCACGGTGAGCACCGCGGTGCTGATCATCGGTGACGGCGTGGTGGCCCTGTGGCTGGCCTCCGACCTGGCGGACCGGGGCTACCAGGTGGTGCTGCTCACCCCCACCCGCCGCCTGGCCCCGCCCCAGCAACTGCTGGGACCCGAGGCCGCCGAGCGGGCCCGGGAGCTGGCCGCCGCCCTGCAGGAGTCCGGGCAGGTACGCCTGGTGCGGGGCGGGCGCCTGCTGGGCCTGGCCGGCACCGCCGGCGACTTCACCGCGCGCCTCAAGGACCGCGAGGGCGAGAGCTTTTCCCTGGCCGTGGGCGCGGTGGTGCTGTGCCAGGGTCCGCCGCCGCGTCCCAACCTGGGTGAGCTGGAGCTGCCCCCGTCGCGCTGGCTAACCCTGCGCGAGATGATCGCCCTGGTGGACTCGCCGGCCCACCTGGAAAAGCGCCTGGACGGTAACCAGGCCCCGGCGGTGGGGCTGCTGGTGGGGCTGGGGGACGAGTCCGACCCCCAGAGCCTGCGGGCCGCCCTGGAGGTGGGCCTGCGGGTGATCGACATGGGCGGCCAGGCCACCTTGTTCACCGGCAACGCCAAGGTGGCCGCCGGCGACCTGGAACGGCAGATGCAGGCCGCCCGCGAGGCCGGCATGCTCCAGGTGAAGTTCACCGGCCACCTGCCGGCCATAAAGGACCAGGACGGCAAGCTGGTGGTGCGCTACCTGGAAGAAGTGCTGGGGCGCGAGATAGTCCAGGAGCTGGACCTGCTGGCCGTGGACGAGACTCCCAGCCCGGACCAGGAGTTCCAGGACTTGGTGCGGGCCCTGGGCCTTGAGCCGGGACGGGACGGCAGCCCCCAGACCGACCGCATGGCCGCCCAGCCCATCTACACCAGCCGGGGCGGGGTGTTGGCCATCGGGCCGGCCGCCCTGGGCGGCGACCTGGTGTCCCAGATGGAC
>JAMOVV010000087.1 GCA_027067385.1 Desulfarculaceae bacterium
CCATCGCCCGCCTGCTCGGCTCCGGCCGGGTGGAGGCCCCGGTGGGCCTGGTGAAGGTCGACCGGCGGCGCTGCGCCATCTGCCTCACCTGCGTGCGGGTCTGCCCCGAGGGGGCCATGAGCAAGCACGACCGCCGGCCCTTCTACAACCCCCTGGTCTGCACCGCCTGCGGCACCTGCGCGGCGGAATGCCCCATGGACGCCATCCAGATCGTGGGCCAGGAGGACAGCCGCTACCATGCCCAGATCGAGACGGTGGCCACCCGCAACCAGGAGACGGTGGAGCCCGGAGCGCCGGAGATGATGGTGTTCCTCTGCGCCAACTCGGGCGGCGGGGCCCTGGCCGAGGCCCGCCTGGCCGGCATGGATTTGCCGGACGGGTTGCACCTGGTGCAGGTGCCCTGCGCCGGCAAGCTGGACCCGGCCATGGTGCTCGACGCCTTTACCCAGGGCATCGACGGGGTGATGGTCATCTCCTGCCACCCCGGGGCCTGCTATTCCCTGCAGGGCGGCGAGTGGGCCGGCATGCGGGTGGCCCACCTGGGGCGGCTCCTGCAAGAGGCCGGCCACGACCCGGCCCGCCTCAAACTCACCACGGTGCAGGCTAACCAGCCCGGCGAGCTGGTGGCCGCCCTGACCCGGGCCATGGCCGAGCTGGGGCGGCTCGGCGATAATCCCCTCAAGACCGCTGCCCGGGTGCGGCGCATGCTGGGGCGCTACACCGTGGAGACCGATGACTGCTACACCCTGCTCTAACCAACCCCGGCCGGTGGGCTGCGCGGGTGGGCCAAGGATGATGGGCCAAGGATGATGGGCCGAGGGTGATGGGGCGTGGGTGATAGTCCGTGGGAGTGGGCCGAGGATGGCGGATGACGGTGGTGGCGCGTGGTCGGGGGGCCCGGCCGCCGCGGCGCAACGGTGCCCCGGACGAGGCGGGGTGATAACCCGGTGACGCGGCAGAGGGCGCAGGGCGGCCCTGGCAAGGGCGGCGGCCAGCGGGGGCGGCCCTAGCTGGAGGCGCAGATGTCGGCGGCCGAGGCCACGTTGACCAAAAGCCCGCCGCAGTCTTCGCAATACTCCGGCCGCCGGATCACCTGGTCTTGAAAGACCTTGCCCGGGCCGTGGTCGTCGAGGTATATCTCCACCCGCTGCCAGGCCTCCTGGGGCGAGCACTCGGCGGCCAGTATCTCCAGGGTTGATAGCACCGTGCCGTCGCCGGCGTGCAGCACCACGCTCATGATCTCCGGCGCGTCGGGGGTGTCGCCAAAGACGGTGACCGTGCCCAGCAGCCCGGGCCTACTCTCAGACAGGTGCTCGGGCTCGGCGTGGCGGCACATGGCCACCGGCGTCTCGGGGCGGTTGACATACTCGCCCACCGCGTGGGCCAGGTCGTGGCCGTTGTCTAGCTGGTGGCCGGTATCGGCCGCCCAGGCCATGAGCGGCGCGGGCTTCACCGGCACCGGCAGCACCTTGATCCCGTCGCGCCGCAAAAAGTGCATCAAGTACCAGTTGCGCTTTAGCTGCACCCGGAACTCGGCCA
This sequence comes from Desulfarculaceae bacterium, assembly GCA_027067385.1. Lineage (GTDB taxonomy): Bacteria > Desulfobacterota > Desulfarculia > Desulfarculales > Desulfarculaceae > JAMOVV01. The sequence continues at coordinate 1,540 of JAMOVV010000087.1, forward strand.
AAGACGGACCGTCGGCCGGCTTGTGGTATATCTCTCGCCAGTCTTCAAAGCCAAAGACCGGCAGCCGCACCTCCTGGTGCCCCTTTTGGGCAAAGGCCTGGGCCAGGGAACGCGCCTGGTCGACGATCTGGGCCAAGTTCACCATACTCCCCTTTCGTTACTTGGACGCCTCGGCGCGGCCTTGGCCGGCCATGGGTCGCCGGGTCTCACATGGGACGCCACAGGACCGGCTGGTCGCTGGTCTCTATCTTGCTGCCCACCTGGTGGCCGCAGACCTGGCAATAGTAAGCATACTTGTCGCCGGCCGGCAGCACCAACAGCAGCTTGCGGATCACCGGCTGGGCCCGCTTGCACTGCTCGCAGAACAGGCTGGTGGCCTCGAGTTTTTCAAACTGTCGTCCGCCGGGGGGGGCCATGCATATCCTCCCAGGTCCTCAGGTGGCCAGCTCCAGGTCCTCGATGAGCCGGTCCAGGTAGCGGATCAAAAAGTCCCGCGCCGCTCCCTGGGCATAGGCGAAGCAGGAACAGCGCATGCGGCCGTGGCCGCGCACCAACAGCTCGATGCGCAGGCCGTCTGGCTCCAGCATCACCGCCACCCGGTGGGGGGCGCAGTCGCGGTGCTGGGCCTGCTCCCGGGTCAGCAGGTCATCGGGCAGGTTGAGCCAAAAGACATCGGGCAGCGAGGAGGCCTCCAGGCTCTGGGCCAGGTGCTCGGCCAGCTTGTCCACGTCCTTGGCCTGCAACTCGTCGATCACCAGGTATCGCATCAGTCGGCCTCCGGGGCGGCGTCCCGGCCGCGGTCGATCCTGGCCCCGCTGACGGCCGCGTCGATCACCGCGAATAGCCACATGGCCACGAAGATGCCGCCCATGATCCAGGCCCAGCCCAGGCCGCCGGCCACCAGGGCGTCTTGCAGGGCGGCCATCTTGTTGGCCACCGGCGGGCCGTCGGCCACCACTCCCATGGCCGCGGTCACCTTCATCCAGGTCACCCCCAGGGCGGCCAGGAACCACAGGCTCATGCCGGCCACCAAGAAGGCGCCCTTGCCCCGGTGACCGTTGATCAACTGGCCCATGCCCATCACCAGGGCCGAGCAGATGGGGGATACGATGGCGCGGCGCATGTCTATGCCTCCCTGCCGTAGATGGCCAGGTACTCGTGCATTTGTTTCACCTCCGCCGGGCCCAGGGGCCGGGGCCGGCCATCCACCAGCACCGGCAGGCCGGCTTGGGCCAGGTAGTCCACCGCCTGGCGCATGCCCAGCATCGCAAACACCGGCAAACCGGTCTTTTGGGTAAAGGCGGCCAGGGCGTCCTCGCCGCGGCGGCCCTCGATGACCCGGCCGTCGTCGTCATAGACCGCCTGGGTCTGCTGGCGGTCCACCGCCAGGGCCACCCCGGCCAGCTCCACCTCCAGGCCGGCGGCGCGCTGGTCATCGAGCTTTTGCAAAAGCTCCAGCTTGGTGGCCATGGAGGTGCCCACATCATCAATAATAAGCACTCGGCCGCCGGAGGCCAGGGCCCCGGTGACAAACAGCGAACCGCCGCCGCTGGCCTCGCCGTGGGTCTTGGCCTCCTTGCGGTCGTAGTCAAAGGCCAGGTCGATGCCGTGGCGCTGGTACAGGGCCATGGCCGCGCCCTGGGCTATGGCGCTGCCCTTGTAGGAAGGCCCCAGCAGGATGTCCACCCGCTCGGCCAGCTCCAGGTCCACCAGCCAGTCGGCAAAGCAGGCCCCCAGGGCCGCGGCCAGGTGGCCGGTGCGAAAGGCCCCGAGGTTCACGAAATAGGGGGTGGGGCGGCCGTCCTTTAGCCGCAGCCCCTCGGCGAAAAACAACGACCCGCTCTCGGCCAAGAGCCGGGCCAGTTCCTCCTGGTAGGGTTTCATGCGCTACTCCTCGCTATCATCAACCCCGCCGGCCTCTACCGCGGGACCAGGGTGTATTTCTCCACCATGTGGTGCGGGTGGTAGGACCGCTTGGCCTGGCGCAGACCGGGGATGCCCAGGTCCTGTTCCCGGTTGATAAACTCGGCCTCGGCAAAGGCCTCCTGGCTAAACCGCTGGTTGATGGCCGCGTACAGGCCGCTCATGGCGGTATTGGCCTTTTCGATGTGCACCACCCCTACCCCGGGGCTGAGCATCTCGCCCAGGCTGAAGGCCTCCACCTTGCCATCGACCACGATGGCCCCGCCGAAAAAATCCAGGTGCTCCACGTGCTTGAGCGCCTCGAAGATGGCCCGGTCCTCCTGGGCCAGCCCGGGGTGCTCCAGGCAGTCGCGCAGTTGGCACCAGTTGTTTTGCATCTCCAAAACGCACTCCACCAGCTCGGTGTCTAGAGACCGGTACTCGAAGTCGTGCCGGGCCACGAAACGGTTATAGTGGTTGCGGCGTTTGTGGTAGTGCTTGCCCTTTAGCTCCACCAGGTCGCGGCGGCGGTAGACGTAGTCGCTGTGCTCCGGCGCGTGGCGCACCTCGAAAAACGCCGGGTCCACCCAGACCTCGACCAGCGACTCCGGCACCCGGGCCACCACCCCGGCGCCGCCGAGCCCGGCCGCCAGGCGCGAGGCCGCCCGCAACCCCGCGGCCTTGTCGCCCACCCCCACCGGGGGCAGGGCGTAGGGCTCGCTCCCCTCGGGCCGGCACACCACCAACAGCATATCGTCGTGGGTGGTCCACGCCGGATGGTAGGCATTTCGCCACATGAACAGGTTGCTAAAGGTCAGCTCCGATGTCTCCGGCGGGTCCATCTGCAAAAACCGGTTGATCGCATCCCGGTCCGCCATCTCCAGGGGCTTTAGGTCGTCAGGGCTCATCACCGCTTTGGTCACCACGCAGTTGGGTTAAAGACCCTAAACACATACCCTATCTGGCGGCGGCGGCCAAGGGCTATGTAGAGCCCCGCGCCGGCCGTCCCCGGCTAACCCCGGCCTCCGGGGCCGCTAAGCGGTATAAAAAGGCGCCTTTAGGACCGGCCATCGTTGACAACATTCCAGAGACATGCCATATAGTGGTCTGTTTCCCAAGCATTAAAGGAACTCGCGTAATGGACCAGATCTCCCGGGTGGATCCTGAAATAGCCCAATTGATAGCCGCCGAAACCAAACGCCAGGGCGCGGTGTTGCGCATGATCCCCTCGGAGAACTATGCCTCGCCGGCGGTGCTGGCCGCCACCGGCTCGGTGCTGGCCAATAAGTATTCCGAAGGATACCCCTTCGCCCGTTACTACCAGGGGCAACCCTATATAGATAAGGTGGAGGCCCTGGCCATCAGCCGGGCCAAGGACCTCTTCGGCGCCGAGTACGCCAACGTCCAGCCCTACTCGGGCAGCCCGGCCAACATGGCGGTCTACTTCGCCGTGCTCCAGCCCGGCGATAAGGTGATGGGCATGGACCTGGCCGCCGGCGGACACCTAACCCACGGCTCTAAGGTGAGCTTCTCCGGCCGCTTCTACCAGGTGGCCCAATACGGCCTGAACCGCGAAACCGGCCTGCTGGACTATGACCGCATGCGCGAGATCGCCAAGGAATACCAGCCCAAGCTCATCTTCGCCGGCGCCTCCTCCTATCCCCGCGCCATCGACTTCGCCATCATGGGAGAGGTGGCCCGCGAGGTGGGGGCCTACCTGGTCACCGATATCAGCCACATCTCCGGGCTGTGCCTCTCCGGCGACCACCCCCACCCCTTGCCCCACGCCGACCTGGTGACCACCACCACCCACAAGATGCTGCGCGGACCCCGCGGCGGCCTCATCCTGTGCCGCAAAGACCTGGGACCCAGCATCGACAAGGCGGTGTTTCCCGGCCTGCAGGGCGGACCGCACAACAACACCACCGCGGCCATCGCCGTGGCCCTAAAAGAAGCCGCTACCCCGGAGTTTGCTGACTATTGCCATCAGGTAGTGAAAAACGCGGGGGCCCTGGCCCAAGGACTCCTGGAACGAGGGTTTAAACTGGTCACCGGCGGCACCGATAACCACCTGGTGCTCATCGATTGCCAGCCCCTGGATTGCTCGGGTAAAGACCTGGCCGGCGCCCTGGAAAAGGCCGGCATCGTGGCCAATGCCAATAAAATCCCCTTTGATCCGCGGCCGGCCCAAGATCCCAGCGGCGTGCGCCTCGGCACCCCCGCCCTTACTACCCGGGGGATGCAAGAGGAAGATATGGTTGAAATCGCTGAGTTTATCGGCCAAGTCGCCCGCGGGTGGCAGGACCAGGCGGTCCTGGATAAGGTTTTTGGAGCGGTTGGCGAGCTCTGCCGGCGCTATCCGCTCTAATATGCGTATCATTTTTTGAACCGCACTAAGATAAGTTATATCAGCTAGATAACTACAGCGGCCTGGGTAAGGCCCTGCCAGGTGGTTCAAAAATTTGTACGCATGGCCAGCCAAAGCGATCGGCGGGGTGGGTGGCGTCTTCTCCCAACCACTAGTAATAATTGCTAAAATACTGCCAACCGCGCCGGCGCCCTTCGATGGCACGGCTGTTGCTTACTCCTAAGGCAACCAGCTTCAAAAAGTTTCTCCTTTTCTTAGAGCGCGCCGGGGTCAAACCCGGCGCGCTTTATGCCGCAGGCTGCGGCCCCCGTAGTGGGTCCGGTGGCGAATCGTTCGCGGGCTCGTTCCCCGTTATCCTCCGCCCAGGCCGACCTTAAGGTCGTGTCGTTTTTGCTTGGGCGGTGGCAATTGAATGATAGCGGTGGCCCGAAGAAGGTCGCCCCGGCCCATGCGGCTGCGGCGGGACGGATTTATAAATATCTGATACCATAGCCCTGCGAGTGGGTAGTTGCGGCTCGAGCAGGTACAAGCGGTCCGGAAATACCGGCCGCCGGCGGATGATCAATCTACGCGGGAGACGATGTTTGAGCGATGGAACCGGATTTGACCTGTAAACGCTGTTCGGTGCGGAGAGTGAACGCCCTGGTAAAGGCGTATGAAAAGGCTCACAGCTCCGACGGTGAACGTTGGATGCGCCGGCTTCGCAAGGTGGAGTCTCTTTGCAAAACCCGTGGATTCAACGGGGCCGGCATGTTGCGTAAGCCAGGCCTGTCCGGCAAGGAGCTGCGCGCCCTGTGCTGGAACGTTTCATCGTTCATCAAGGACGACGAGGCGGAGTCCATCCTGGAGGTAAAGCTCCGCTGAGGCCGGGCCGCCGGGCGGGAACCGGGGTCGCTGCCGTACGGGGCGCCTGCCGCGCGTCTTGGCGCCGCGGTCGGCCTGTAGTATTTTAAGACCAGGTAACCTCCAACGCTTGGTTTGCCGTGATGGCCCAGAAGTCCAAAGCCATAACCAGCCTGCTGCCCACCGACGGGGTGGTGGTGCTGGACCGCGCCAACCGGGTGATGGGCTGCAACCAGGCCTGCGGCAAGATTTTGGGCACCCAGATCGAGCCCGGAGACCTGCTAACGCTCGACGCCCTGTTCGCCGGTCCCGACCTGGGCGCGGCCCAGGCGGCCCTGGACGCCGCCCTGGGCCGGGGCAAGGCCAGCTCGGGCCTGCGGGGCCGGGTGACCGACAGCAACGGGCAACAGTTCACTTGCGAGTACGGCGTCTATCCCCTGGTGGGCCCCGGTCGGCAGGTGACCGGGGTGATCATCACCCTGCACGACCTGGACTTCGGCCTGTTGGGCCAAGAGGGGCTGGAGACCGGCGAGACCCTGCCTCACCTGCCCAAGGTGGGTTATCAAACCCTATTTGAAAACCTGGCCGAGGGTATATTCACTATCAACACCCGCTGGCGCATCACCAGCTTCAACCAGACGGCTGAAAGGATAACCGGCTTCCAGCGGGAGGAGGTCCTGGGCTGCCTGTGTTGGGATATCTTCCGCTCCGATCTCTGCCAGGTCGGTTGCCCCCTGCGCACCACCCTGGAGACCGGCCTGTCGCGCATGGACCAGGACGTGCGCATCCTGTCCAAGGACGGCCGGCGGCTGTCGATCTTGGTCAACACCAGCGTGGTCAAGGACCGGGGCGACACCGTGGTGGGGGCGGTGGAGAGCTTCCGGGTGATCAGCGGCCTGGAGCAGCAACCCTCCGATAGCGTACAGACGTTGGGGCGCCGCTTCTCCGATATCGTGGGGGAGAGCCCGTGCATGCGCCGGCTCTTCCGCATGCTGCCCGACGTGGCCGCCAGCGAGGCCAGCGTGCTCATCACCGGCGAGAGCGGCACCGGCAAGGAACTCTTCGCCCGGGCCATCCACAACCACTCCCCCCGCAAGGACGGTCCCTTTGTGGCGGTCAACTGCTCGGCCCTGGCCGAGAGCCTGCTGGAGTCCGAGCTCTTTGGCCACGAAAAGGCCGCCTTCACCGGCGCGGTGCGCTCCAAGGTGGGACGCTTCGAGCTGGCCCGCGAGGGTACCCTGTTCTTTGACGAGATCGGCGATCTCAAGCCCGAGCTGCAGGTGAAGCTGCTGCGGGTCTTGGAAGAGCGCGTCTTCGAAAGGGTGGGGGGCACCCGCCTGGTGCCCCTGGACGCCCGCATAATCGCGGCCACCAACCGCGACCTGGGCCGGGCCATCAAGGAGCGCACCTTCCGGGAGGACCTGTACTACCGCCTGCGCACCGTGCCCATGAACATCGCCCCGTTGCGCGAGCGCATGGAAGACATCCCCCTGCTGGTAGATCATTTTATCGGGCGGCTCAACAAGTCCACCGGCAAGGACGTGCGCATGGTGGACCCCAAGGTGCTCCAGCGCTTCATGTCCTACGACTGGCCCGGCAATGTCCGCGAGCTGGAGCGGATGATGGAGTACGCCTTTGTATTTGTCAAGGGGCCGGTTATCTTCCCGGCCCATCTGCCCAACCAGGACCTGCAGGGCCAAGGCGACGACCGGGGACCGGCCGTCTCCGCCGCGGCCCGGGGAGGCGACCAAGACCTCCAGGCGCAAGATATCCTCAACGCCCTGGAGGTCTGCGGTGGCCGGCGGCAAGAGGCGGCCCAGCTCTTGGGCATCAGCCGCACGTCGTTGTGGCGGCGCATGAAGGCCCTGAATCTCAACTGACTTGTTTCAGTGGTGTTTCATGCGTTTCACCGCCTGAAACACGCCGAGAATGCCTTTTGGTATCGGTAAGATACAAAGTTTCACTACAATTCAACGTGGTTTTTGCGGCGCAATGAAACATTAATTGTTTCATAGGCCGGGGGCGGCGTTTGCCCTGTTTGCGAATAATCCAATAACAACGGGGGGATGTGCTCTTTGGCCTGTTACTTGCTTAGTAGCAGGGCAGGAATTTTCTTTTTCCGCGCAGGAGAGAAAAAATGAGTACAGCACCGGTTGAGGTAGACATTGATGAGATCATCGAGCGCTATCCCGGCAAACAGGAGTACCTGATATTTCTGTTGCAGGACGTGCAAAGCGCCTTTCGTTACATCCCGCCCGAGGCCCTGGAGCTGATCTGTGACCACACCGGCGTGCCCTTGAGCCAGGCCTATTCGGTGGCCACCTTTTACAAGTCGTTTAGCCTAAAGCCCAAGGGCGAGCACCAGGTGAAGGTGTGCCTGGGCACCGCCTGCCATCTCAAGGGCGGCGAGCGCCTGGTCGATGACCTGGAGCGCAAGCTGAAGGTGAAGGCCGGCGAGACCACCGCGGACCTGCTGGTGACCCTGGAGACGGTCAACTGCCTGGGCTGCTGTGCCTTGAGCCCGGTGGTGGTGGTGGACGACGACTACCTGGCCCAGGCCACCTCGGGCAAGCTGAACAAAAAGTTAAAGAGCCTAGCGGCGCAATAAGCTGAGAGGATCGACAAATGGCAGAGACAAACGTTGCCCAGTCCTTTACCGAGCGCCGACTTGGTTCGGCCGCTGATTTAAAGCTCTACCAAGAGGAGCTGCTTGCGCAAAAGGACCCCCAGCAAGCGGAGGTGATCGTCTGCTACGGCACCGGCTGCCTGGCCGCGGGCGCCGAGCAGGTCGAGGCCGCCCTGAAAGAGGCCCTGGACCAGGCCGGCCTGGACACCAAGGTGCGTCCCCTGATCAAGACCACCGGTTGCCGCGGCTTCTGTTCCCGCGGACCCCTGGTGGTGATCCAGCCCGAGGGCCTGTTCTACCAAAAGGTCAAGGCCTCCGACGCCGAGGAGATCGTGCAGACCACCCTGGTGGAGGGCCAGCCGGTTGAGCGGCTGCTCTACCAGGACCCCCAGAGCGGCGAGCCCATCCCCCGGGAGCAGGACATACCCTTCTACAAGAAGCAGCACCGCCTGGTGCTGGGCCGCATCGGTTCGGTGGACCCCACCGACATCCGCGAGTCCATCGCCGCCGGCGCCTACCAGGCCCTGGCCAAGGTCCTCACCGGCATGTCACCCGAGGACGTGGTGAGCGAGGTGGAGAAGTCGGGGCTGCGGGGCCGCGGCGGGGCCGGCTTCCCCACCGGCCGCAAGTGGCGCGGCGCCCTCAAGGCCATCGAAAAGAAGGGCCGCCCGGTCTACGTGGTCTGCAACGGCGACGAGGGCGACCCCGGCGCTTTCATGGACTGCATGATCATGGAGGGCGACCCCCACGCGGTGCTGGAGGGCATGATCATCGCGGCCTACGCCCTGGGCTCGGAGCAGGGCTACATCTACGTGCGCCACGAATACCCGGTGGCCATCAAGCACCTGGACCTTGCCATGGAACAGGCGCGCAGCCTGGGCCTGCTGGGCGATAACATCCTGGGCAGCGATTTCTGTTTCGACCTGCGCATCAACCGCGGGGCCGGCGCCTTTGTCTGCGGCGAGTCCACCGCCCTGTTCACCTCCATCGAGGGCCTGGCCGGCGAGCCGCGGCCCAAGTACGTACGGTCGGTGGAGGAAGGGCTGTGGGGCCGGCCCACGGTGCTCAACAACGTGGAGAGCTGGGCCAACGTGCCTTTGATCATCAATAACGGGGCCGACTGGTTCGCCGGCATCGGGGTGCCCCACAGCACCGGCACCAAGGTCTTCTCCCTGGTGGGCAAGGTCAACAACGTGGGCCTGGTGGAGGTGCCCATGGGCACCAGCCTGGTGGAGATCATCGAGGAGATCGGCGGCGGGGTGCCCGGCGGCGAGCCCTTCAAGGCGGTGCAGACCGGCGGCCCCTCCGGCGGCTGCATACCCTACTCCCTCAAGGACGTGCCGGTGGACTACGACTCCTTGTCCAAGGTGGGCTCCATGATGGGATCCGGCGGCATGATCGTCATGGACGAGCGCGACTGCGTGGTGGACGTGGCCCGCTACTTCCTGCGCTTTTTGGAGGAGGAATCCTGCGGCAAATGCATTCCCTGCCGGCTGGGGCTCACCCGCCTGCGCGAGATGCTCGACGACTTCAGCAAGGGCAAGGGCACCGAAAAGGACGTCGAGGAGATCGAGAGCCTGGGCGAGGCCATCAAGGACGGCTCGCTCTGCGCCCTGGGCGGCAGCGCGCCCAACCCGGTGCTCACCACGCTTCAGTACTTCCGCGACGAGTACTTGGCCCACATCAACGAGCGGAGGTGCCCGGCCGGTATCTGCAAGGAGCTCATCTCCTACCAGATCGACCAGGAGGCCTGCACCGGCTGCCGCACCTGCGCCCGCCTGTGTCCCCAAGAGGCCATCAGCGGCGAGAAGAAGAAACCCCACACCATCGACCAGGACAAGTGCATCCAATGCGGCATCTGCCTGGAGTCGTGCAACTTCGGAGCGGTGCAGGTGATCTCACCCGCGCTGGTATCCCAAAAGAGCCAGGAGGCGGCGTCATGATCGAGTTCAAAATCAACGATCAGCCGGTGGAGGCCCAGGCGGGCTGGACGGTGCTGGACACCGCCCGTCAGTACGGCATACACATCCCCACCCTGTGCCATCACGAGGCGGTGGAGCCCAGCGGCAACTGCCGGCTCTGCGTGGTGGAGCTAAGAGACGGTGACTGGTCCAAGGTGGTGATCTCCTGCATGTACCCGGTGCAAGACGGCCTCCAGGTCTACACCGACAGCGACCGGGTCAAAAACGTGCGGCGCTGGATACTGGAGATGCTGTTGTCGGAGTGCCCGGCCAGCTCTGAGATTCAGCGGCTGGCCCAGGAATACGGGGTGGAGCAAACCCGCTTTGCGATCCATGATCCCGAAGAAGACTGCATCCTTTGCGGACTGTGCGTCCGGACGTGCAAGGAGGTGGTGGGCGTGTCGGCCATTTCCATGGTGGGCCGCGGCGTGCACAAAGTCATCGGCACCCCCTACATGATGCCGTCGGACGCCTGCGTGGCCTGCGGCTCATGTGTTACCGTATGTCCCACCGGCGCCATGCGCCGGCGCCTGGACTTGGTACGGGGCGAACCCAAAACCCGCATGGCCCACAGCGCAGTCTGAAAAGGGGAGTTGAAGCATGAGCGACCAAAACAAGAGAGTTGGAGTCTTCCTGTGTGAATGCGGCCGGCGCATCGCCCCCTTGTTGGACCTGGCAGGGCTGCGCCAAAAGCTGCAGGACCAGGACGCGGCGGCCACGGTGGCCATCGAGCCCTTCCCCTGCCTGCCCCCCGGCATGGCCAGCATGAAAAAGATCATCCAGGACAACGATATCAACCGGGTGGTGGTGGCCGGCTGCGAGGCCCGCATCATGCTCAAGAAGCTGGAGCGGGAGCTGGCCGAGGTGGGCCTGGAGCAGGGCCAGATCGACATGGTCAACCTGCGCGACCACGTGGCCCAGGTGCACGACCTGGCCCCCGAGGAGATGGCCGCCAAGGGCTATAAGCTCATCAAGGCGGCGGTGGCCGGCCTGGAGGCCCTGGAGTCCACCCCCAAGGAACTGGTGGAGTGGAACGGCCCGGTGGTCATCCTGGGCGGGGGCATCGCCACCTACGCCGCGGCCCAGGAGCTGGTGCGCCGCGAAATCGACTGCATCATCGCGGTGGTCACCGACGACTGGGAAGACGAGATTCGCATGCTGCACGAGCACTACCCCGGCGAGCGCCACTACTACGACCGCCTGGAAAACATAATGCGCGAGGTGGACCAGAGCCCCTACGTGCGCCGCATCACGGTGGGCAACCTCAGCAAGCTCATCGGCCGCACCGGCAACTACCAGTTGACCTTTGAAGACATGGGCAGCGAGCTGCCGCGGGTGTACCAGGCCGGAGCGGTCATCGCCTGCCTGGACGGCCAGATGCTCAACCAGGGCACCGACTTCGGCCACGACGGCGTAAACGTTATTTGCCACACCGAGGCCGAGGAGATGATCTGGACCCGCGGGGTGCCCGAGGGCAAGGTGCTCTTTTGGCTCAACGACTACGAGGCCAACCAGTCGGAGTTTGTGCACCTGTCGGCCCGGGCGGCCTGGGCCATGGGACGCTACATGCGGGACCACTCGCCCAACACCCAGGTCACCATCATGTACAACAGCAAGATGCCCATCCCCCTGTCGGCCGGCGAACGCAAGCTGGGCCGCCAGTTGGGCATCACCTGGGTGCCTTACGACGGGGCCCTGCGCCCTACTGTGCAACAGGGCTACCTCACCTACTGCGACCCCGAGAGCCACATCGAGCAGGAGATGCCCTGGGACAAGCTGATCCTCAGCCCCCGGCGCTCCCTGGGCCAGGAGGTGACCAAGGTGGCCCAGGTGATGGGGCTGGACGTGCGCGAGGGTGAGTTCCTGGAGCAGAAGCACGCCAAGGTGCGGCCGGAGATGCAGGGCCGGGAGGAGACCTTCCTGGCCGGCAGCGCCCGCTATCCCTGCGACCTGCACGAGGCCCTGCGCCAGGGCCGCCGGGCCGCGGCCAAGACGGCCGAGCTGGTGCTCAAGGCCAAGGCCGGCGAGCTCTACGCCCCGCGCATGGTCTGCGTGGTCGACACCTCCAAGTGCATCGGCTGCGGGCTGTGCAAGGAAATCTGCGACTGCGGCGGCATCGAGCCGGTGGAGGGCCACGGCGGGGGGATTCCCCGCCACGTGGACCCCTTGGTCTGCACCGGCGGCGGCACCTGCGCCGCGGCCTGCCCCTACCACGCCCTCACCCTGCAAAATAACACCCTGGCCCAGCGGGAGGCCCGGGTGGCCGCCCTGGCCCGGGACCTGGCCCCGGGCGAGGCCATCGCCTTTGGCTGCGCCTGGGGCGGCCTGGCCGCGGCCGACAACGCCGGGGTCAAGGGGCTCAAGTATTCTCCGGGCACCTACATGCTGGGGGTGAGCTGCATCGGCCAGATCGACCCCTCGGTCATGGCCCGCGCCCTGCTGGAAGGCTCCCCCGGCGTGCTGCTCATCGGATGCCCGCCGGAGGAATGCCACCACTCCTACGGGGTGGACCATACCTGGAGCCGGGTGAACATGATCCGCAAGCTCCTGGAGTTCAGCGGCATGGACCGCCGCCGGGTGGCCCTGGCCCACTCGGACCTCAACCAGCCCGAGGAGTACATCAAGACGGTGGAGTCCTTCGAGCGGCTCATGGCCGAGCTGGGGCCCATCGAGCAAACCCCCGAGAATCTCGAGAAGCTGCAGGGCATCTACGCCACGGTGAACAACCCCCGGGTGCGTTGGGTCATCGGCGCCACCATGCGCCGGCCCTGGGAGGATGTCTACCCCGGTAACCAGCGCAACGCCCTGGCCTTTGACCAGGACCTGCTGGGCATCCTCATGGAGGAGTTCGTGCGCGAGCGGGTGACCCGCATTCTGCAGACCGAAAAGCGACCGATGAAGCTGCCGGAGCTGGCCGGCGCCATCAAGGAAGAACCGGAGCTGGTGCGCGAGAGCCTGCACGAGATGGTCTCGGAAGGGGTCATCGGCCGCCTGCACAAGGACGGCGTGGCCTACTACGTTTTGCGAACCTGATTCCCCTGGCGCGGGGCGGGCGAAAACCAGCGTCCGCCCCGCCGCCCTAACCCCCGCCCGGCCGCCTGGGCCGGCTTATTACCGCCCGCGGCACTCTCGGCTAACCGGGTGGATGCCCACCGGCTGCCGTATCCGGCCACCCCGGCCACCCGGGCCGGGGGGGACCAAGGCCGGCCTTCCCGGCCAACCACCTCGTTGAGATAGCGCTCAAGGAATCGCCATTCCCCGGCCCTGGCCATGGCTGCCCGGCCGGCGGTCGCACTACGGCTTAGACGAAGCGGTCGTCGGCCCGGGCCTGCTTGGCGCGCTCGGCGTTGCCGCCGAGCCAGCCGGTGCGCACCTCGCCGGAGGGCAGGTCGAACTCGGGCACCAGGGGTTTGAGGTCCAACAGGGGCGAGCCGTCGACCACGTCCACGTCGCAGATGTCCAGCCGGTGGCCCTCCACGCCCAGCAGGCGCACCACCGACAGGCCGATGGGGTTGGGGCGGGCCGGGGCCCGGGTGGCGAAGACCCCGTGCTGGTGCTGGTCCAGGAAAGGTTTTACCAGCAGCTTGGGCGCGGCGGCCAGGTGGCAGTGGTAGAGCAGGATGAGATGGCTGAATCCCTCCAGGTCCCGCAGGCCCTCGGCCAAATGGGGCAGCAGCTCCACCGCGCCCTTGACCCCGCGGGCCCCGCTGGGCTGGATGGGCGCGCCCTTGGGGTGGCTGAAGGGCGAGTGGATGACCCCGATGGGTTGGTAGCGCAATTCCGGCTCGGTCATATCGGTCTCCTGTGCGCCGGAGGATAGCTGGTCGCCGCCGGCGTGGCCGACGTTCTAGAACAGGGTGTAGATGAACGGGGCCAGGGCCGATCCTTCGGTGAGCACGATCAGCAGGCCCATAAGCAGCAGCACCGCCACGATGGGCAGCAGCCAGAATTTTTTGCGGACTTTCAGGAACTCCCAAAATTTGCCGAGAATCGCTAGTTTACTCATTCTCATCCCCCCACGGCCCGGCGCCCGGACCAGTGCATGCCGCATAATAAGTTAGTTCTTACCAAGGCGCAACCCCGCCGGTTTACGGGGCCGGCCCCAGCAGCCGCTTTTGAGCGATGAGCCGGGCCAGGGCCTCGGCCATGAGCCGGTGGCCGGTGGCGTTGGGGTGGGGATCGCCGGGATGGATCCAGATGGCCTGGGCCATGGTGGCCCCGCCGTGGGCGCGCAGGTACTCGGCCAGCGGTCCGGTCATGTCCACGGTGTGGATGCCCAGCCGCCGGCAGTGGGCCAGGACCTGGCTCACCCGGGGGTCGGGCTTGTCCGGGCGGTTGGGGTAGTACAACAGTATGCCGGGTATGCCGTCGGCGGCCAGCAGGCGCGACCAGTCGTCCAGGCTGGCCTTGACCCCGGCCAGCCCGGCCCCGCGGCCGTAGTATTGCTTGAGCCGCGCCAGCCACTGCCGCCGCCGGTCCCCGCCGCCGGGGGCCGGGCGGTCCTGCGAGGTGAAGACCGGCTCGGACTCGTTGATCGCGTCGGACCAGGCCATGGCCAGGCGGCGGCGAAGCTGCTCGATGATGTAGCTGTGGTCCCAGCGCCAGCGCCGCACCGGCTCCAGCATCATGGAGGGCATGTCAAAGTCGTTGGCCACAAAGAGCATCACCGCCAAGTCCGGCTTGAAGGGCCGGGCCATGCGTTGATAGACCGCCGTCTCCACCGCGGTGTTGTAGCTGGGGCAGGCGAAGTTGAGCTGCTGCACCCGGCGGCCGCCGGCGGCCAGCAGCCGGGCCAGCACCGCCAGGTAGGTCTCGTCCTGGCCCACCCCCCAGCCAAAGCCCACCGAGTCGCCCAGCCCGGCCAGGCGGATGGTGCCGGCCGGCTTGGCCAAGGTCACCTCCGGCGAACGCATGTGGTGGGAGTTGGTCGTAAAGGCCTTGCCGGCAAAGCGCCCGTCCAGGTTGGGCTTTAGGCGATAGGGCACCGCCGGGTCGGCGGTGGGCTGGATCATGGTGCGGAAGGTGTAGGCCGCCCCGGCCTGGTCGGCCCCGGCCAGGTTGCGCTGCACCGCCAGGCGCCGCGCCTGGGGAAAGCGTATGAGGTATTCGCGAAACAGCAGCTCGGCGGCCACCATGGCCACGGCGCAGCTCACCACCAGGGTGAGAACCGACCACAGGGCCGAGCGCGGACCGGACTTGGCCCAGGCCAGTAAAAACAGGGCCAGCAAGAGCGCGGCCAACAGCGGCAAGAGGTAGCGCTTCTTCTGGGTCACCAGGAGGTAGGCCGTCTTGGCCGGGTTGAAGGTGAGCCCGCTGGTAAGGCGTATCTTGGCCGGGGCGCAGAAAGAACCCTCCACGCTGCGGATGAGCAGGACCGACCCGGGACGCACCCCGGGCAGGGGCAGGCGCAGGGTGAGCTCCGGCCGGGGGTTGAGGTAGGGCGGCGGCGCGCCGCTGCCGGCCGGGACCTGCAGGCGGCCCACGGCTTTGCCGTCGAGGATTATCTCCAGGCGCGGCGGGCTGGTGGCCGCGGCGTCGTTGAAGATTATCTCCAGGCCGTAGTCGCCCTGGAGCTCTGGCAGCACGATGCGCAGGGCGTGGGGCCGGGAGCCGTAGGCCGGCTCGGCCGGTCCCGGCAGGATGGTGGGCAGCAAGTCGCGGCCCAGCTCCAGCTTGGCCGGGCCGGGGTTGGTCTTGAAAAAGCGCTTCCACTGCTCCGGCCGCGCCGAAGCCAAGGACTCCAACTCCACCTTGGGAGCAAGGCCCATCAGCACCAGGGCCGCCAGGCAGCCCACTAATATGAGTACGGCGATTTTTCGCATGCGTGTCGATCCGCTAACAGTGCCCAAACCTACACCCGACCAAGAGCTACGGTCAAGATGGCGCAATGCTTGCGCACCCATATGGCCGGGCGTGGTTCCCTGGACTGCCGATGGGCTGCGATTGGTAAGGTTGTCGCTTGGTTCAATTTCTTTTTACTAGCAATCTATGGTTGCCAACCGGGCCGGCGGCAACCGAAAGAATAACGCAACGCCCTTTAGAACACCGTCCGGTATATATGGCCCTGGCGGGCGCAATGCTTGCGCACCCAAATGGCCGGGCGTCGTTCCCTGGACTGCCGATGGGCTGCAATTGGTTAGGGTATCGCTTGGTTCAATTTCTTTTTACTAGCAATCTATGGTTGCCAACCGGGCCGGTGGCAACCGAAAGAATAACGTAACGCCCTTTAGAACACCGTCCGGTACATACGGCCCTGGCGGCCCGCCAGTTGCGGGGGGTGGGGGGAATTTGTTAACAGATAAGGGGGTGGGTAGTGCCGCTTGGCCGGCGAGCGGCCTGGCAGGTTGAATTAAGGAGCTGATCTTGCGGTTTTGGCAACTTGGCGCGGCCGGAAAACCGGGTCGCCGGTCCTTGGCGGCTGCGGCCGTTGCGTTGTGGTTGCTGGGGCTGGTGTCGGGCGCCGGCACGGCGGCGGCCCGGGAGATCAAGATCGGCATGTCCGCCGCCTTCAGCGGACCCTCGCGCGCCCTGGGCATAGAGCTCTACCGGGGGGCGCTGGCCTATATCAACTACGCCAACCAGCAGCGGCTGTTGGGGGAGGACCACCTGGTGGTGTTGGCCCGCGACGACGGCTACCAGCCGGGGCCGGCGGTGCAGAACACCATCGACCTGGTGGAGAAGCACCGGGTGTTCTTGCTGTTCAACTACGTGGGCACCCCCACGGTGACCCGGGTGTTGCCCCTGCTCAAGATGTTTAGCAAGTCGCACTTGTTTTTGCTGTTTCCCTTTACCGGGGCCGAGCCGCAGCGCCGCCTGCCCTACCGCGATTTCGTTTTTAACCTGCGTCCTTCTTACCTGCAGGAGACCAAGGGGCTGGTGGAGAACCTCTTGCGGGTGGGCCGGCGGCGCATCGCCATCTTTTACCAGGCCGACGCCTACGGCCGCAGCGGGTGGGTGGGGGTGCACCGCACCTTGGCCGCCCACGGGCTCAAGATTTTGGCCGAGGCCACCTACCACCGGGGGGCGCGTTTTTCCGATAGTTTCCAGCAGCAGGTGGATATCCTGCGGCGCAGCCGGCCCGACGCGGTGATCTCGGTGGGGGCCTACGCCGCCTGCGCCGGGTTTATCCGCGACGCCCGGGCGGCCGGCTGGGAGGTGCCCATCGCCAACCTGTCTTTCGTGGACAGCGACAATCTCCTGCGGCTGCTCAAGAAGACGGCCGGCACGCAACTGCGGCGCTACACCCAGGGACTCATCGTCTCCCAGGTGGTGCCGAGCTACCAGGAGGTGTCGCTGCCGGCGGTGGTGCAGTACCGCCGGCTGATGGACCGTTACCAGCCCCGCATACCGTCCGAGTTGGCCACCGAGCCCTACCGTCCCCTGCGTTATTCCTTTGTGAGCATGGAGGGCTTTCTCAACGCCAAGATGCTGGTGAAGATACTTAGCCTGATGAAGGGAGACCTGCGCCGGGAACGTCTGCGGCGGGTGATCGAGGGGGTGCGCGACTATGACATCGGCATCGGGGTGCCGGTGAACTTTGGTCCCGGGCGGCACCAGGGTCTGGACCGGGTTTATTACACCACGGTGCGCGGCGGCAAGTTGGTGCCCATGCGCGACTGGCGCAAGTGGCGCAAGTAGGCGGTTATGTCCCAGCTTTTTAAACGGACCCTGCTGATCATGCTGGTGCTCTTCGGAGTGGTGGCCTCGGTGAGCTCCCTGGTGGCCGCCTGGCTCATCCACTCCCACCTCACCGAGGAGTCCAAGACCAAGGCGGTGGCCATCGCCCGGGGCATCGCCGCCTTCAGCCCCGAGATTTTTTTGAACCTCGACGCCGCCACCATCCAGTCGATCATCGACCAGTTCGTGGAGATCGAGGGGGTCTCCTACGTGATGGTGCTCACCTCCCAGCGCGAGGTGCTGGCCCACACCTTTGTGCCCTCTATTCCCCGCCAGGTGCTGGAGCTGGCCCCGGTCCATCCGCCGGCCGGCGGCCGCAAGGCCGGCCGCGACGAGTTCACGGTGCGCGAGGTGGGTGATTATCTCGATGTCACCTATCCCATCCTCAACGGCCTGGCCGGCCAGGTGCAGGTGGGCATGGACCTGCGCCGGGTGCGCCAGGCCATCTGGGGCGCGATCATCAACGTGCAGATGCTCACCTTTTTGATCTTCGTGTTCAGCGCGCTCATCGCCTACGTGCTGATGAACAAGGTTTCGCGTCCCCTGGCCCAGCTCACCGAGTACGCCTCCCGGCTGGCGGTGCGGGATTTTTCGGCCCCCCTGGACATCAAGGGCAAGAGCGAGCTGGGGGTGCTGGCCCAGACCATGACCTCCATGGCCAACGAGATGCAAAGCCACCTGAAAAAGACCCAGGAGGCCATGGAGGCCCTGCGCCGCTCCGAGACCCGCTACCGCGAGTTGTTCAACAGCATCAGCGACCTCATCTACACCCACGATCTGAAGGGTCGCATCATCTCGGCCAACCAGGCGGTGTCGCAAGTCTTCGGCTATCCCCTGGAGGAGATCATCGGGCGACTCATCAGCGACTTCATGGAGCCGGAGGCCCGCCGCTCCTTCCACGACAAGTACATCCCGCGCATCCTGGCCGAGGGCGCCGACAACGGCATCCAGGCCTACATCTCCGGCACCGGCCAGAAGGTCTACCTGGAGTACCGCAATATCGTCATCCGCAATCCCGGCCAGGAACCCTACATCAGCGGTTCGGGGCGCGATGTCACCCCGCGCATGTTGACCGAGCGGGAGCTGCGCAAGAGCGAGGAGCACCTGCGCAGCATCATCGAAAGCTCCCGCGACGCCATCTTGTCCCTGGACCGCGACCGCAAGGTGATAAGCTGCAACTCGGCCTTCCTCTCCCAGTTCGGCTACAGCCACCAGGAGGTGATCGGCCGGCCGGAGTCGTTTATCCATCCCTCCCGGCAGAGCGTTGAGGAGTTTGCCGCCGAGGTGTCGCCCATCCTGCAGGAGCGCGGCTACTGGCGGGGAGAGTGGGAGTTCGCCCACAAGGACGGCCGGCTCATCCCCATGGAGGTGGTGATATCCATCCAGCGCCTGGCCGACGGCACCACCTTTGGCTATGTTTCCATTCTGCGCGACCTCACCCCGCGCAAGCGGGCCGAGCAGGAGGCGCGGCTCAACCGGGAGCGCATGTTCCAGGCGGCCAAGATGGTCTCGCTGGGCACCGTGGTCTCCGGGGTGGCCCACGAGATCAACAACCCCATCTCCTTTGTCACCCTAAACGCCCCGGCCCTGCGCCGCATCTGGGACGACCTGGTGCCGGTGCTGCAACGCTACCACCGGCAAAACGGCGACTTCCAGGCCGGCGGTTTCGACTTCCAGGAGCTCCAGCAGGAGATGCCCCTGCTGCTGGACTACATCGTCGACGGGGCGCGGCGGGTCAAGAGCATCGTGGCCGACCTCAAAAGCTACGCCCGCCACACCCCGGCCGAGATGGACCAGCAGGTGCGGATCAACCAGGTGGTGGAGTCGGCCTTCACCCTCACCCGCAACCTCATCGGCAAGGCCACCGAAAACCACTACCTGCGCCTGGGGCGGGACATACCCCCCTTCCCCGGCAACATCCAGCGGGTGGAGCAGGTGGTGGTGAATCTGCTCATCAACGCCTGCGAGGCCCTGCCCGACCGCAGCCGGGCCATCGAGCTGAGCACCTACTACCTGGCCGAAAAGGACCAGGTGGTGATCCAGGTGCGCGACGAGGGGGTGGGCATGGACCCGGAGACCTTGTCGCGGGTTACCGACCCCTTTTTCACCACCAAGCGTGACACCGGCGGTACCGGGCTGGGCCTGTCGGTCTCGGCCGGCATCGTGGAGGTGCACGGCGGCACCATGAGCTTTACCCCCAACCCCGAGCGCGGGGTGACGGTGCGGGTGGCCTTCCCGGTGCGGGGGGCCGCCAGCCGGCCGGAGCCCCGCCAGGACCGCAGAAAGGCCGCGTCATGACCCGGACCCTGGTCCCGGCCCATCCCATCCTGGTGGTGGACGACGAACCGGGCGTGCTCACCAGCATCAAGATCACCTTGCGCCAGGCCGGGCTCAACCACGTGTTGCTGTGCCAAGACAGCACCCAGGCCCTGCAGATGGCCGCCGGCCGGGAGGTGGCGGCGGTCCTGCTGGATCTTTACATGCCCCGGGTCCCGGGCGAGGAGATCCTGCAACGGCTCAGCGCCGACTTCCCAGCCATCCCGGTGATCGTGGTCACCGGCGCGGTGGACGTGGAGACCGCGGTGGAGTGCATGAAGCTGGGGGCCTTTGACTACATCACCAAGCCGGTGGAGCCGGGGCCCCTGGTGGCGGCGGTTAACCGGGCCCTGCGCTTCAAAGACCTGCAGATGGAAAACCTCTCCCTGCGCCAGCAGCTATTGGAGGGCTCCGCCTCGCGCCACCCGGCCTTCGAGCGCATCATCACCAACGACCCGGGCATGCTGGCCATCTTCCGCTACCTGGAGGCCATCGCCCCCAGCCGGCAGCCGGTGCTGATCACCGGCGAGACCGGGGTGGGCAAGGAGCTGGCCGCCGAGGCCCTCTACCGGCTTAGCCAGTGCCCCGGCGAGCTGGTGATCGTCAACGTGGCCGGCCTGGACGACCAGGTTTTTTCCGACACCCTCTTCGGCCACCTGCGCGGGGCCTTCACCGGGGCCGACCGCTCCCGCCGGGGCATGGTGAAAAAGGCCGCCGGCGGCACCCTGGTGCTGGACGAGATCGGCGACCTGCCGGCGGCCAGCCAGGTGAAGTTGCTGCGCCTGCTGCAAAACGGCGAGTACCAGGCCCTGGGCCAGGACGAGGTGCAGTCGGCCGACGTGCGCATCGTGGCCACCACCAACCGCGACCTGCGGCAAATGCAAAACAGCGGCGACTTCCGCACCGACCTGCACTACCGCCTGCTCACCCACCACGTCCACCTGCCGCCCCTGCGGGAGCGTCCCGGTGATATCGCGCTGCTGGTGGATCACTTCCTGGAGCAGTCCTGCCGGGAGTTGGGCAAGCGCCGGCCCCGGGTGCCGCCGGAGTCCCTGGAGCTGCTGGCCGCCCACCGGTTCCCGGGCAACGTGCGGGAGCTGCGCTCCTTGATCCACGACGCGGTGAGCCGCAACAACTCGGCGGTGCTCTCCCCCGGCCTGCTGCGGGACCACCTCGGCGATGGCCAGGCCCCCCGGCGCCCCGACCCGGGACCGGCCACCGCCGGCGACCAGATGGTCTTTCCGGACGAGCTGCCCACCATCAAGGAGGCCACCGATATGTTGGTGGCCGAGGCCCTGCGCCGTAGCGGCGGCAAGCAGTCCGAGGCGGCCCGCCTGTTGGGCATCTCCCCGCCGGCCCTTTCCAAGCGGCTGAAAAAATAGCCGGCGCCGGGTTCTCCGGTCGGTCCGGCAGGTTGCGGTGGGTTAATTTATTAACTATGGTTA